>JAEDHQ010000080.1 GCA_016296945.1 Bacilli bacterium | reverse complement strand
TGATTAATTAAAATTTCATTAGATAAATTTAAAATATTTTTTAAATTATCAGATAAAAACATTTTCTTATTATAATCATTATAATAGAATATACCATAATTTAATTCATTAGTTGCAGTAGCTAATAATTTATTTTCTAATTTATTGTTTTCAATAAATAATAGATTAACAAGATGTGATTCAAAAACTAAAGCAGCTGTTTTTAAGAATGCTAAAGAGAAATTGCTCACAATATAATCAGATTTACTTAAATGTAAAGCACAACCAAAAATACCTTGATCATTGAATAATGGAATCGCGACTAAATAATTATATGTAAAATCATTGCCAGTAATCGCGTCAACATATGAATTGCTTGGTTTACTTAAATCACAACTGAAAAGTTTTTGTTCTTCAATTATTTTCAAGATTGCAGTTTTTTCAATATCACGATAATTAATTTTACGTTCGTATAAACGATTATTTCGATATTGATATGATGAAATCAAATTAATATTTGTTGGTAAGACAGGTAAAACAGTACTAACTGATTTATCAAAGAGATAATATTGAATTTCATCCATTGGTATTTTATTAACTAATGAATAAGAATATTTGATTAAGAAATTGCGGATAGAATCTTTTGCTTTAAAATCAAGCGATTCAATTCCTTCAACCAACTTCTTACTAATGGTTTTCGCACTATTTTCAGATTCAATCAATAAATCATTCTCTCTTAACTCTGTTGTTTTTATATTTTTATTCTTCAACATTTCTGTTTCAAGCATATTAATTTGATCTAATAATTGAGTATAATCAAAAAATCCTTTTTTCTTTTTATTAATTAATAAATTCAATCTTAAATAAGATTTATAAAATACTAATCTGTTTTCTAAATCTGTTGATGAATTAACAATATCAAGATATTTGGAAGCTAAATTTAATCCTTCCTGATATTTTTCCATATCAGACAATAAGGATATAAACTCATTTAAATAATTAAAATTTTCAGAATCTAATTGCGTAATACCATCAACTAATTTACTTAAATAAACATAACTTTCTTCATAATTTTTTTCAAGATGGTTTATCTTTCCATTTAAATATTCACAGTAACGGATTCCTTCATTGTCGTTTATTTGATTAACTAAATCAAAACATTCTACAAGTTTTTCCTTAGCTGAACTTAAATCATTTAAATCAATATATAATTTAATTAAATTACTTAAAGCAACCGATTTTGTAAAATCAGTAGGGTTATTCATTAAAATTGCTTTTAACTTTGTTAATGCTTCATTCTTTTCCCCAATTGCTTCATGAATGTATGAACACTCTAATAACCAGCGATTAACTTCTTCTTGTTTACTACTATCTAAAAATTCCTTTTTTAAATGTTCTACTTCAAGTGCACGAAGATAGTTTTGATTAGTAATATAAATATAAGCTAAATTATCTAATAGTTCTTTATATATTTCTTGATATATTGATTTATAATCATCAAATAAACTTTGTGTATAAACAGCAGTTTTTAAGGCATCATCTAGTAATCCTTCATTAATCAAGATTTTAATTATTAGATTTGAACATAAGAAATAATATTCTTTGTTATTTTCTTCTTCACAAAAGTCTCGCAATTCAGAAATCTCAGATAGTAAATCTAAATTAATATCTTTCTCTTTTAATTGATTATAGGTAGAAATAATATCCATACAAACACCTCGAAATAATTACTCAATATATTATATAATAAATTTCTAAAAAAATAAAGTTATAAAATATTTAAAATCTAAAAGTCGTAAAAAAAGAATTGGAAAAACCAATTCTCTATAAGTTTATTTGTTATTAAACAATTCCTTGAGCTTTCATTGCATCATATACTTTTAAGAAACCAGCAATATTAGCACCTAAAGATAAATTTTGAGGATTGCCATATTTAGAAGCAGTTTCATAAGACATTTTGAAAATATTTTTCATAATGTCCTTAAGTTTTTGATCTACTTCTTCATATGTCCAACTTAAATGCATAGCATTTTGACACATTTCTAAACCAGAAACAGCCACACCACCAGCATTACTTGCTTTACCAGGAGCAAAGATTACTCCATTTGCTTCTAGATAATGAACTGCTTCTAATTCGGTAGGCATGTTAGCACCTTCAGCTACCATATAGCAACCATTCTTAACAAGTTGTTTAGCATCATCTAAATTAATTTCATTTTGGGTTGCACATGGTAATGCGATGTCACAAGGTACTTTCCAAATTTCATGAGGATTAGATCCATGGAAAGTATTAGGATATTTATCTAAATATTGTTTAGTACATTTTCCATTCTTATCGTCGAGAGAAGCAATAAAATCAACATTAAGACCTTCAGGATTACTAATCCATCCAGTTGTATCACTCATTGCGACAACAACTGCCCCTAATTCTTTAGCTTTAACAGCAGCATATTTTGCAACTTTACCTAAACCAGAAATAATCACTTTTTTACCAACAAAGTTTTCATTTTTATATGTAGCAAGCATTTCATCAACAAAATATAATAAACCATATCCTGTTGCTTCTGGTCTTACTTTACTACCACCAAAACTCATACCTTTTCCAGTAAATGTTCCTGTATTTTCATGTTTTAATTTCTTATACATTCCATACATATAACCTACTTCACGAGCACCAACACCTAAATCACCAGCGGGAACATCAGTATCAGGACCTAAGAAATGATATAATTCTGCCATAAAACTTTGACAGAAACGCATGATTTCACCATCAGATTTCCCACGAGGATCAAAGTCGGCACCACCTTTTCCACCGCCCATAGGTAAACCAGTTAGAGAGTTTTTAAATGTTTGTTCAAAAGCTAAGAATTTTAAAATCGATAAGTTAACGCTAGGATGGAATCTCATTCCTCCTTTATATGGACCAATTGCACTATTAAATTGAATTCGATAACCAGTATTTACTTGAACCTTGCCATTATCATCAACCCATGGAACTCTAAATTGGAATACTCTTTCAGGAACAACTAAGCGTTCTAAAATCCCATATCTTTCAATATCTTTATCTTCTTCTACAATAAATTCCATTGAATCTAAAAATTCTTCAACAGCATTAATAAATTCTTTTTGTTCAGCGTACTTTAATTTTACTTCATTCATTATTTTATTCAAATATTCACTTTTGTACATCGTAACACCTCTAATCTATATAAATAAAAACAAAAGTTTTATATATTTTATCATTTTTTTTAATCACAAGTCAATTATTTTTAAAAGATAAAATTAAAAAAGATTCTTATATAATGACTTTCACATTTTAAATTAATTATTTAAATAAAAATAAAACTCAACTTTTTAAAAGTTGAGTATTATAAATTACTATAAACAAATTCTAAAACTCATAAATAATAGTAACAGGACCACTATTCAACAAATCAATATCCATATGCGCACCAAAAATACCTTCTTCGACTACAAAACCATACTTTCTTAATTCAATATTAAATAGCTCGTATAGTTTTTTAGCTTCAATTGGATTCAAAGCCTCTACAAATGATGGTCGATTTCCTTCATTAGTGTTAGCATATAAAGTAAATTGAGAAATGGATAAAATACTTCCTTTTACAGTTTCTAAATTTAAATTCATCTTGTGGTTATCATCTTCAAAAATTCTTAATCCAGCAATTTTTTTTGCTGCTTTTTGTACTTTAGATAAATCATCACCATTAGTAAAACCAACTAATAACATATAACCTTTACCAATTTGACCAGTAATCTTACCATCGACAGTACAACTTGCATGATCTACTCTTTGTAAAACAATTCTCATAAATAAATTATTTAACTACCCTTTCTATAGTATGAATATCAGAAATTTTATAAAGGTTAGTTTGTAAATTAGCTAATGTTTCTAAATTATTAACTGATATTTTCACTTTTGTAACCAAATCTCCGTTACGATCTTTTGATGATGTAATAGAATTAATATTAACATTATTAATACCATTAATAGTATTAATTATTTCTGCGACTATATTTTTGCGATCAAAAGAATATATATGTAAAATAGATTCATAATGTTTTGTTCCTGGTGTATCATCCCAGTATACATCAATAAATCTTTCTTCTTGACTATGTTTTACATTATGACATTCAAAACGATGAACTACGATGCCATTACCCTTAGAAACATAACCAATAATTGCATCTCCATATACTGGATGACAACAACTAGCAAGTTTCACTTGTGCTTTTGGAAGACCATCGACGTAAATAGCATAATCATTAGTTTTTTGTGGTTTACGATTTCTCTCTAAATCTTGATAATGCTTAATCATTGCATTCTCATCAAATTTTTCAATTGAACCAGAGAATTTATTAATTGCCCCTTTTGCAGAAATCTCACCCTTACCGACATTATAATAGAAATCATCTAATGTATTGATAGTTATTTTAGGATAATGTTCTTTGACAAGTTTTTCATCAATTTTAATGCTTAAATTTAAAACTTTAATTAATTTATCAATTTCTTCTTGACCTTTTTCAATTAATTGATCACGTTTACGCTTATTTAAGATTCCCATAATCTTGGATTTTGCATGTGATGTTTTAACAATCTTAAGCCAACCTTCATTCGGACCATTGAAATTTTTATTAGTCTTAATTTCAATAACATCACCTGTTTTAAGATGATAAGTTAATGGAACAATACGTCCATTAACAATTGCTCCTACAGTACGATTACCAACTTCAGTATGTACTCGATATGCAAAATCAAGCGGAGTAGCACCATTTGGAAAATCTAAAACATCTCCTTTAGGAGTGAAAACATAAACATTTGCACTAAAAATATCTTCTTTAATATTATGAAGTGGATCAACATCATCATTATCATCTACTTCTACATATGATAATAAATCTTTATACCATTTTAATTTAGTAACTAATTCTTCTTGCTCTTTTTGAGGAGAATAATTACTATTTTCTTCTTTATAACTATAATGTGCAGCAATACCATTTTCAGCAACGTTATCCATATCATAAGTTCGAATTTGAACTTCAAAAATCTTTCCTTCTATACCTAAAATAGTAGTATGTAAAGATTGATATAGATTTGGTTTAGGTGTTGCGATATAATCTTTAAAACGACCAGGTAATGGATTCCATTGCGAATGGATTAAGCCTAAAACCATATAACAATCAGCAACTGTTGGGACAATAACACGTAAGGCCATTAAGTCATAAATTTGACTTAAATCCAAATCTTTTGTTTCCATTTTATGATTAATACTATAAATATTCTTAATACGACCTTTGATTTGGAAATCTTTAATATTGCTATTATCTAAGAGATTGGTAATTGCTTGTTGCATTTTATCAATATCTTCTTCACGAGTTTCTCGTTGTTGTAAAATTCGAGATGTGATTTCTTGATATTTATCTGGATGAATATATTTAAAAGCTGTATCTTCTAATTCTGCTTTAATACGATACATCCCAAGGCGATGAGCAAGTGGTGCATATAAATCAAGTGTCTCTTGTGCAATACGAACTTGCTTTTCTGGTGATTGAAATTCTAAAGTTCGCATATTATGGATTCTATCTAATAATTTAACTAAGACTACTCGAATATCTTTTGCCATTGCAAGTAAAATTTTTTGATGAGTACGAGCTAAAGCTCTTTCTTTGGTCATATATTTTAACTTACCAATCTTAGTTACACCTTCAACAATCGAATAAATATCATAACCAAATTCTTTAATCATTTCCTCACTCGTATAATCAGTATCTTCTAAAACATCATGAAGTAAACCAGCACAAATAGTTTGTGGGGAAGTTTGAAGACTTGCAAGTAAATAAGCAACTTCTAGTGGATGTTGAATATATGGATCACCAGAACGACGAAATTGTCCCTCATGATATTTTTCAGCTAGATAATATGCTTTTCTAATTAAATCAAGATTCTTTTCATTTTTTAAATATGTTGCAGCTTTATTAAATAAATCCTCTTTCGTAATTCCTTTACTAGTTTCCATATACTCACCTCCTTCTATATATTATAATCTTTATAATCTAATTCCTATTTATATTAATATTTCATTAATGTTTTAACATTATAGCCTTTTAATAATTCACGGCCTTTTAAATCTTCTAATTCTATTAAGAATGCTAAACCAACAACAATACCACCTAGCTTTTCTACAAGTTCGATTGCAGCTTTCATAGTTCCTCCAGTTGCTAATAAGTCATCAACAATAACAACTTTTTGACCTGGTTTAATAGCATCCTTATGCATACATAAAGTGTTACTTCCATATTCTAAATCATAAGAAACACTTATTGTTTCACGAGGTAATTTGTTAGGCTTACGCACTGGTACAAATCCGATACCTAAATCTTTTGCAATTGGACATCCAAAGATAAAACCACGAGATTCTGGTCCAGCAACTACTTCAGCACCAACACCCATAGCAAATTCTTTTAATTCATCGCAAGCAGTTTTAAAAGCATCACCATCACCCATTAATGGAGTAATATCACGAAATAAAATGCCTTCAATTGGAAAATCCAAAACATCAGCAATGTAATCTTTTAAATTAATGTTTTTA
>JAEDHQ010000079.1 GCA_016296945.1 Bacilli bacterium | reverse complement strand
ATAATATTTTTAGAAAAATTTCCATAGTTTACCTCAAAAAAATCTTTGTATTATTATACTATAATATTATAATTATTTCAAGATATAATGTTTCTTTACTCTTAACAACACTAATTTTAATAGTTTTATAAAATCAGATTTTTAAAGAAAAATCGACATTAAATATATTCATATCTATTATTTGAATATTATTATTTTTTGAAAATCAATGTTTACATTTGATTAATTATGTGGTATAATATAATATATAGTGGAGGAAAGTATTATGGCTAAAGAGAAAATTAAATCTTATACTTCTGATGAAATACAAGTTCTTAAAGGGCTTGAAGCAGTTCGTAAGCGTCCTGGGATGTATATTGGGTCTACAGATTCTCGAGGTATTCATCATTTAGTCTGGGAAATAATGGATAATGCTATTGATGAAGTTTTATCTGAATTTGCTAATCATGTTACTATCATAATTAAAAAGGGTAATATTGTGCAAGTTTCTGATAATGGCCGTGGTATTCCTATTACTATGCATAAAGAAGGTGTTCCTACTCCACAAGTTGTTTATAGTATGTTACATGCTGGTGGCAAATTTGACAATACTACTTATAAAGTGGCTGGTGGTTTACATGGTGTAGGTGCGAGTGTAGTAAATGCCTTAAGTGAATGGTTAGAAGTTGAAATTCATCGTGATGGTAAATGTTACACTCAAAGATTTGAAGATGGTGGTTCTGTAATTCATAAACCTAAGATTGTTAATGATCCAAAAAAAGAACATGGAACTACTGTTTGCTTTAAACCGGATCCTTCTATTTTCTCTACTACTTATATTGATTATAAACAATGTGTTCAACGTTTAAAAGAATCTGCATTTTTAATTAAAGGATTAAAAGGCGAGATTTATGATGAACGTAATGGACAACATGAAGTATTTCAATATTCAGAAGGTATTGTAGAATATGTAAAAGATTTAACTAAAACTAAAGAAATAATGCATGAACCGATTTACATTACTGGTACATATAATAATATTTATATTGAATGTGCTTTCCAATATACATCTAAAACATATAGTGAAAACATTTTGTCATTTGTAAACAATATTCGTACTCGTGATGGTGGAACTCATGAAACAGGCTTTCGTTCTGCTTTAACGCGTTCATTTAATGAATATGGTCGATTAAAGAAAATTCTAAAAGATAAAGATCCAAATTTGGATGGAACCGATATTCGTGATGGAATTACAGCGGTTTTATCAATTCGTGTTCCTGAAGATATTTTACAATTTGAAGGACAAACAAAGAGCAAATTAGGATCAGCAGATGCAAAATTTGCAGTTGAACAAATTGTTTCTGAAAAACTTAAATTTTTCTTATTTGAAAATGGTGAAATTGCTACAATGTTAATGAATAATGCTCTTCGAGCATTTAAAGAACGTGAAGCTGTTCGAAAAGCTAAAGAGCAAAGTCGTGAAGTTAAAGCTATAAAAACTAAGAATGTTAATATGAATGGTAAACTTGCTCCTGTGCAAGAAAAGAATCCAAAGACAAATGAACTTTTCTTGGTTGAAGGTGATTCTGCAGGTGGATCTGCAAAACAAGGTCGTGATCGCCGTTTTCAAGCAATTTTGCCATTACGAGGTAAAGTAATTAACGCCGAAAGAACTAGAAGTGAAGAATTACTGAAAAACGAAGAAATCATGTCAATGATTTATACAATTGGTACAGGAATTGGTTCCGAATTTAATATTTCAAAATGTAACTATAATAAAGTTATTATAATGACCGATGCCGATAACGATGGGGCACATATTCAAATTTTGTTATTAACTTTTTTCTTTAGATATATGCCTGGTTTAATAGAAAACGGTCATGTTTATATTGCTTTACCTCCATTATATAAGATAAGTCAAAAGAATGAGCAAACTTATGCATGGAGTGATGAAGAATTAAAAGAAAGAATTTCTGAAATAAAAGGAAATTACGAAATTCAGCGTTTCAAAGGTTTAGGTGAAATGAACTATGAACAATTATGGGAAACGACAATGAATCCGGCCACAAGAACTTTAATTAAAGTAAATATTGAAGATTTTAGTGATGCAGATAATCGTGTTTCTGTATTAATGGGTGATGAAGTTGATCCTAGACGTGAATGGATTGAAAAAAATATTTCATTTGATAATGATGATAACTTCGATTTAGCAATCGGAGAAGTGGGTGATGATTATGAGTAGAGCAACTAAAAAAGCCTTATATAAGATTAATGATTTTGTAGAAGAAAAAATTATTAATGATAATTTAGAGAATATTTTTGGTGAGCGCTTTGGTCGTTATTCTAAATATATTATCCAAGAAAGAGCCTTACCTGATGCTCGTGATGGATTAAAACCGGTACAACGACGCATATTATATGGTATGTATCGATTGGGGATGTTTCCTAATAAACCATATAAAAAGTCGGCTCGTATTGTAGGGGAAGTAATGGGAAAATATCACCCTCATGGTGATAGTTCTATTTATGAAGCGATGGTTAGAATGAGTCAAAATTTTAAGACTTTATTGCCTTTAATAGATATGCACGGTAATAATGGTAGTATTGATGGTGATCCTGCTGCCGCAATGCGTTATACTGAAGCTCGTTTATCATCTAATTCGGAATTTTTATTAAAAGATTTAAATAAAAGAACTGTTGGATTTGTTCCAAATTTTGATGATGAAGAACTCGAACCTGTTGTTTTACCTGCACGTTTTCCTAATCTTTTAGTTAATGGTGCTACAGGAATTGCCGCTGGTTATGCTACGGATATTCCTCCTCACAATATTAATGAAATAATCAATGCTGTTATTTATCGTATTAATAAACCGCAATGTACTTTACGTGAAATTATGACAATTGTACAAGGACCAGATTTTCCTACAGGTGGTATTGTTCAAGGGATTGATGGTATTAAAAATGCTTATAAAACAGGTAAAGGTAAAATCATTCTAAAATCTCGTACTGAAATTGTCGAACTTGAAAATATTAATCAAATTATTATTACAGAAATTCCATATGATGTTAATAAATCTATTTTAGTTAAAAAGATGACAGATGTTGTTGCGGAAAAGAATGTCGATGGCGTTTTAGATATTCGTGATGAATCTGACAGACAAGGATTACGTATTGCCATTGATTTACGAAAAGATGCAAATCATGATTATATTCGTAATTTCTTATTTAAAGCTTCTGATTTACAAATTAATTATACTTTTAACATGGTTTGTATTAGTGATAAGAAACCTATGTGCCTTGGCTTAATAGAGATGTTAGATGCATATATTGATCATCAAAGAGATGTTACAACTAATCGTTGTAATTTTGAATTGAATGCTGCAAAGAAAAGACATCACATTGTAGAAGGATTAATTTCAATGGTTTCTATTTTAGATGCTGTAATTAAGACAATTAGATCATCTGCAAATAAGAAGGAAGCAAAAGATAACTTAGTTACCAATTATAAATTTAGTGAAGAACAAGCTGAAGCAATTGTTATGTTACAATTATATCGATTAACAAATACTGACATTTTTGCTTTACAAGCCGAAAAGAAAGAATTAGAAGATAAGATTAATGAATTAACAGAAATGTTAGCTAACGAATCATTATTAATGGATTTAGTTAAAAAAGAATTATTGCAAACTTTAAAAGTATTAAGTCAAAAACGTCGTACAACAATTGAACATAAGATTGACGATGTAAAAGTTGAAGTAAAAGAATTAAGAGCTAAAGAAGATGTAGTTGTTATTATTACTAAAGATGGATATATTAAGCGAGTATCGCCAAAGAATTATACTAATGGTGATGAAAATAAACTTAAAGAAGAAGATTTTGTGATTGCAAAATATGAAGTAACTACTTTAGATACAATTTTATTGTTCACTAACTTAGGTAATTATGTATATTTGCCAGTTCAAAATATTCCTGAATGTCGTTTGCGTGATATGGGACGAAATGTTTCTGTTCTAGCTACTATCTCTGCAGATGAAACAGTAATGTTTACTACTCCTGTAAATGATTGGGAAGAGAATCGTTATGTTTTATTTACTACTAAAAATGGTTTAACAAAACGAACACATATTCGCGAATTTAATGCAATGCGTATTTCAAAAGCATTAAAAGCAACTAAAATTCGTGAAGATGATAAGTTGGTAAGTATCGATATTTGTAAAGGCGAAGCAAAGGAAGTTATGGTAGTAACAAAACAAGGATTTATGCTTCGTTATAATGCATCAGAAATTAGTGAATTTGCTCCTGCCTCATTTGGTGTTAAAGCCTTAGAAATGAAAAATCGTCCTACTGATGAAGTTATAGGTGCTTTTTATGTTGAACCAAAAGATGTTTTATTAATCTTAAATCAACGTGGAGGTTTAAGAAGATTTAAAGCAAATGATGTTACAAAAGGTAAGAAAATTCATGTTGGTAAACAATATGTTGATATGACTAAGAATGGTCCATTCTTAGTAGACTTTGAGATTGTTCACCAACAAAATTTAAATCCAGAGATTCATGTTAGTGGTGCAGGTTTATACGATCTAATTAATTATGAAGAAGTTGCAAAATCTCTAACAATTAAGAAGATTAATACTTGCTCAAACAATTTAGGCCGATTTGAAAAAATAATTATAGCAAGGGATTCTAGTGATTTAGAATAGGGTGATAAAAATGAATTGTATTTCAAAACTAGATCATTATATTATTCCGAATGATATTGTTGTCACATTATCAAAAATTTATCGTTTCATCGGCAACAATGAGTTTTATATTAATACTCTTGGCTCTGATTTAAATCGCGTTATTGATACTACTGTCCAAAAAGATGCATATTTTTTATCTAAAATCTTGAAATTAGATATTAGTGAAGCTCGCGCAAGATTGATTATTGAAAAGAATTCTTCTCCCCGTAATAAGGAAGAAAATACTTTATATAATTTAAAAGATACATTAAGTGCTATCCAACAAAAATTTCAATTAGTTAGTTTACAAAGTAATGAAATTTTTAATATGGTAAATTATATCTATTCTCATTATAATGGAATTAAGTTTGATTTATCTGAAGGCGGTCAATCTTTATTACAATCGCAAAGTAATAAAAGTAAAAGATTAATTTTGGAAGAAATGAATGATATTATTTCATTAAATCTTCGCTCCGAAAAATTTGAAAAAATTACTCTATTTTTAAATTATTTTGTTGATTTTTATAACTTAAGACCTTTTGTTTCCAAAAATGAAGTTATTTCATTAGTCATTTTATATCAATTAATCTTGATTGCAGATATTAATGCCTTTAAATATGTAAGTTTCTTTGAAATGCTTTATTTTGATTTTTCAAACTTTACAGATCAACTATGTAAAGCAAGTGTAAATTGGAAAGAAGGATATGCACAAACTACAGAGTTTGTCAGATATTTCTTAAACTTAGTTATTAAAGCTTATAAACAAACAGACAAAATTATAAAAGATTATCGTTTTGACAGCACTAATAAAAAAGTAGATAATATTGAAAGTACAATTTTAAGTATGAAATCAGTATTTACTAAAGAAGAGATTAGAATAGCTAATCCTTATGTAAGTGAATCTACCATTAATCGTGCATTGATTTCATTAAGAGAACAAGGATATATCGAACCTTTAGGTAAAGGCCGAAGTGCTAAATGGATTAGAAAGAAATAGTAAAAAGAGTTAAGTTTTATACTTAACTTTTTATATGACATTATATTTAAAAGTGTTTAATGTTATTGAAATTTGCAATAATAAAGTGTATAATAACCAAAGTATAAAAGGACTGATACTATGAGAAAAAGAAGATTGATATGTTTAATATTATCATTTATAGCTTTAATTGTATTAACAGCTTTATCTCTAACATATGATAATCCATTCTTATTTATTTTATTAATGATTATTGTTTTAATCTTAAATAATGTAATAAAGAATAAAGAACGTCAAATTACAAATGATATTATTGCTCGTTATGGTCAAGAATGTGATCCTTTTAAATATATTGAAGAGTTAAACAACTATGCGAATAAATGTTTTCTTACAAAAAAGCAAAAGCTGTTATATAATTTATATTATTCATTAGCTTATCTTGATGCAGGTGATTTTGATAATGTAAAAAACAGATTGCTAGAAATAGATAATCAATCAAATGAATTAGATGAAGTAATGCAAATACTCTATTTGAAAGCATGGTGTGATTATTTCTTTTATAATAATCTAGATGAAAAGATGAAATTCACATTATTAAAAATGCGTGATCTTATCACAAATAGTAATAATAAAGCTTTAAAAAACAATTATTCTATTATCTATATGCTACTGGAAGCAAAATATTATATTGTATCAGGAATACATTTAGATAAAGCAAAAGAATTATTAAAGAATCGTAAAGTTTTAATACCAACAAAATTATCGTTAATTTCTAGCAATTACCAAATGGCACTTTTAGATATTAAAGAAGGTAATTATCTTGCTGCGAAAGATAAATTAACTGTGATTTCTTCTAAGAATGATAAATTATATGTTGTTAGAAAAGCAAATCAATTATTAGAAGAAGTAAATGAAAAATTAAATTGTAATTTAAGTTGAGGATTTCCTCAACTTTTTAATAGTATATTATTATGTGGATTTTTTTTATTTTTTATGGTAAAA
>JAEDHQ010000078.1 GCA_016296945.1 Bacilli bacterium | reverse complement strand
TTGAATACATGCTATAAGCAACCCACAGAATTAATTGAAAAAATTAAAAAAATACTCTTCTATTGCATAATAAAATTCAATTATTTTTAATGAATAACTAGTTGTTTAAAAAATATGTACCAAATTTAAAAACTTTATCTTCTATTTCAGTTTGACTTTCACCATGATGGTATAATCCATCAATGACTATTGCCCCATCCACTAATTCAAAATTACCTCTTAGATAAAAATCTGGTGGGTATTCACTAGAAAATGTCATATCGTATTTGTCACGGTCTTCGAGCCTTATATGCTCATATGGGTCATTCTCAATATAAAGATATATTGTCTTTTTATCAGCTGAAGTCCAGTAGACTCCTTCAACCACTTCATCTCCGTTTTTATATTGAAATAGAGCATGAATATAAGGTTTAGGCATTACAAATGTTATAGATACATTTTCATCTAATGAATATGTTCCTTCAGGGATCTGATATTGTTTTGTATATTTATAATTATCTTTATCCTGTTTATATTCTTTGCCTTCAAGAACATATGTTCCAAGTTTATATGGAAGCTCGCTTATTCTATATATATGTGAATAAATTCTTCCATCATTCATACCTTCTGATCTTTCTTCCTTGATGGTCGTAAATTGGGTGAAATCGGTCTCAAAAACATCTACATAGGTATAAAGCCAATCTTCCTTTTCCGCATCATCTCTAGTTAAAATAAAATTTAGTGTAAAAGTATTTGCACCATCATTTTCATTATATACGACTCTATATTGGCCTTCATATTTATCTAGACCATCTTCAACATACTTAAATGACATGATGTCTTTACTTCCATCAAATACAAAGAAAGTATCAGAGTTATCTTTTAATATCCATTTGCCAGTTGATGAATCAAGCTCTTCATTGTATTCGATGACTTTATCGTTTTTATTTGTATTTCCATTAAATAAATCGCATGCGGTTAATGAAAAGGTAGTCAAAAGGCAAAAAGCAAAAAAGAGAATAGTTACTAATTTATTGTGCAAAATCAAAACCTCCTTCCATGATCTTTATATTTAATTTTTTATGCTGTTTTTACTGAATCTCCTGTAATGATAATCATTACCTTATCCGCGTCGGTTCCGAAGAGTTTTTTTAATAATCCTCTTCTTATCTTTTAAATTATATCAAATATTAACGCTAAAAGCAACATTGATTTTCAATTTATGTTTCATTTGAATTCCTCCTTTGAGCAGGATTTTTGTTGTTGTTTATCCCTTGCTCACCATATGGAGATTTAAAGACGTTTTTGACCACCCTATTTTTTGAAAAAAGTTAATAAATATTTCTGCGGTATAAAAAAAGAACACTAGCATTATTGCCAGTGGTCAACTAATAAGCATAATAGTATATTCGTGCTTTTCGTTAGTTAAATCGTGCTTTTCACAAATAGGAAGTAGATAAAATGAGTAGACAAAAAAAGGATACTTCACCTGAATTTAAGAAAAATAAGCCTAAAACAAGCAAAATAGCCCTTAAAAATGAAAAAAGAACTGATACCAAAACAAACTTAGTTTGTTATTGTATCAATTCTTTTATTTCAATATGCGTTTGTTGCCTAATTTTAATACAGTGTGTAAATGGACCTATTTTTTTACGCACACCTCATTTTTATTAATAATCAACATATATTATATAACATTATAAGACCTCCGCCTTTTTACGGTTCAAATAAAAGAATGTTTACATATTTAAATTTCTTTGAGCATGTCTTCATTTAACAAGAAATCAAATATGTGAATCATTTTATAACCATCTTCTAATCTAATCAAAGAATGGTTATCCATTGTTATTACTATCTTTTTATATCCATCATCTAAACCTTTAAAAGCAGATACTTCTCTTGCTTTAGTTTCTATATTTTCAATTGATAAAGAAGAATGAATATAATATAAATCATTATATGTTCTTGCAACAAAATCTATTTCATGCGAATTATTTTTACCAATATCAACAATATAATTTATTCTAATCATAAAATCAACTCCTGTATATATAATAACCGCAAAACTTTTATTTATCAATAGTTTTGCGGTTATTGTATTGTGAGCACATTTTTAAATACTATTCTAAAATTAAAATGTAGCAATAAAAAACAATTTTTATATGTAAAATAAAATTCTCGCCTAACACAATTATATAATATAAAAATCCACTAAGATGTTATGCCTAGTGGACTTAATTATTATTCGTATTGTTTTAAATATGAAATGATATCTTCAGATGACATAGCATCCTTGTTTGCGATAAAGATATCGATTAAAGTATCATAATCAGAAAGAATTTTATTCAAATGTACTTGTGATAATGTTACTGAAGCATTTAATCCATTGTCATTTAACATATTAGTAGTAAATGAATCATAGTTCTCCCCTTCTTGAATAAACATCATTGGTACTTGAACAGATTTTGAAACATAAGTATCATTTTCTGTGTCATAAGTATAATAATATCTTGTTCTATACTCAATATCATATTTGCGGCTTGTTTTAAAACCCAATTTTGAATTATAAGTAGGTGATAATAAAGTTGATGAACCATTTAAATAAACATTAACAGTACTCTTATCTGATTTGTTTGCATCAGTTTTATCAGTAACTTTAATAGAATTGATTCCTTGGATATCCCATAAGTTGAACCAAAGAGTATTATATGTTCCTGTAACACCCGCAATTGTCAATTTTTCTCTAACTTCATATCCTAGTAATCTTCCCTCATTTGCTGAGTATAATTCATTGATATATCCATCAAATCCTGTCATTCCTGATGACTTATTTCCAACAACTGATACATACCCATTTTCGACATAAAAATCAGCACAAGCCTTGATTTTATCTGATTCTTCATATGTTGTGTATTCATAAATATGTCCTGTTGTCTTATCATTATTATTAACAATAGAAAGATATGAAGATCTTGATGCTGACTTACCGGCAATTGTTAATCCATAAGTCGTAGCCATTTCATATCCATTTTTTGTAATAACATATTTTACTTTATATGAATCGCCTAAGCTAATGAAAATTCTTTTTGCTTCTTTAGTTAAGTCATATTCCATCTTAATAACTGGCTTTACTGAGCCAAATACTGGAACTGTAACTGCATCAGTTAATGTTATATTGAAGATAAGCTTAGAATCTATAAATTCAAACTTTCCAGTATATCCACTTCCACTGAATAAATATGACATTTCTTCTGCATATGAATTTGTAATATAAATATTAACTGCATTTCCTGCAGCATTTAAAGCCGTTTGAGCCACATTAAATACCTTAGCCATTGCTACACTTTGATTAATATTCTCAACCACCATTTGCCATTGTTCGCCATAACCTGCTTGATTAATAGTAGATACATCATTAAATGAAGTGAAATCATAATTTATGCTTGATGCATTTACTACATTATTAGCATATGAAGGAAGCATTGCTGCTGGTAAATAATCATAAGCTGTAGTTGATTCAACAGCGGTTAATCTTGCAACATATTCTTTAACTGTATCTATAAGCAAGCCTTTGATATGAGCCTCAGTTTCACTAATTACAGTAGTAAGAGTCTCAGGAATATCCTCAATATTAGTAACTGCATTTAACTTATCAATTTCTGTATTTGAGAATCTTGTCAAATCTTCTTTAATTTCAGGGTTAGGAATCTTTGCAATTCCAGCATCAACAACTTCTTGTAACTTTGCTAATGCAATCTTTTTTGTCTCAGTTAATGCATATTTCTCTAAATCATCCTTAATCTCCTTAATACATGATTCAAATCCATCAATAGTGTCGACAGCATCTAATTTTTTCTTCTCTTCATTATAGAAATCTTGTGTATCTGTCTTTAAAGTATCGTAAGGAATCTTTGCAATTAAAGCCGTAACATAAGGATCTAATTCCTCCAAGGCTTTATTTTTTAATGCAATTATTAATTTTTCTGTTTCGGAACTTATAAAATTCTTGGTATCATCTAATATTTCTTTATACGTATTTGATACTTCATCCAAAGATTCAACTGAATCAATCTTATCCATTTCTTTATTGTAGAAATTTTGAACTGATGATTTTAACTCGTCATCAGGAATCTTCTCGATTAATGGATTAATTAAACCATTTAATTTTTGAATTGCTAAAGGTTTAAGAGTATCCTTAGCAAATACTTTTGTATCCTCAACAACCTTTGTGGCAGCCGCCTTTGCTGTTTCAAGGTCTGTTATTCCATTTACATATTGTTTTTCATTATCATAATAAGTTTGAATCGCTGTCTTTAAATCTTCATTCGGTATTTTAGCAATTACAGGATTTACAATTTCATCTAGTTTTGAAATTGCAGCAGATTTGTATGAAGCCAACATAACCATATCATTACTTGTATCTGATCCACTAGAAGTGTTATCAGAAGGTTGTGTTATTGATGGATTTGATGGACCTGCATTATCGGTAGGATTATCTTCCTTACCTCCACATGCAATTAAAAGAACTAGGATAACTAAACCTAAAAATAAAGCCATTATATTTTTCTTTTTCATATTCTATCACCTCTTATTTTATGTTTTTTCCATAGTCTGTTGCCTTTGGATTTCTAGAATTGAATTTACGCTATTTTCATTAATAAAATTTTTTTCATATCTTTTAAGATAATTTAAATAACACCAAAAATAATAAAGATTATTAAAACAGTTATGAATTCCATTTTATTATATCTATTAATTTAACTCTTTATATCCTCATAATCGTTTTCTAACCTACAATAATAATCTAGAATAGATATTTTAATTGCCTTCATTTATTAGTAACTTGTATTATGACCATACTTTTCAGCTGATTTCTAAGTTAGCAGCGACCAAATGGATTCATATTTTGTATATATTTTAGGCATTCAATATAAATTTCCTTTATGTATCCATCCCCAATAGGATACCCGAGTTATTGTAGTGAATTTACTTATAATGTTTATCACTATCTTCTTTTTTATTCTTCACATTTTAAATTTTTTCTTAACGCAAACGGGTATACAAATATACTTAATGCCATTGCTAATAAAGATGCTAATATAGCAGCTAAAATTGCTAATACAATTCCTAATATGAAAAATATGATTTTCACAGCAATTAGGAATATCAATCCATCAAAACTAAACTCAAAGATTATACCTGGTAATTTGACAAATCCCCAAGATGCGATTTCAAGCCACATATCAGTTATGAATGTATTATTCAAAATCATTGTTGCGATAAAGCAATATGCTAATACACCAACCACCAAGATTCCAAATCCGGTAGAAGCATCACCTTTGGCAAATGTACTTATACCACTAATAATAAATATAAGTGCAACCAATGAAGGCCAAATAAATGAATGAATTCTTATTTTTCTAAAATCAGCCTCTTTTTCCCTCTGGATTTGTTTCGCTTTTCTCTTTTCTTCAGCAAGCCTAATCTCATTACAACCATTACATAAAATTCTTTGTCTACTTTCATTATGGCTAGTTCTATTTGTTCGAACTAAGATAGTCTCATTAATTCGATTCAAATTAGAAGCCTCATAGATTGGTTCATTACACTTTTCACATACGCCTAACACTGGCTTCGGTTCTTGAACAATCACCTTCTCTACGATAGTTACTTTTTCTTCGACAGGTTTTTGTTCATCCTTCTTGTCTATCTCAAACAATTCTTCAATAGAACAATTAAGGATTCCACACATTTCTTTCAATGTACCGATTGATGGTTCAGCATCATCATTTTCCCATCTAGATACCGCTTGATATGTAACGTGAAGTTGATCAGCTAAATCTTTTTGAGTTAACCCAGCTTTATTTCTTAATTCTTTTATTTTTGGTCCAACGCCCATAAACTTAACACCTCCTTGACCAATTTAATTATACAAGTGAAAAAAGATTTTGCAAATAAACGTTTCATTGAATCACTCAATTTTTTGTTGAATTGCAATAAAACTATCTAAAAACAGCCTAAAGTAATTTTTTCTTTAAACGTTGTAATAGTTTTTTCACATATTTCAACCACTGTCTCTTTTGCACTTTCATTATCCCAAACAAATCCGTATTTTTTTCGAAAATTTTAATTTTGCCTCTATTTCAGCTATTCTATTTTTATAAATCTAGAACATTATATAACAGGAATCACCTACCAAAAGGTATCAAATTGTATACATTTTGACACTTTATTTCTTTCAATAAAATTAATAAAAATCTGCTTCTAATTTAAGCGATTTTGATTGTTTTTATCAATTTATATTATACATTATTTCAGTAAATAAATCTATACATTTTTGTATCATTTGGCACTTTTTTGACATAAATCTCTTGATTTATTGTTTATTATTAGATATATATAAGCCAAGGAGGTGCTTAAATTGATCTATGCATATATTAGAGTTTCAACAAAACAACAAAAAATTGATAGACAATATCAAGAAATAAAAGAATTTAATATTGAGGATAAAAAAATATATATCGATAAGGAATCTGGTAAGGATTTTGATAGAACTAATTATCAAAAATTAATTAAAAAATTAAAAAAAGACGATTTATTAATTATAAAATCAATAGATCGCCTAGGTAGAAATTATCAAATGATATTAGAGGAATGGGCAAGAATAACAAAAACAATTGGTGCTGATATAAAAGTTATTGATATGCCTCTTCTTGATACTAGAATTGAAGGTAAAAACTTAGTTGGTAAATTTATAAGTGATATAGTCCTTCAGGTTTTAAGTTTTGTTGCAGAAAATGAAAGGAATAATATTAAACAAAGACAAGCCGAAGGTATTAGAATTGCAAAAGAAAAAGGTGTTAAATTTG
>JAEDHQ010000077.1 GCA_016296945.1 Bacilli bacterium | reverse complement strand
GCAAATCCTAATAGAGCTAAACCAACAAACATATTCTTTAATGTAAATAATGAACAACCTGTTGATTCAATATATGTTGCAGTTACTGTTAAATCTTCTGTTAATTGTTCTAATGGTTTATCCCAACCATTAAACTTCATTCCATCAACTGTTGGTGCACTTACTTCATTTAAAGCATTACCACCATAAGGAACAACTTCTTCATCAATAACATTACCATCTTTATCTAAATATGTGACAGTTATTGTCTTTTCTTCAAAAATACCAGTTACAGTCACATCTTGATGTTGATTTTCAATCGTATCAATACTCCATGATTTTAAGATATAACCAACAACTAATACTTCAGGGAATGCTTTTTTATAACTTCCATCAGTTAAAAAATCTTCAAATAGAACATTACCAGACATATCCACAAACTTAACTTTGAATTGTTCATAAAGGGCAGTTACAGTTAAATCATCTTTTACAGTTGTAAATTCTTTATCCCAACCAACAAATGTGTAATTTTCAAAAACAGGAGCTTTTGGAGCAGTAATTGCTTCATCTTTTACAATAACCGTATCGATTACATTTCCATCTTTATCCACAAATGTAACAGTTGCACCATCTTTATAATATATTGGATAGATTGTTACTTCAGTATTAATGTTATCTAAATCTTTAACATCAAAACTCCAACCTATAAACTTATATCCTTCCACAGCAGGTGCTTCTGGATAAGTAAATGGATCTACATAATAATGTTCAATTTCAACTAAGACATTACCATCAATATCTAAGAATGTTAATAAATATTCAATCTCTTCATAGACAGCAGTAATTGTGGCATTGTAATTTACATTTTGAGTATTACCACGCCATTGTTTAAAGATGTGACCGGGAACTTCAGGAGCACTTTCTGGTAATGGCACATCACTATACATTGGGATTTGGATTACATCAATAATAGAATCATCAATGTCGGAAACAAATGTAATTGTCAGCATGATTGGTTCAAATAATGCCGTAACTACAATATCTTCTGTTACACCATCTATTTCTTTATCCCAACCAACAAATGTATAACCATCTTTTGTTGGATCTGCTGGATACCATGGAATCTTTCCAAATTTTAATTGATATTCATCAATTACAACTCCCTTATCAGTTACAAACTTATAGGTAATCATCTTTTCTTCAAATATAGGATATACTTCTAAATCTTTTGTAACATTAGAAAACTCTTTATCCCAACCAACAAAATTATATCCTTCTTTTGTAACTACAGGAGCGATAGCATCTTTTCCATAAAAGACTATTTCTTCTTTAGCTAACGAACCATCACCATTATAAAACTTAACTGTACATTTACTATCAGTATATTTTGCATTAACAACTAAATCTGAGGTAACTGTGCTAAAATCAGCACCCCAACCTAAGAATTCACCTTCACTTCTAACAGGAGGAGTTGGTGCAGTTGCACTACCTCCAAAAGGAACAGTTTCTTTTTTCAAAACATTGCCATCAAAATCTGTGAATGTTACTTCATATGTTACTAAACCACCATATGTAGGTTCACTTAATTGATTATTAGCAGCTTGGGCACGAACAGCATAATTGTATTTATTGCCATTTGTTCCTTCATCTAAAAATGAAATAACATTTGAACTTATATAAGGTTTTTGTGAGACTATTGCAACTACTTCTTCTGGAGCACAAGTAACATTTTTCAAACTACGATATATTACATAACGCTTTGCATTAGGTACTTCTGTAAATTGAATTAGTGTATCATTATCTTTTACTTCTGTTTTTACACTTTTTACAGCATCTATTTTTACTTCTCCCATTGTTCTAATAACTGGTAAGATTGCTGGGTTTGTAAACATTTCTGCTTTAATCTTTTTTAATCCTTGACCATATAAAGATGTTTCATCACCTTTATATGCTCTTTCTAAATAATTATAATTATAGAATACTGTTCCTGATGTATTTGTTAATGTTGTTGTATATAATATTTGGTTATATGCTTCATTAGGATCAAATCCCCAAGAGTAATTCTTTCCTGGAGTTTCTGACATATAAATCCCCATGCCAGAATATAAATTAACTTTCTTCTTTGCTACAACCTTATTCCACCAACCCATTACATCCGCAAAACCAGCAACAGTATGTGAAAAACCCCAATAGCTTTGTGGAACAATGTAATCAATCCATTCTTCATTACACCATTTCAATGTATCAGAATATAAATAATTATCATAGTGTTGCATTCCACCAGTCTTTGAACCATTTGTAATTGCATTACCGTTTTCATCATATGTAACAACACCATCACCATTACGATAAATTCCTGATGGACTAATACCTAATTGAACATAGCGATTATTTTCTTCATTATACGCACGCATTTCGTCACTTAATTGTTTAATAAATAAGTCTACTTGATGACGACGCCAATCAGCTAATGACAAACCATCTGGATTATATTTTTCTCTTGTAGATGTATCATCTACACCAGTAATATAAAAATAATCATCAAAATGGATGGCATCAACATCATAATTCTTGATAACTTCCATGCATGTTTCTACAATAAAGTCTCTTACTTCTGGTAAACCAGGATTTAAAATAACTCCCCCAGAACTATTCATTAATAAATTATCAGGATTACTTCCAATATTATTTGGACATTTATTCTTTATATTATTTGCAATAGCATTTAAATCACTGCCACCACTACTCTTTACACGATATGGATTCATCCAAGCATGAAATTCTATTCCCCGATTATGACATTCTTCAATAACCCACTCAAGCATATCAGTATTTGTAGTCATATAATTTGATTTTGGATTTAACTTAGATGGATATAAAGCATCATTCATAATACGAATATGATAAATTAAAGCATTCAAGCCATAGTATTCCATTACATCAAACATTTCTAGTATTTCTTTTCGATAATTCGCTTCACTACTGCTGCTACAACTAGGTAAACAACCAGCTAAAGGTGTTACCCAAACACCACGAAAATATGTGTCTTGCATTTTATAATCTTCAGGAACTTCAACAGCAATTGTTGTTCCTTTGTAATAAACTGTAGTACCATCAGATAAAACTAAATTTTCAGCGTTAACTGAAAGATTAAAACTAATAAGTGTAAAGAATCCAAGCAATAAAAATATGCCTAATTTTTTTAATATTTTCATAAACATCCTCCATATCTTATTTCAATATTATCATATCACAAAATTCAAAAAATGTAAACATTTAAAAAAGGCCCTAATAATAGGGCCTTAACTATAATTGTTTACAATTATTATTGATTAGTTTCAATGATACCATAATCCATATCATTACGAAGATAAACAACACAAGTTTTGTTTGTTTCACTATTTAAGAAAATATAGAAACTATGTCCTAGCATTTCCATTTGTAATAGGGCATCTTCAACAGTCATCGGTACTAAATCAACTTGTTTATTCTTAACTAAGTTGTTTGCCATAATTTCTGCTTGCATTCCATCTAAATCTAATTCACCTTGTGAAGAATAGTAACCTGCAACACCTTCTCTTCTCTTCATACTTGAATAGATTTTTGATTTGTGACGACGTAATTGAGATTCAATTTTTGCCATCGCAGCATCTAATGCATTCTTAAATGTTTCTTCTTTAACCTCAGCTCTCAAAATAATGTTTTTTGTTGGAATAGTGATTTCAATAGCTTTACAATCATCATACTCTTTACAAAGAATGTTTGCTTCAATATCTTGAGGATTTCGGAAATATTGATCAAATTTGCTCAACTTTGCTTCTGCATGTTCTCTAAAGCCATTTTCCAAGTTAATTTTGTTTTTTACACGTACTGTAACTTTCATAATATCACTCCTTTGCTTGTGGTTACAACCATATCAGGTTACATCTTAATTATACCATAGAATTCTTCATTTCAATAATAAAATTTATTTTTTTTTACTATTTATTAACACTAACAAATAATTTGTACATCTAAATTAAATGATAATAAATCATACACTAATTGTTCATTTTTTTCAAAATCAAACTCATCAAGCCAAATAATAATATTATTTCTTTGATTAATTATGGAATCTTTTAATAATATTTTTAATTTATCACTTTTAATAATTTCATCATTATTTTCATTTAATAGACATCTTTCTATATAATAGATATTTACTAAAAGATCACCAATATTATAATATTCATCACTTACTAATAGTTTACAATCTTTACAATCATAAAACATAAATAAATCAAAAAATGTTCTTTTACTTTTACATGGTGGAATATAATCTTTAATAACAATCACCTCTAAACATATATTGTTTAGAAATTGGTTTAATATTTTATTTTTTTAAATCTAAGTAATTTGAAAAGGATTTGGTTAACTTATGCAAATAAAGGTCAATTATGAATAATTAATAAAGTCAATATTAGTCGTTGATCACATCAGCCATTTTCATTTTCCTTATTTAAGATTGAACTTTATTAATTATCATCTTTAAACATCCAATTTATTATACTTAGTTGAAACTCCTTTAGCTTTATCTACTGGATACTTTTTTTCTGTTTTATCCATTTTTTTATTAATTATTTCTACGATATCTACATCTAATACTTGTGACATTTGAATACAATAATTCATAACATCTGCTAGTTCTTCTAGAACTGCTTGTTTATCAAATTCTATATCATTCCATTGAAAGCATTCTAAAAGTTCAGCAGCTTCTATTGATATTGATTTTGCAAGATTAACAGGAGTATGAAATTGATCCCAATCTCTATCTTTATTAAATTTATCTATTCTTTGTTTTAAGATATCTAGTTTTTCCATATTATCCCTCAATTTCTATTTTCAATATACTACTTATATATTTTAATAATTCTTTATCTTCACAATATATATAACAACCTTTTTGTCCTCTAGATAAAAGTGTACGATATGTATTCCTTATTATACGATCTGCTAGTGCATAGTCTTTCGTTGTTTTTATTCCTTTTAATGATTGATCAGTTTTAGCTCTTGCTAAATAATTGGTTTTAACCTCATTATCTTTATAATATAAATCTTTTCCTATTATTACACCACAGTAATCAAATTCTAATCCTTGAGATGTATGAATACATCCAACTTGATCAAATGAATTCTCATCGATAGCCCAAGTATTAGTATTAGAGAAATTCCATTTAGCTTTAAAATTGTTTTCTAAAACTATATCATATAAATCACTATATATTTCATTTTTTGTAATCCAATTATAACAATATCCAGCAAGCATTCGAGCTTTATTGTTATGATTTTTCTTCAATAATTCTTCTTTCAATAAAGAAGGATTACTAAACAATCTTATATCATAATCCATCTCAAAATTATGATTTGCAGTTTTTCTGATTCCTAAAAGATTATCTAAAAATGAAAGGTAACCATCACTACCATTACATCTAAATTGAGATACTAGATTTAGTTCTTCTCCATAGTATAAAGTACTTCCTTCTTCTAAAGCAAATTTCTTAATTAAATCTACTGATCCAATATCAGAAGTAGTAACGATTTGATCTTCATCAATAAAAAAAACTGATACTTTTGATGCATGAATTATTTCTTTAATTTGGTTTTCGCCTAAATTTTTAAACATCCCTGATTTTGCATTTAAGCGATGAGCTTCATCTGCTATTAAGCAATCAAAATAATTATTAGGTATGTCAATATATGATCCTGATCCCTTGAATAATGTTTTTATATAGTTTAATTTTTGTTTATCTTGTTTTAGTTTTTCAAAATATACATCACGTGGTGCTGAGTTTTTAGTAACATAGTTTGTGGAAAAACCTTTTTGAATTAAATCACATAATAATTTAATTGCGACAACACTCTTACCAGTTCCTGGCCCACCTTCTACAATAATTGTATATTTTTGATTTAAGCCATTAATTTTATTTGATTCTCTTAAGGATTTCTCAACTAACTTTTTTATTGTTTCATAAGCAACTTTTTGTTCATCAATCAAATAAAATTCTTCATTTCCTTTTAACATTGAAGCAACACTATCTTGTAATGCTTTGGCTGGTTTAAGTTTACCATTTTCAATCTTCATTAAAATGTCAATACCATCTTTTTTCTTTATATATTTTTTTATATAGTTTCTTAATTTAGAAACATCTTCTTCTAAAAAGATAGGAGCGTATGAAATTGCTTCAGCATAAAATTCATTATCTATATTACTTCTGTTTTTTTCTTTGTAATTATGAAGAAAAGCACAAGGAAATAAACTTATATTATTTTTATAAATATCCTCATTAAAGTTTTCAATGATTTTTGCATAGGAATATGCTTGATAAGATGGATGACACACAGCACGATTAGCTTTTCCTGTGAATGCAGTAACAACATCTGGGCGATTTGTAGTACTACTATTTTCCCATTGTTTTAATTCTATAACAACAATATTATTGTTATTATATTCATCCACACCACCAATTAAAAAATCCACTCTTTTGGCTGTTAGAGGAATTTGATATTCAATGGCAACACTACATTCATCTGATATTTCACTGTCATCTAAAGCATTTCGCATATGAACTAACGAATTAGCCCATGCACGATATTCTCCATCATTTTGATGATTAATGTTGTGCTTATTAAATTCTTCAGTAATTTTCTTGGCGATGATACCATTTCTTACATCATCAACAAATCCACCTTTAGTATTAGAATAAACAATCATGAAAATATTCCTCCAAATTTAATATACAAATATTTTATTTGTATAAATAAATATTTATGTTTTTTATTATTCGTATAATAAAGCTAGAAATTAACTTTATTATATAAATATCTTAAATT
>JAEDHQ010000076.1 GCA_016296945.1 Bacilli bacterium | reverse complement strand
ATCACAAGAGTTTTTGACAGATGGCAAAATCACAAGAATTTTCGACGGAGCTTTTATTTTTTTTAAATTTTTATTGACTATTTTAGATGATAGTAATAAAATAGTATAAAATACTATTTATAGGTTTATTTAGTATTTTAGTCTAAATATAATATTTCTTAAATATTATTAAAATTTTTTTATCATAGGAGGATTTATATGAAACAAAAAGGAAAAACTTTAATTAAAAGACTTTCATTAACATTAATGTTGATGATCGCATTATTTGTTTTCATTGGTTGTAGCGCTAAAGAATACACTATTACCTATGATTTAAATGGTGGAGAATGTGAAAACCTTGTTAATGTTTATAAAAAGGGTGAAGCTTTTGAATTACCAATACCTACACTTTCTGATTTTACTTTCGTTGGATGGTATCAAGATGATGTTCTTGTGAATGAACTTTTTGAAGGAAACTATGATCTTAAAGCAATGTGGGTTAATGATTTAGAAATGTTTGATGAAAACTACTTTGTATATGATGGTACAGCAAAAACAATGGTTATTGATGTTGAACTACCTGGATGTTACCAAGTAACATATAAAAATAATCAAAATACTGAATTAGGTAAATACTATACAATGGCTACTTTAAAAGATAACGATGGTGAAGTTGTAAAAGTTTATAAAAATACAATGATTATTGATGTTCCATTAAACGAAGAATTCCAAAAAGAAATGGATGATTTATTAATTGATATGTTTGAAGGAGATCAAATGTCTATTAATTTCTTTTTCAAAGATTACACTTTATATGGATTAGAACATAGTGTAGCAGAGTTACCTCATTTTGAATTAGGAAATTATGCTGAAGATGTTGCAGAAGAAAAAGAATATTTAGAAAAATTAAAATCATATGATGTTAATACACTAAATTTAGAACAAAAAGATTGTTTAGAATATATTTTATATTTGTATGAAAACTCACAAAAATATACAGAAAATATGAATTATATGACAAATGGATATTTAGGTTCATATTTAGGCTATCAAGCTAATTTGCCATTAGAATTAGCAGAATATAAATTCTATACAGAACAAGATGTAATTGATTTCCTAGCTTATTTAGAAGATGCTCCAGAAGCATTCGAATCATACTATCATTTTGCTGAATTACAAGCTGAAAAAGGTTATGGCATGACTAATACAGTTATCGAAAATGTTGTAAGCCAATGCAAGAAATTTGTAGATATTAAAGAAACTAATTATTTAATTGATATTTTCAATGATAAAGTAGATGCTTGTGATTTTTTAAGTGATACTTTAAAAGCTGATTATAAAGTAAGAGCTAAAGAATTAATTCAAGGACCATTAACAGATGCTTATGCATTCATCCAAGAAAATTTACCAAAACTAAAAGATAAAGCTACTAATAGTGGTGGTTTAGCACGCTATGGAACAGAAGGGAAACAATTATATGAAATAATGCTTCAAGGCGAATTAGGTTATAAAGATTTGTCTGGTGATGATGCTGTTTCATATATTCAAGAAAATTTACAAAAATATTATAAATTAATGAATGATGTTCAACGTGAAGCACAAACAAAAGGTGGATCTGTTTATTTAACATTTAATAACGTTACTGAAGGAAATATTAAATATTCAGATTATAAATATGAAGAATTACTTGATTATTATAAAGAAGTTGCTGCTATGTTTGTTCCTCCACTAAAGACACAACCTGAAATTAAGATTAACTATGTTCCGAAATCATTAGAAGAAAACTTTAGCCCGGCTTGTTACTTTGTATCTCCGCTTGATGTTAAGAACAAAGAATCAATTTATTTAAATGGTGCTTATACTGATGATTATAATTATGTATTTACAACAATGGCTCATGAAGGATATCCTGGACATTTATACCAATATTCATATGCTAAGGAATTAGATATTCATAATATTCGTAAAGTAATTCGTAACTCAGGTTATACTGAAGGCTGGGCTACATATATGGAAATCAATGCGTATGATTTTGCTGTTGGTTTTGATACAGAAGGACATCAATTAGCTATTCAATATATGAAATACAGTGATATTTTCTGGGGATTAATCAATGTTCGTATTGATTTAGGTATTCATTATGAAGGTTGGACACTAAAACAACTTTGTGATTATATGAACAATTTCTTTGGTTATCCATCTAATTCTGGTTATAAACCTTCTGATCTACGTTCTGCATATAATCAAATGGTTGAAATTCCAACAAATCCATCTAAATATAATTTTGCTTTAATGTTACTTTTAGATATGCATGAAAAAGCAGAAACTGAATTGGGTGAAAACTTTAATGAAGTTCTCTTTAATAAGTGTTTATTAGATTATGGTGCATTACATTTAGAAATGTTAGAACAAAAAGTTGATGAATTTATTGCTGATCAAAAAGCTTTAGCTGAATTAAATTAATTTTAGACTTTTCTTTAAGTCCAGTTATTTA
Organism: Bacilli bacterium; assembly: GCA_016296945.1. Classification (GTDB taxonomy): domain Bacteria; phylum Bacillota_I; class Bacilli_A; order ML615J-28; family CAG-698; genus CAG-698. Next base: position 4,416 of record JAEDHQ010000076.1, on the reverse strand, counting down.
ACTGGACTTTTTTATTATTTATATACATATAATTATCTAGATGGAGGTGTAATAAAAATGAATTTTGGTAAATTGTTTAATTTTATCTCAGATAATAACATTAATCCTGAAGAAATCTTTAATTTAGTTGAAAAAGTTAAGAAGTCAGATTTGAAAGATGAAAACAATATTCGTTCAATAATTCACGAAGTAGCAAAAATTGCAGGTAAGCCTATTGATAAAAATAAAGAAGATGCCTTAGTTAAGAAAATATTATCTGATGGAGTTAGTGAAGATATTATAGATATGTTATAAAAATTGTCATAATTATAAATGATAATGCATAACCTTTAATAGATAAGAAAAGGTGAGGAATTATGAGTAATAATGTAATGAGAGATTATGTTTTTAGAACTAATGGAGAATTATATATTGGGGTTGTTAGTGCTGTTAGATGTGGTAAATCAACGTTTATTAGAAAATTTATAGAACAAAAAGTATGTCCGTATGTAGATATTGATGTTAGGGATAAATTAATAGATGATTTGCCTCAAAGTAGTGAAGGGAAAACAATAATGACAGTTGAACCAAAATTTGTTCCTTCAAATCCCGTATATATTAATATTGATAATGATATTTGTCTCAATGTTCGTTTGGTAGATTGTGTAGGATATATAATTCCTAGTGCAAAGGGTTATGTTAATGAAGATGGTACACCAAGACTTGTACAAACTCCATGGAAGGTTGAAAGCATTCCTTTTGAAGAGGCTGCTAATCTAGGAACTAAGAAAGTAATTGAAAATCATTCAAATATCGGTATTTTGCTTACAAGTGATGGTTCGTTTGGGGAGTTTTCAAGAACAGAGTATATGCTGATTGAAGAACAATTAGTAGAAGAAATGAAACAATTAGATAAACCATTTGTAATTGTCTTAAATACTAGAAATCCAAATGATAATCAAACTATTGATTTAGTAAATGAATTATCTGAAAAGTATCAAGTTACAGTTCTTGCTGTTGACGTCTTGAATATGACTGAAACTGATATTGATAGAATCTTAAATGAAGCTTTAAATGAATTCGATATTACTAAATTAGATATAAATGTCCCAAATTGGTTAAAAGACCTTGATGATTCTTTAGATATTAAAAAAGAATTCATTGCTTTATTAGATGAAGTAACTATTGATTTTAGAAAATTCAAACATGCTAATGATATCAAAAACAAGCTTGGAGAATCACGACTATTTGAAAGTGTTGTTATCACAAATCTTGATAGTGGGACAGGAGAAGTTTCAATAGAGGCTACATGTAAAAACGGATTGTATGAAGAAATCATTGAATCATTGATTGGCGATATTATTGATGATAAAGGTAAGTTCTTAAAGTTTATTCAAGAATCTGTAAAGAATAATAAAAAATATCATCAATATATGGAGGCTATTGAATGCGCAAATGCCACAGGATATGGAATTGCACAACCTTTGATTGAAGATATGAAATTAGATGATCCAGAAGTAATCAAGCAAGGAAGTCGTTATGGAATTAAACTACGAGCTATTGCTCCATCAATTCATATGATAAAAGTCGAAGTTGAATCTACATTTGAGCCAATGATAGGAACTGAAGAGCAATCTAAGATGTTAGTTGAATCAATTACAGAAGATGCAAAAGACAATCCACAAGAAATTTGGAATAGCACTATTTTTGGACGTAAATTAAGCGAAGTAGTAAATGATGGAATTAAAGCAAAATTATATTTACTAAATGAGAACACACAATATAAGTTTAGAGAAAGCTTAGAAAAAGTAGTTAATAAAAACAAAGGTGGTTTAATTACTATCTTGTTATAAAATAAAATTTAAATAGAAAGACTAGTTTGTCTTTCTATTTTTGACTTTTTAGTAAAATTATTGTATAATTTTACTATAATATTATTTAATGGTGATAGGTTATGGAAAAAAAAGAATATTTAAAATCAATAAGTAATAAGTATGGATATAGCATGAAAATGGTTGATGAGATTATTGATGAGTATTTAACTATTTTAGCTGATAAAATAGTAGAAGAAGATAAAGTAACTATTACTAATTTAGGAACTTTTCAAAAAACATTGATTAAACCAAAAGTAATGTTTTCTCCTATTGATGGTTCTACTTTAGAAACAAAGCATTATTATCGTTTGACTTTTACATGTTCTAAACAATTATTAAATAAATTAAAAAAATAGACATAATGACATAATTTCCTCATATAATTTACTATGAAGAAGTTAGGTTATTTATTTGTTTGTTTATTTATAATGTTTTCCTTTTCATATATTTTTTACGCGCTAATTAATGATTCTAAAGAATGTTATGAAGTAATATATCTTAATAACAATAATTCTAATACGCAGAAGAAATATGATTTTGGTTGTTTAAATTCTTTAAAGGAAATCGATACTTGTTATATAGAGATTAATTCATTAGATGAACTATTATCGTTATATACTATCAAACAAAATAGTTTACCGAAAAATTACTATAGCCCATTGCCTTATGATTCAATTATCGAGGATTTTAAACTTATTGAAAATACATTATATGTAAAGATTAATAAAATCGATAGCCAAAATTTAAACTTATTTATTGAATGTCTAAGAATAACAATTAATAAAAACTATCCTCTTATTTCTTTAATTGAATTAGAAATAGGATTAAGTAAATATTATGTAAAATTATAAGAAAACACCAGTAGAAATAACTACTGGCGCTTTTTTTATATTTTTCCTTTTTTATATAAAAAATATGAAAATAGAATTGATAGGACTGCGGCAACTGGAATTAATATTCCTGTACCAATAACTAAAAAATATTGTAAAATAAAACAAATAAATAATGGTAATGGTACTAATTTTAAATCTTTTGAAAAGTATTTATAAGCAAGGGCACCAAATAATGAAGTGAACGATAAGGCAAATGCGGGAGTTAATGTTGGTGATTCTAATACTGGAGTTAGTGGTACTAACATTGCAACACCTAAAGCAATAACAAGTGTTGTAACAATGGCAGAAGAACCAATTGATACTGTAGAAATTATTTCGGAATATTTTGTTCCTATTTGTGCTTTTGCTTGTTCACGAGCATTTACTGCACAAGGCACTTTTAAGTTGATTAGATTACCAGTGAAGAATGCTAAATAAGTTCCGCTTGTTCCTAATAAAGGGGCATATGTTGTTACTTCAATGAATCCACCAATAATAAATGTAATTAAGGCAGGAATAGTTTTTACAATTACTCCCAAATTTGGTGCAGTTTTTAAAGCGATTGCCATAATCACTGGCACGAGAACAATAATAAATATTGCTGCAACCATAAATAGACGACCATAAAAATGGTTTATATCATTAAATGATTTTTCTTTTGTAACTTTTGAAATTTTTTCCATATAACTTACCCCACTATTATAGCTGCTACCATTCCAAGAATCATGCTGATTCCGATAGAGAAGCTGCCTACCCATTTCCATTTTGTTTTCTTTTCAATAATATCAAATATCCACATTGATAAAAAGGCAACTGCGACAACGATTATTGGAGTATATAGTTCATACCCTAATGTGGCTATTTTTTCAGCACTTTTGCGAAATACTAAGATATCTTCTGCGAGAAATGCACAAATAATTGATATAAATACAGCGCTAAAGAGAATATCTCCAAAACCACGTTTCTTTTCCTTGAGTTCCTCATTACTATTTTCTTCTTCAACTTTTGCTTTCGAAATTATTTTTTTATCATATGCTTTAAAACCAAATAAACAATATAAAGGGCCAGTTAAAATCCCTAGAGTCATAACAAAAGCAGTAGTAACTAAAACTTCATTATTTAATCCTATATCTCCAAAGGCCTTCATTACACTATCAGCCGCAATTGTCTCATAATGTAATGCTCCAATAACAGTTAAGCGAATCCATGGAAGGGGTATTCCTAAAGTACCAGATAAAGCGATGACACCTATTAGAATACTAACAGATGGCAACAAGGAAAAAACGGCACTATTAATTAATGCTTTATTTAATTCTTTTTTATCATATCCTAGTTCATTAGATTGCTTATAGGCTCTAAAAATAAAAAAGCCACAACCAGCCAGAATAAAAATCACAACTATAATTCCCAATAAAAACATCCACCAGGAATTTGCTACTTTCAATGTTTCGTTCATATAATCCTCCTAAATACCGTTATTATACTATATTATTTATATTTTGTCCAAAGTAATTATAAGTAAATCAACAATTTGTAAATAAAATTATAATATTTTAATAAATCATTAATTCAAACATTCTCTTAATTCCAAGGAATCTTGACTAAATATCTTTTTTGTAGTATTATATTTAAAATTAAGAAAGAAGATAAGTCTATGAAATTAATCCTTGCAACACAAAATAATGATAAAA
>JAEDHQ010000075.1 GCA_016296945.1 Bacilli bacterium | reverse complement strand
AAACTATCAGAATGATAATAAAATCATTAAGATAGCAAATATTATCAATTAACGTTTTTTCTCTTTTGATCGCTTATCATTGATTATCTTCATATGTTCTGGGGTAATCAATGTAACATTATTTTCTTTAGCCCAACTAACGCAACCTTGTAAAACCATTTTTAAGAATACACGGGGAACTTTTACTAAAGTTTGACAAGCTTCTTCAGTGAATTTAACTGTATTATCAATTCGATTTGCAGCATAGATTACGGATTGAATATCTGCTTCTTTACCTGCAGGAATCTTTTCTGCAATTGGTTTTTTGAATTTAGTATACCAGAAGTTTGTAGAATCACGATAACCATAATCAACTGGCACATTTGGAAAACCACTTGTTGTAACCCCATTAATAATAGTGTTATAATATTTTTCTTTCATTAAAATCTTATCAATCTTTAAGATAAAATGGCAACCAAATTTTGAAGTAATCCCATTAAAATTACGATATGGAGGTTCAACACCTTCTAATTGCCCAATTCTTTCTTTATCCAAATAAGCATCTTCTAAAGTATCATCCCAACTACATTCAAAAACTTGAAATGCTTCTTTAACAACAAGTGGACGTTTGCCACTTTCAGTTTCAGCTATACCTTCTTCTAATGTAAAACTACATTTTGCCATTTTTTCTTTTGAAGTTTCTCCTGGAAATCCTAATCTAACAGCTTCTTTGAAATATTTACGATCATCAGGAATAAAGTTTAAAGCACATTTACCTGTTCTTAAAATGTTTTGACCAGTATTAGATGAATTTCTACATTCTAAGATCATCGCATAATAACTTTTACCAGCAATATAATATGGAAAGCATAAGGAATATGATCCAATCGATGTCGAACCATCTTCAGCTAATGTAGAAATTAGAATTGTTGGCATTGGAAAAAAGGCTGAAGTTTGATAAAAATTATCAACAATACGTAAGTCTTTAAAACTACTCATAATATTAACCTCCATTTTTTATTCTTTTTTCATAATAAATTATATTCCTTATGAATCAATTTGTCAAACAAAAGAGTATGACATAAGTCATACTCTTATAAACGATTAAAATTTAACTTGAGGAGCTTCTCTTTGTTCTTCTTTTGTAATTTCAAAGAATTGAGCTCTTTCAAATTTGAACATACCTGCAATAATATTGCTTGGGAACATTTCAATTTTATTATTGTATTTTAATACAATGTCATTATAGAATTGACGTGAGTAAGCAATTTGTGATTCTGTATCTTTTAATTGTTTTTGTAAATCAATAAATTGCACATCTGCTTTTAATGTTGGATATTGTTCAGTAACCATTAATAAACGGCTAACAACACCACCTAAAGATTGACTAGCTTCAGCCATACCTTGAACATCTTGCTTTGCAGATGCAGATTGATATAAACCACGAGCTTTCGCAAATTCTGTGAAAATACCTTCTTCTAATTTTACATAACCTTTTACAGATTCTACTAAATTAGGAATTAAATCAAATCTTCTCTTTAATTGAACATCGATTTGACTTAATGCATTACGCACTTTATTGCGTAATTGAACTAAAGCATTATAACATTTTATTACCCAAGAAATTAAAACGATAATTAGTATTAGAAATAATAATCCAACACCAATTCCAATCCATCCACCAACACTTATTAAAAACATCTCTAACCTCCTATATAAGTATAAGTATTATTATTTATCTACCACCACGGAAACCGCCGCCTCCGCCTCCGAACGAACTACCACCAGAGAAGCCACCACCATGGCCACCTCCACTTGTTCTTGCATTATGCGCTGCAATCGAATTAATTGAATTAGTTCTTGCATTGCTTAATGCATGATTGATAGAATTACTTAAAAGAAATCTACTATGTCGATTCCATAAGTAAACATCGAAGAAGGAAACTTGATAATTAGTTTGAACATCAGCTGTTTGTAACTCTGGCAACTTCACTCTTAATTGTTCCATTACTTTATCAGCAATCTTAAATGTCGTCGCATAAACTAAATACTCTTCCCAAACAATAATCCCAGGCATAGGATAATCTTCAAAATTACCGAATTCTTCTAAGAATTTCTTAAAAGCTTTCCATTTTGCATATAGTTCATTACCATTTTTACTACGCTTTTTAATTGTAGCAACATAAAAAATATATGCAAAAGTAATAATACCTAAGAACACCAAATTCCAACTAAATTCTATATTAAACATTGCTCCAAATGAAGCAATTAGTAAAAAGGCAAATATTGGTAATAAAGCTACTGATTGTGCTTTATTCTTAACCTTTTTATCAACAAACCAATCATTTCTTGCACATACTCTTTTTACAGATTCCATGAAATGTCGTGACCACTTTTGAAAAGTTTGAGCATCATTATAACTTTTTCCAAAATTTTCGATTTGATTTATTGATACTTCCATTCCATTACCTATTATATCAATAAACCATTGAATTAATTGCGTTTCATGTTCTTTTAACTCAGTTACATGCTTATTTAAATAATCTACATTTTTAATTATCTTAAATTCTGGATTTTCTTCACTAGGCGAACCAAAGTATTCAAGTTTTAGAAATCCTCTACGAACTAGATCAAGCAGTGTTGCAGAAACATCTTCATCATTAGTTTTTTCAAAATAATAAAGAAAGCCCACTTCTGCTGGAGTATGATTAGAAGGCATTTCGCGTAAATATTCTTTATCAAATTCTGGTGTCAACTCTTTATCATATTTCTTATATACTTTAATTGTAATAATCACTAATAAACCACCAATAATAAATGTACATATATTTACAAAGATTGCAATATTAGCGCGGAAATTTGTTTCATCTGCCAATTGTTTCTCATAACTTAATATCTTTTGTTCCATATTTGTATGAACTATTTTATCAGCATCAACATTACTAATGATTTCTTTAGGAAATACTAAACGACATTCAAAAATATCATCTTTTTTTACATTTTTTGCAATATAATCAAATGATTGATTACCATATTGCGTAATTCTTCCATTAGATAAACCATGTCCATACCCGTGGAAATATTCTTCGTTTATATTACTGCTCGGTAATGTGAAAGTAACAGCCGCAACTTTTACTTTATAATTAAAGTATTCAAATAAACGATAATTCAGTTCTGCACAATCATCATATACTGTCACCATATTGTTAATTGTATAACGATATACAAAAGACATTAAACCATCTAATGATCCACAATCAGTAGCATCAACATAAATTGATTCACAACGATATGTATCAGGATAGCAGTCTACTGCGTTACCATATTTATCACGATCATTATTAAAAGAATAACCTATTTTCACTTGATCTGTGATATCTTTAGCTAATCCAAATTCATCAATTATATCACCACGCCATACTTCTACATCAACGGAAGTTTCATCAAATGAAGCAATATCATTTTTATAAAGTCCATACTCAACATCATCTAATAAAGGATTCGAAGAGTGGTTCTTTTGATACTTTATATCTCGGTATATATAATTATCATAGCTTCTATAATTGATAACAACAGTTTCCTCAACATTTATATTGCCATATTCATCAATTTCCACATTAGCAGTATAATATTTTACAATATTTTTTTTGCTTATTGCAAAGATAATTGCAATAACTAATATTGAAATAATCACTGCAAACAATCCAATAATTATTTTTCTTTTCATATTTTTTCTCCAAAATATTCTTTCCAATCATTTATAGTAAAATCTTTAATCCTTTGATAATCAAAAGAAATAAATTCTTTAGTGATTGGATGGTTAAAACCTATCTCAACACAAAACAATCCAATATGATCATTGTAATTTTTACCACGATAATCATATTTAAAATCATTAATCAAAGGATGATCAATTAAAGCAAATTGTTTTCTTATTTGATTATGTCTACCCGTTTTTAGATTAACTAAAACTTTGGTATAATCTTTTTCATCTAATTTAAATGTTTCTAAAGCTTTATATTCTAAGACTGCTTCTTTTTCATTCTTTTCAACAAATTCATCTTTAAACCTTTTTTTAAGATTGCTTACTATAATATTACTATCATTTAATACTCCACAACAAATTGCATAATACTTTTTTTGAAAAGTATGCGCTCTGATTTGTTCTGAGAGCCTACTTGCTGCTTTCGACGTTTTCGCAAAAACCATAACTCCACTAACGCGACGATCAAGACGATGTACTAAACCTAAAAAAACATTTCCTTGTTTGTGATATTCATTCTTTATATATTCTTTAAGAATTGTAAGAATATCAAGATCTTTTGTTTCATCTTCTTGTGATAACATCCCTTCTGGTTTAATACAAACAATCAAATGATTATCCTCATATAAAATGTCGATATCATCAATTCTATTATTATTTAAATGAATCTTTTTCATATTGTAATATTAATACCACTTTCCAAAACGGCCTTCATCCTCACGTTTTGCTTCCTCTGTTTTTTCATCTTTTTTAGAATCACCAGCAAAGATTAGTGGACAATAGAAGAAAAACAATGGAAAAATAATAACCAAAGCAATTATTAACATAAATCCCTCTAGTAAAGAGAATGCTAATACAAAGGCAGCAATAAATGCTAATAATATTAATACTCTTTTCATCTTTGTTTCTCCTCTTAATATTAATGCATTATATTTTATTTATTGTCTTTATTATCCTCTGTTACTTCATTACTTTCTTCTGCTACTTCAGGTTTTTCTTCAACGATTGCTTCTTCTTGATTTAAAGTAGCATAGTATGTAATATCAATCATTTTCTTTACAAATGATTTATCATAAGACTTAAATGGTTTTAATGCAGATTGTTCGCGAATAATTTGTTCTAATTCTTCTTTTGTTCCTTTTAATAATTTTGATTCATCACGATCAATAATAACTGGAGTTCCTCCATTCAAAAATAGAATAAAGAATTCAGGAATCATATGAATTTCTTGAATATATGGCCATGGATAATCTGCTTGTTTTTCTTCACCATCAACCATCGCTGTAACTCTAATTCTTTCACGGTCAAAAGCAAATCTTTGTGTAAATGGAGCGTTAGTGCGGAAAAAGTTTTGTAAACTCTTGTCAACTTTTGCTTCTTCTGTAAAAATATTCTTAAATGTCCATAAACCTAAAAATGCGATAATCAAAGAAAGCCATTTCCCATTTCCTTCCATTCTAATAAAACTTACTATTGCAACAATTAGACAAACAGCGGCCATTATCGAATAAATAAGTGTCGATTTTCTCTTAACCTTTAAAATATACATATTACAATATTTTAAAGTACGATAATCATAAGTAGTTTCTACTTCAGCGATTACTTCCATTGGTGGAAGTTCATCAGTAGCTTCAGGAGTTTCTGCTTCTTCCGTAGTTTCCACTTCTGCAGTATTATCTACTTTTTCATTTTCTACTTCAGCAACAACTGATTCTGCAGTTACCTTTTCAGTATCTTCATTATTTAATTCTTCTTTTTTTAAGTTTTCATTATTTTCCATAATAATCCTCCGGATATAGATATAATAATTATAGCATATTTTATGTCATATTACAATAAATTACCATAAGTAAAGTATCAATATTTTTATTTTTGTTAATAAAAAGCATAAACTTTTATTTTGTTATTTATTTTTCTATTGAATTATAATATAATAAAGATTAGAAAATGGAGGAAAAATCAATGAAAGTATTTATAAGTGTTGATATTGAAGGAATCAACGGAATCTGTTGTTGGGATGAAACAGATCCTCAATATGCTCGTTATCATGAATTTAAAGAAGAATTACAAAAAGAAGTGAATGCAGCTTGTCTTGGCGCAATTGAGGCAGGAGCAACCGAAATAATTATCAAAGATGCACATGATAGTGCCCGCAATTTAAACATTACGGATTTACCTGAAAATGTGACACTAATTCGTGGATGGGAAGGTGGCGTATGCTCAATGATGGCTGGACTAACTAAAGATGTTGATGCAGTAATGTTTGTTGGCTACCATAGTCCATCTCGTTCTGATGGTAACTCTTTATCTCATACAATGAATACCCGTATTCATCATGTGAAAATAAATGGACAAATCGCATCTGAATTTATGATTAATTCATACTATGCATCAACTCTAGGTGTTCCTGTAGCATTTTTAAGTGGTGATGAAAATTTAACCAAACTTGCAAAGTCTGCTAATTATAATATTACTACTGTGGCATCTAAAAAGGGTATGCATGGAGCATGCGTATCTAAACACCCTAGTATTACTCATAAAGAAATTAAAGAAGGAGCAAAAGAAGGATTACAAAGATGTACAAAAGATAATATTGTAGAGTTGCCAAAACATTTTGACGTCGAAATTCAATATAAAAACCACTTAGATGCATTTAGAAATTCATTCTTTCCAGGATGTAAATTATCAGGAACTGATAAAGTAATCTTTTCATCAGATAATTATTATGATGTACTAGTTATGCTTAAATTTATATTATAAAAAACATATATAAAAAGCAAGGAAATTGTATTTGATTTTTTTCCTTGCTTTTTATTTTTTTAAGTTCTGTAAAAAAGTTTTATCATAGCCAAAATAAAAAAGATATACTGTTTAAAGTATATCTACAGACTGTTGACAAAGTCAGCAGTTTGTCGTTAGATTTTATCTAGTGTAATTAGCAAGTTTATTCAACGATTTATTGGCATCCTTAACTACGCATCATAGGATTATTGTAGCAATACGCATATATGTTTAATCCATTAATACTTTCAGGATCTAAATATTCGATTGAATCTGGCGAAATCCATCTACATAATTCAGGCGAATAGTAACATGATAATACCCAATAAAGCTGAGCCTCGACTGGACTATCCTATTGCAACTCTAATTAATTAGTTATTACTAAATATTTAATCTTGGTTTCCTAGTTAAAACAAGCAACGTGCAAACTCTGTGTTGCAGAGTGTTGCACGTCTTATCCTGTTTACAATTATTTGCTTTTCAACAAATTTGCTTATTTTAGAGGCAGGGTTAAATGTTCTTGGGGACACAAATGCAATTATTAATATTAATGCAATCAGC
>JAEDHQ010000074.1 GCA_016296945.1 Bacilli bacterium | reverse complement strand
AATTAAAGTAGGGTAATTTTGCTCTACTTTATATTTTTTCTATTATAAACAAAAAAAATATGATATACTATTATTAATTTGATTATATACAATCTAATATAAAGGAATTAAGATTATGAGTAATAAAGAATATAAAGAATTAAATTATATTGTAACTGGAGCAACAGGATATGTTGGCAATATGATTATTAAAAAACTAATTGAGGATGGATGCATTGTTAAAGGTTTAATAAGAAATATAGAAAAAGCTAAAAAGGTTTTTAAAGAACAAATCTCAAAAATAGATTTTGTAATAGGTGATATATTAAATGATTCTGTGTTAGAAGAATTATTTAAAGATGCCAATGAAGATACTGTTGTAATTCATACAGCAGCAGAAATATCTATCGGTGAGGGCAATATTTCGCATATGTATGATGTAAATGTGTTAGGAACAGAAAAATTATGTGAATATTGTTTTAATAGAAATGTAAAAAAGATGCTACATATTTCTTCAAGTGAAGCTATTCCCCATGGACTAAAACTATTACCAGATTTAAGTAATTATGTACCTAATCCCAAAAAGGTCAGAAAAGGTTATAATCGTTCAAAAGCACTGGCAGATGAAGTTGTTTTGAAATATGTAAAAAAAGGATTAGATGCATCGATTTTAATAATTGCTGGTGTTTTAGGCCCTGGTGATTATACTGTATCACATATGAGTCAAGTATTTATTGATTATGTTGAAGAAAGACTTCCAGTATCTATTCAAGGTGGATATAATGATTTCGATATTCGCGATATGACTGATTGTTTAGAAAATATCGTCAATAAGGCAAAAAAGGGTGAAGCATATTTATTTGCAAATCGACCTGATAAGATTAATGAATTATTAACCTATATTAAAGAAAAAATGGACTGTAAAAAGATAGGGACTTTTCCATTATGGGCTGCCTATCTTTGTTTGCCATTTTTATGGATTTATAGCAAGATTACTAGTAAACGCCCATTGTATACATTAAGTGCTTTAGAATCATTAAAAGCAGATGTTGATTATTCATTAGATAAAGTAATAAAAGAATTTAACTATAAAACTAGAGATTTACAGGAAACAACAAATGATCATATTGATTTTTTAATCGAAGAAGGATATATTAAAAAATGAGATATTTATTAATCTATTATACAGGAACTCATAATACAAGATTTTTATCAAATCAATTAAAAGAAAGACTAGTAAAAGATGGTCATCAAGTAGAAATGGTTGAGATTAAATGTGATACAATGCCGGTTGATACTTCTAAATATGATTTTATTGGATTATCTTATCCAATTTACGGATTTAATGCTCCAAGACCTTTTAATAAATATTTACGAAGATTAAAGTTTGAAAGTAATCAAAAGTATTTTTTTTACAAAAATAGTGGTGAAGTTTTAGCAATGAATAATCCATCTTCGCGTGTTCCAAAAAGGATTATGCGACATCAGAAGTGCAAATTTGTTGGTGAATATCATTATGTAATGCCTTATAACATTCATTTTCGTTTTCCCAATGAATTTGTAAAAGAAGCATTAAAATACAATGAAAAATTAATGAATATAATGATCTATAATTTAAATAATGGTATTTTATATAAGCCAAAGAATAATATTATTTATCAAATTGGAAGTTTTTTTGTATCTATCCAAAAAATCGGTGGGAATGTTAATTCATTTTTCTATAAAGTAGATCATGAGAAATGTCTTAAATGTGGATTATGTGTCAAAAACTGTCCACATAATAATGTTAGAATTGAAAATGGAAAAGTTAAATTTAGTCACCATTGTGATATGTGTATGGCCTGTTCATTCTTTTGCCCTAGTGATGCCATTAAAATAGGTTTTTTAGAAGGATGGCATGTTAATGGTGATTATCATTTAGATAAAATAATAAATGATAAGACAATAAATGATTCGTTTATTTCAAAAGATACCAAAGGTTTTTACAAATGTTTTATCAAATATTTTGAAAATATTGATAGAATGTATAATGAAATACAAAATAATGTGGAGTAATAAATGTTTAATGAAAAGATGAATAGGATAAAAAGAATTATTGATATTTCGCAAGAAGTATTAGGATGTAATGTGTATCCAGGAGATAGAAAACCACAAGCAATTATTGAGAAAAGGATTAATGATAATGAATTATATAATTTATCATCGTTTATAATGTGTGCACATAATGGTACACATATAGATGCTCCATATCATTTTATTAATAATGGGAAAACTATTGATCAACTAGCGTTAGATAAACTGATTGGTTGGTGTAATATAATAGAATATAATGGTTTGATGACAAAAGAAGATGCGTTAAATATTATAAATAAATTAGGCTATCTTGAAAGTAGTAAAAGAATATTATTTAAAGGACAAGCAATAATAACTGAAGAGGCAGCAAGTGTTTTTTCTACAAGCAATATTTATTTAATTGGTGTTGAAATGATGTCAGTTGGTCCTCTTGATACTCCAATGAAAGTGCACAAGATTTTATTAGATAAAGAAATAATCTTACTTGAAGGAATTATATTAGATAATGTAAAAGAAGGAATATATTTTTTAAATTGTGCACCACTTAATATAAAAGGATTTGATGGTTCTCCATGTCGCGCAATCTTAATTGAATATGAAGGAAAAGAAGAATAAAAATTTTATTATTTGGAGTACCTCAAGTAGGTAAATCAACTGTGGATAAAGAGATAGCAAGAAAAATTACTTTTTAATTATTTGATCCAGATTATTATTTAATTGAAAATAAGGAAGTGTAGAGAATTTTCTGAATAAATATAAAGATACAAAAAATTGTTTAAAGTAAAAACTGATATAATAAAAAGAAATGAAGTATAATAATAGCTCTGCCTCATGAAAAAGACGATGTATTGACTTTATGGTTAAATTATGGTAAAATATTGCGAATGTTTTGGTAAGATACCAACAAATTTTTAATTATAACAATTATTATTATATAGAAAGAAGGAAAAGAATATGAGTTTATCACCATTACAAAAGGCGAGATACCAATATGTTCCAAAATTACCTGGAATGTTAAGAAATGGTATTGAAGAAATCTGTGTTAAAGAAGGAGCAGAAACAAATAGTGTTGCTGATCAAGAAAGAATTAAAGCTTTGTTTCCTAACACTTATGGCAAAAAAGAGATTACTTTCGAAAAAGGCACGAATACATCTGTAGCTAAGAAACAAGTTGTTGGTGTAATTTTATCTGGTGGACAAGCTCCTGGTGGACATAATGTGGTTTGTGGATTATATGATGCTTTAAAAGCAACAAATAAAGATAATGAATTATATGGATTTAAGAATGGTCCTTCTGGATTAATTGAAGATGATTATCTAATCTTTGATGATCAATATATTGATCAATTTAGAAATACTGGGGGATTTGACATTATAGGTTCAGGTAGAACAAAATTAGAAACTAAAGAACAATTTGCAATTGCTGCTGAAGTTTGTAAAAAACATCAAATTACTGCTATAGTTATCATTGGTGGTGATGATTCAAATACAAATGCAGCAGTGTTAGCTGAATATTTCGCCGCTAATAATACAGGAGTTCAAGTTATAGGCTGCCCTAAAACTATTGATGGTGATTTAAAGAATGATGATATTGAATGTTCATTTGGTTTTGATACAGCTACAAAAACATATAGTGAATTAATTGGTAATATTGAAAGAGATGCTAATTCTGCAAAGAAATATTGGCATTTTGTTAAGGTTATGGGACGTTCTGCATCTCATGTTGCTTTAGAATGTGCTTTAGAAACTCAACCAAATGTTTGTTTAATTTCTGAAGAAGTTGCTGCTAAGAAAATGTCTTTATCACAAATTGCTAATTACATTGCGGATTCAGTTAATAATAGAGCTAATAAAGGTATGAACTTTGGTGTTGCAGTTATTCCTGAAGGTGTTGTTGAGTTCGTTCCTGAATTCTCTGTTTTAATTCATGAAATTAATGAATTGTTAGCTGGTAGTAAAGCTGATGCTTTCAATGCTTTACCAACATGGGCTGACAAATATGCTTTTATTGAAAAAGGATTAACTAAAGAATCAATGGAAGTATTTGCAATTCTTCCTCAAGGTATCCAACAACAATTATTCTTAGAAAGAGATCCGCATGGAAATGTTCAAGTTTCATTAATTGAATCTGAAAAATTATTCTCTGCTTTAGTTAAGGATGTTTTGAATGAAAGAAAAGCAGCAGGAACTTATAAAGGCAAGTTTAATCCATTACATCACTTCTTTGGTTATGAAGGAAGATGTGCATTTCCTTCTAACTTTGATGCTGACTACTGCTATTCTTTAGGTTATAATGCGTTTATGTTAATTCAATATGGATATAATGGATATTTATCAAAAGTATCTAATTTATCACAACCAGCTGAAAAGTGGGTTGCAGGTGGTATGCCAATTACTAAGATGATGAATATGGAAAGAAGACATGGGGAAGATAAACCTGTTATTAGAAAAGCTTTAGTTGAATTAGATGGCAAACCATTTAAATTCTTTGAAGAAAATCGTGAAAAATGGGCAGTAGAAACATGCTATACTTATCCTGGTGCTATTCAATATTATGGTCCTACTGAAGTGTGTGATATCACAACTCGTACTTTAGCTTTAGAAAAAGGTAAATAATAAAAAATATTTAAAATGGGCTTTTATAAGCTCATTTTCTTTCATATAATTATAAATAGAAGAGGGAAGATTAATGTGGGATTTAATGTTTTTTATCAATAGTATCCTATTTGCGATTGGTTTAGCAATGGATGCTTTTACTGTTTCCTTAGCCAACGGCTTAAGTGCTCCTTGCATGAGTAAAAAGAAAGCTTTGGGAATAAGTGGTACATTTGGTATTTTTCAAGCAATCATGCCTTTGATTGGTTGGATTTGTGTGCACACAATAATTCAATGGTTTACTATCTTGGAAAAATTTATTCCTTATATTGCTTTATCTTTATTATTATATATTGGTGGAAAAATGCTTTATGAAGGAATAAAAAATAAAGCAGAAATTCATCAATGTGCAAAATTAGGTTTTTTTGGTTTAATGGTTCAAGGTATTGCTACTTCAATTGATGCTTTGTCAGTTGGCTTTACGATTGCGAATTTTGAATTTATCCAAGCTTTTGTGGAAGTAATAATTATTGGAATAATAACTTTTGTTTTATGTTTTATTGGTATTGAGATTGGTAAAAAGTTTGGTGCACAAATTTCAAATAAGGCTACTATTTTTGGGGGAATTATACTAATTATTATAGGTATTGAAATATTTCTTAAAGGAATTGGTGTTTTGAATTTTTAAAAAATCTCTAGTATTTTTTTTATTCTTATATTATAATACTTATATGATGATACTAAATGAGGTGTATTATGATAAATAAATTTGATTATGCAGAACCAAATTGTCCACTATGTGATGGCAAAGATTTTTATTATCCTGATAAAGATGGTCCTTTAGGAAGAATTCCTGTTAATAGAATTATTGATAAAATAGATTCTTTATATGGAAAAAATGATTATAATGAAGCACATCGTTTATTATTATATTGGAAACAAGAAGCAATTGTTTTGAAAGACAAACGAGGAGAATTAGAAATCGAAAATGAGTTAATTGGTTATTATCGTATGCAAAATGAGAAAGCCAAAGGATTAGAGACAATTGAAAGAGCATTAATATTATCTAAAGAGTTAGGGCAAACAGAAATGGCATCAGGGGCAACAATTTTAATTAATTGTGCAACGGCTTATAAAGCATTTCAAATGGCAGAAAAAGGATTGCCATTATACAAGAAAGCGGAAGAAATTTATTTAAAAGAATTAAATAAGAATGATGATCGTTTTGGTGGTTTATATAATAATATGGCGCTAGCTTATGTTGATTTAGGAATGTTTAGTGAAGCGGAAGAAAAGTACTTACAAGCTTTAGAGGTTATGAGTAAAGTTGTAAGAGGAGAAGCAGAGTGCGCAATTACGTATGTAAATATGGCTCACATGTATGAACAATTTAATCATGAAGAAAAGATTTTAGATTGTTTGAGTAAAGCTTATGAATTGCTTCAAAGCAAAAACTTACCTCATAATGGTTATTATGCTTTTGTGCTAGATAAATGTGCTCCTTCATTCAGATATTTTGGAAATGAAGAAATCTATCAAATGATGAAAAAAGAAGCAGAGGAAATATATGCGAGGTCTTGATATTTCTAAACAATTTTATTTACAATATGGTAAACCAATGTTAGAGGAACAATTTTCTGATGTAATTGATCGGATAGCAGTAGGTTTGGTTGGTGATGGTTCTGAATGCTTAGGTTATGATGATGAGATATCCCAAGATCATGATTTTGAACCTGGATTTTGTCTTTGGATTACAGCTGAAGATGAGAGAAAGTTCGGGTTCCGTTTAGAAAGAGCGTATGCTAAGCTTCCTAAAGAATTTATGGGAATTAAGCGTAGCGCTTTATCACCTGTTGGTGGGAACCGCCATGGTGTAATGATAATTGAAGATTTTTACGAAAAGTTCTTAGGTAAAAATAATTATTTTGATGTTAATTGGTGGCTTAGCATTCCTTCTTTTTATCTACTTAATGCTTCAAATGGTGAAGTCTTTAGTGATAAATTAGGAGAGTTTTCAAGGATTCGAGATGTTTTATTAAAAGGGTATCCTGAAGAAATAAGAAGAAAAAAACTTGCAGCTCATATTGTCTTAATGGCGCAATCAGGGCAATATAACTATCAAAGATGTCTTGAACGTAATGAGTTAGGAGCTTCGCAACTTGCGATTTTTGAATTTGTAAAACACACTATTTCATCAATTTACTTACTTAATAATCGTTATGAACCATTTTATAAATGGGCATATCGTGGAATGAGAGAACTTCCTATCTTAGGAAATATCGATACTTCATTACAATACTTAACAGAATTAGATAATTCAAAAGAAAATGTTTTAATCAAATTAGGAATTATTAATGATATTGTTAATTTAATTATCAATGAATTAAAAAATCAAAATTTAACTAAAGCTACTTGTAATGATTTAGAAAAACACGCTTATTCAATCGTTGATGGTATTAAAGATGAATATCTGCGTAATATTCATATTATGATAGGTGCTTAAAAAATTGCATTAAAAAGGTCAGGGAAAACCTGACTTTTTTTCTTTTGAAGTTCTATTCAACTAATGTTTCTAGTTCTATTAGTTTTTGCTCTCTAAATTTTTTATCTTTTTTCTTACAAATCACACTAGGAATAAATACTAAAGCCGATATGATTGCGCTAAATAAGAATAATTCATATGGATATAC
>JAEDHQ010000016.1 GCA_016296945.1 Bacilli bacterium | reverse complement strand
CACTTTTGGAAAAATATGTGAAGATTTAGGAGTAAACCTAATATTTGCTAACTCTAAAGAATCAAAAAGGAAAAATAGAGAGAACTAAGAGAACGCTGCAAGGAAGATTACTAATTGATATAAAAAAAATATTAAAACTTATGTAAAATTAATTTTTTTTTTAGTTACCTGGTTTAGATCATAAAAAGCATCATTCTTATAAATGTATATGTTTTATTTCCCCATTTACCAATAAAGTAATCTAGTGTATCATTTTTTATTACAATTTCACTACTTAATATCTTTAAAAATTTAACATATTTTTATAACAATATAAACAATTAAAAAAAGAACTGGGATTTAAAATCCTAGTTCTTATATTATTTTTCCATTTAAAAGCGTAAATTCCAATAATCTTATATACTTTTTATAATATTAGAAAAAGCTTTCTAAACAGTCTTTTTATTTATAAATTCTTATTCTTCTACGAATTCAATAATGGCCATAGGAGCGCTATCTCCACGTCTTGGACCTGTTTTTAAAACTCTTGTATATCCACCGTTACGGTTAACATATTTAGGAGCGATTTCTTTGAATAATTTTTGAACAGCATAATTATCATTACCATCTTTTTCAAATCTAACGAAAGATGCTGCTCTACGAATTGCAGCTAAATCGCCTTTTTTACCTAAAGTAACCATTCTATCAGCTATTTTTTGAACTTCTTTAGCTTTTGTTAATGTAGTTTCAATACGTTCATTTATAATAAGATCTGTAACTAAGTCTCTTAATAATGCTTTACGTTGACTTGAATTACGTCCTAATTTACTATAACCTAATGACATAATTTCCTCCTGTAAGTTTATTAGATCTCTTCATCAAATGAAGAATCATTACTGTCGTCATCATGATCGTCATCATCATCTTCATATGATGAATCGGTATCATAAGAACGTTTTAAATCTAGATTTCTTTCATGTAATTTTTGAACTACTTCTTTTAAAGACTTACGTCCTAAGTTACGAACTCTCATCATTTCTTCTTCATTCTTTTGGATTAAATCACCGATAGTATTAATACCAGCTCTCTTTAAGCAGTTATAAGAACGACAAGATAATAATAATTCTTCGATCTTAGTTTCGTATTCTTCTTTTACTTCTTTTTCTTCTTGCTCATACATATAGTTATCGTTAGCAATCATTTGGTTAACTTGAGAAACGATATCAAAATGTTCAACTAAGAACTTAGAAGCAAGTGAAATTGCATCAACAGGTTTAATTGAATCATTAGTCCAAATTTCCATAGTTAATTTATCAAAACTAACATCTTCATCTACTCTTGTTTTTTCAACTTCATAGTTTACTTTATTAACTGGAGTATAAATAGAATCAATTGCAATACGATCAGCATATAAGTTACCATCAGCATCGCGACAGAACTTTTTGTTTTCATCAGCACTAACATAACCAATTCCACGTTTAGCATAGAATTTAGCTTTGAATTTACCACCTTTTGATAAAGTAGCAATTACTTGATCAGGATTTACTACTGTTAATAAATTAGATTCATCAACTAAATCGCCAGCAGTAATAACGCCTTCTTCAGATTTATTAATGCTTAAAACAAATAATTCTTCATTTTCTTTTGGCATTGGTTTAAATAATAATTCTTCATCAATTTTGAAGATAATATTTTTTAAATTTAAAACAATACCTGTAATATCTTCTCTTACTCCATCTAGAGCCATGAATTCATGAGCAACACCTTCAATATTCATTGCAACAATTGCAACACCTGGCATAGAAGATAATAAAACTCTTCTTAAAGCATTTCCTAATGTTAAACCAAAGCCTCTTTCAAGTGGTGAAATAACAAATTTAGAATAATTATTACTTTCTTCAATTCCAGTTTCATTTGTAATTTGAGGTTTAATAAATTCGAATTTTCTCATTCGGTTCCTCCTTCTTTATTAAGCTTCGAATAATTTTAAAAACACCTAATAAATTATCCTCTTGGTTTTTTAGGTGGACGGCAACCATTGTGAGGAATTGGAGTTACATCTTTGATAGAAGTAATTTCAAGACCAGCAACTTGTAATGATCTAATAGCAGCTTCTCTACCAGGACCAGGTCCTTTTACAGAAACTTCAACTTTTGCCATTCCGCTATCAAGTGCAGCTTTTGCACAAGCTTCAGAAGCTTGAGAAGCAGCGAATGGTGTAGATTTTTTACTACCTTTGAATCCTAATGCACCTGCACTGCTCCAAGCAATTGCATTTCCATCAGGATCAGTAATTGTAACTATTGTGTTATTGAATGTTGAATGAATATGTGCAACACCATTAACGACATTTCTTTTAACTTTACGTTTACGAACTTTAGCAGCCATGATTCATCCTCCCTATTTCTTCTTGTTAGCTACAGTCTTAGCTTTACCCTTACGAGTACGAGCATTACATCTAGTATTTTGACCTCTTACAGGTAAACCTTTACGATGTCTAATACCTCTATAGCATCCAACTTCCATTAATCTCTTAATATTTAAAGCAACTTCACGACGTAAGTCACCTTCTACTTTATATGCTGCTACTTCACGACGGATTGCAGCTAATTCTTCTTCTGTTAAATCTTTAACGCGCTTTTCTGCAGGAACACCTGCTTTTTCTAAAATCTCGATTGCAGTTGGTCTTCCGATACCATAAATATAAGTTAATGAAATTCCAACTTGTTTATCACGAGGAATATCAACACCAGATATACGTGCCATGTTTTTGCCTCCTAATTATCCTTGTCTTTGTTTATGTTTTGGGTTGTCACAGATAACCATAACGCGCCCATGTCTTTTAATAACTTTGCATTTATCGCAAATTGGTTTTACAGATGGTCTAACTTTCATAAATAATCCTCCTTGTTAGTACCTTTGAATATATATGGTATTACTTACCGTTATTATAAAGTATTATTTAATTTTTATGACGATATGTAATACGTCCACGTTTTAAATCATATGGTGACATTTCTACAGTTACTTTATCGCCTGGTAAAATGTATATGAAGTTCATACGGATTTTACCAGAAACGTGGGCTGTAATTTCATAATCATTATCTAATTTTACTTTGAAATTTGAATTAGGTAATGCTTGAATAACTGTTCCTTTCATCTCTATGACATCACTTTTAGACATTACTTGTCCTCCTCAATTGTCAATATCTCGCACCCATTTTCAGTGATTACAATTGTATGTTCGTAATGGGCACTATCACTATGGTCAACTGTTACAGTTGTCCAATCATCAGCTAAAATTCTTACATGATGTTTTCCTGCATTAACCATTGGTTCAATTGCAAGAACCATTCCAGCTTTTAATAATGGGCCATGTCCAGCTTCTCCATAATTTGGAATCATCGGATCTTCATGTAAGTGACGTCCAACGCCATGACCAGTGAAATCTTTAACTACTGAATAATGATTTAATTTTACATATTCTTCAATAGCATGGGAAATATCTGATAAACGATTATTAGGCTTTGCTTGTTTAATTCCTTCATAAAATGATTCTTTTGTAACTTTAATTAAATTAAGTCTTTCTGCACTAACATTTCCAACAGGATGTGTTTTTGCAGCATCACCATGATAACCTTTATAACAAGCTCCTATATCAATCGAAATAATATCACCATTCTTAAGTATTGTACCATGTTTAGGAATTCCATGAACAACAACATTATTTATAGAGGCACATATTGAGCCTGGGAACCCGTTGTATCCCTTGAATGATGGAGTTGCTCCACAAGCTCTTATTGTCTCTTCAGCAATCCTGTCAAGTTCAAATGTAGATACTCCCGGACGAATTGCTTCTTTAACTTTTTTATGAGCTAAAGCAGTAATTCGACCAGCTTCTCTCATTATTTCAATTTCACGATTACTCTTAATTGTGATCATTAAATTTCTCCTAATACCTTTTTAATGTTAGCAAATATTTCATCAATATTTCCTACACCAGGTACATCTTTTACTAATTCTTGTTTTACATAATAATCTAAAACAGGTTTAGTTTTTTGATAATAAACAGCTAATCTATTTTTAATTGTTTCTTCAGAATCATCAGGGCGTTGAATTAAATCACCACCACAGCTATCACATTTGCCTTCTACTTTTGGTTTATTTGCAACAACATGATATGAAGCACCACAACTTAAACAAACACGACGACCAGTAATTCGATCAATTAGATATTTATCATCAACTGCAATATTTAATACTGCATCTAATTTAATGTTTAAATCTTTTAAAATATTATCTAAAGCTACAGCTTGTTCAACAGTACGTGGAAAACCATCTAATAAAAATCCATTTTTACAGTCTTCTTCTTGTAATCTTTCACGAACTAGTTCAATTGTAACTTCATCAGGTACTAAGTCGCCTTTATCAATATATGTTTTAGCAACTTTTCCCATAGGAGTTTGCATTGCAATTGCTTTTCTAAACATATCTCCAGTTGAAATATGAGCAATTGGAAAAGCATCTTTAATTAATCCCGCTTGTGTACCTTTACCAGCACCAGGGGCTCCCATAATTAATAAACGCATGTTCTCACTTCCTATTCAATAAATCCACGATATTGTTTTTCTTGAGTGCTTGTTTTAATTTGTTTTGCAGTTTCAACTGCAACACCTACTACGATAATTAAACCAGTACCACCAATTTGAACTGATGCTGGAAGATTAAAAATCCATGTCATAATAATTGGTAGAGCAGCTAATACACATAAGTAGATGGCACCAACTACGTTAATCTTGAATAATACTCTTGAGAAATAAGCAGCTGTATCTTCACCTGGACGAACACCAGGAACATATGCATTTTGTTTTTGTAAATTATCAGCCATTTTATCTGGGCTCATTTGTAAGAATGAGTAGAAGAATGTAAATACAACAATTAAAATTAAATATACGACAAATCCAATTGGTTTTGTTGTTGTGAATAACTCTGTAATAATATTTTTTGCAGTTCCTTCATTTAAGAAATTAGCAATTGTAGATGGTAAACTTAATAAAGTTGATGCAAAAATAACAGGAATTACAGATGCACTATTTAATTTAATTGGTATATTAGAATCATTTCTACCAGATAAGGCAGCAGATGATGGACGGTTAGAGTATTGGATAGGAATTTTTCTTTGAGCAGCTTCCATGAATACAACACCTAAAATAATCAAAATCATAAGTAAGATAACACCAACAAAAATTAAAATTCCTTTAGTTCCTTGAGCGTCATCTAAAATATAAGTTTGAATTAAATCATTAATCATATCAGGATAACTTGCAATGATACCAACAACGATCATTAAAGATGTACCATTACCAACACCTTTTTTAGTAATACGATCAGCTAACCATAATACTAATCCAGTACCAGCTGTCATAACGATAGCTAAATAAATATATGTCATAGCTCCTTCAGGAGTTCCAACACCGAAGAATAAACCATTATAAGATACTGTAACACCAATAACGATTGTTAATGCTTGAACAAAAGCTAAACCGATTGATAAATATCTTGTTAAGGCGTTTAATTTTTGCTTTCCTGTTTCCCCTTCTTCGGACCATTCTTTTAATACAGGGATAATATCCATTTGTAATAATTGAACAACGATAGAAGCAGTAATATATGGGCTAACACCAAGAGCAACAATAGAGAAATTAGATAATGCTCCACCACTGAAAATATCTAAGAAACCAAACATATTACCTTGGTTATAGATAGCTTCAAGGTTTTCAAATCTAATATAAGGTAATTGAATAAAATAACCTAAACGATAAACAAATAAAATAGCAACAGTATATAAAATACCTAACCATAATTTTTTATTTTTTAGTGTCATCTTAAATTACCTCGATTTTTCCACCAGCTTCAACAATACCCTTTTCTGCTGATTTAGAAAATTTGTGAGCGTGTACTTCTAAGTTCTTTTCTAATTTACCATTTCCTAAAACTTTTACTAATTTTTCGTTTTTGTTAAGTAAACCTTTTTCTACTAATACTTCAGGAGTAACTACACTTCCTGCTGCGAAACATTCGCAGTTTAAATCTTCTAGATTAATTACAGCGTATTCTTTGCGTCCTAAATTTGTAAAACCTCTTTTAGGAAGACGTTTGAACAAAGGAGTTTGTCCACCTTCATATCCTGGACGAACGCCACCACCACTACGAGCATTTTGACCTTTATGTCCACGACCAGATGTCTTACCATGTCCAGAACCAGTACCACGACCAACAGTCTTACGTTTATGACGAGCACCAGCAACAGGATGAAGATTATGTAAATTTAAAGCTTGAACTTCTTTTTCCATAATTATACCTCCTATTCTTCTACCACTTCTACTAAATGACTTACAGTTGCAACCATTCCCAAAACAGCCTCATTAGCAGGTTTAGAAACCACTTGGTTAACTTTGTGTAAGCCTAAAGCTTTAAGTGTTTTAGCTTGATTTGGTTTACGACCAAATGCACTTTTAACTAATTTAATTTTAATAACTTTTTCTGCCATATTTTTTTACCCCATGATATCCTTAGGATCTAATCCTCTAATTTCAGCAACTTGTTCAACTGTTCTTAAAGATTTTAAACCAGTGATAGTAGCTCTAACGATATTAATAGGAGTATTTGAACCTAATGATTTTGATAAAATGTTTTGAATACCAGCTAATTCAACAACGGCACGAACAGGACCACCAGCAATAACACCAGTTCCATCAGGAGCAGGTTTTAAGAATACTCTACCAGCACCATAAATACCTGTGATTTCATGAGGAATTGTTGTATTAACTACAGGAACAGTGATTAAGTTCTTTTTAGCATCTTCTACAGCTTTAGAGATTGCATCTGGAACTTCGATAGCTTTACCAGTACCTAAGCCAACGTGACCTTTTTTATCGCCAACTACTACTACAGCACTAAAACGATATCTACGACCACCTTTTACAACTTTAGTAACATGGTTAATACTTACAACACGTTCTTCAAATTGTTTTTCCACAACTTGAACTTCTTTTTTTGCTTGTTTTTTATCTTTTTCTTGACGCATCATATACCTCCTAGAACTTCAATCCTGCTTCACGAGCACCATCTGCTAACGCTTTAACACGTCCGTGATATAAATAACCACCACGGTCAAATACAACAGCAGTAATAGATTGTTCTAAAGCTCTTTTTGCAACTAAAGCACCAACTTGTTTTGCTGCTTCTACATTAGAGCCGTTTGCTAATTTTAACTCTTTATCATTTGAAGAGGCACTTACTAATGTAATACCTTTTGTATCATCAATGATTTGGGCATAAATGTTTTTATTTGATCTAAAAACATTTAAACGAGGTAAGGCAGATGTTCCAGTAATGTTCATACGAACTCTTAAATGGCGTTTTTGACGCATTTCATTATGTGATTTTTTAGTAACCATTACTCATACACTCCTTTCTACTTAGCTTTCTTTCCTTCTTTACGACGGATAACTTCGTCTTTATAACGAATACCTTTACCTAAATATGGTTCTGGTTTACGAACTGCACGAACTTCAGCAGCAAATTGTCCAACAACTTCTTTTTCAATTCCTGAGATAACAACTTCAGTTGCACTATTGCATTTTACAGTTAATCCAGCAGGAATTGCTAGTGGAACAGTGTGAGAGTATCCAGCATAAACTACTAAGTTTTTACCTTCAACTGCGGCTTTGTAACCAACACCTTCGATAATTAAAGTTTTTGAAAATTCATTTGTAACGCCTTCAACCATATTAGATAGATTAGCTCTAGTAGTTCCATGAAGAGTTTTATTTTCAATTGAATCACTTGGTCTAGCTACTTTTACAACATTACCTTCAACTGTAATAGTCATTTTTGGAGATAATTGTTTTGTAATTTCACCCTTTGGTCCTTTAACAGTAACTAAGTTACCATCTTTAACTTCTACAGATACACCGTCTTTAAGTACGATTAATTTATTACCAACTCTTGACATATTTACCTCCTACCAAACATAAGCCATAACTTCGCCGCCAACATTTTGTTTTCTTGCTTCGCGGTCAGTCATAATTCCATTTGATGTTGAAACGATTGCGATACCTAAACCATTGAATACTTTAGGCATTTCACTAGCTTTTGCATAAGCTCTTAAGCCAGGTTTAGAAATACGAGTAATCCCTTTGATAACTCTTTCTTTCTTGTCTGTATATTTTAAAGTAACTACGATGTTAGAAGCATTTTCTTCTTCTACAACTTCATAAGATTTAATATAACCTTCTCTTTTAATCACTTCTAAAATTTCTAATTTTACTTTTGATGCTGGAATTTTAACAGTTTCATGTTTTGCTTGATTAGCATTACGAATACGTGTTAGTAAATCAGCGATTGGATCAGTCATTACCATAATTTCGACTCCCTTCCTACCAGCTTGCCTTCTTAACGCCAGGGATTTGTCCCTTATACGCTAATTCTCTGAAGCAAACACGGCATAATTTAAATTTGCGATATACAGCATGAGGACGTCCGCAGCGTTCACAACGTGTATATTCTCTTACTTTATACTTAGGTGTTCTATGATTTTTAATTTTTAAAGATGTTTTAGCCATAGTATTTCTCCTTTACTACTTTCTAAAAGGCATGCCTAATAATTTTAATAATTCACGGCTTTCTTCATCAGTGTTAGCAGTAGTAACAATAACGATATCCATACCACGAACTTTTAATACTTTATCGTAATTAATTTCTGGGAAAATTAATTGTTCTTTAATACCTAAAGTATAGTTTCCACGACCATCAAATGAGTCTTTACTTAAACCACGGAAGTCACGTACACGAGGAAGAGCAACTGACACTAATTTGTCATAGAATTCATACATTCTTTCTCCTCTTAAAGTAACTTTACAACCAATTGCAACACCTTCACGTAATTTAAAGTTAGCGATTGATTTTTTAGCTTTTGTAATAACAGGTTTTTGACCAGTGATTGTTGTCATATCTTCAACAGCTGCATCTAATGCTTTAGCATTTTGGATAGCATCACCAACACCCATATTTACAACGATTTTTTCGATTTTTGGAACTTGCATTACTGTAGTATATCCAAATTTCTTCATTAATTCAGCTTTAACACTGTTGTTATATTGTTCTAAAACTCTATTCATACTACTTATCTAGTTCCTTTCCGCTCTTAATTGAATAACGAACTTTTTTGCCATTCGCATTTAATTTATAGCCAATTCTTGTTGTTTGTCCTTTACCATCAACAACTTCATAATACATAACGTTAGAAATTGCGATTGGGGCTTCTTTTTGAATGATTCCACCATCAGGATTTGCTTGATTTGGTCTTGTATGACGGCTTACTTTATTAACACCTTCTACAATAACTCTTTGTTCTTTTACTAAAACTTTTAATACTTGACCAGTAGCACCTTTGCCGTCGCCACTAATTACTTGTACTGTATCACCTTTTTTAATAAACATAAATTTCCTCCTTATAGTACTTCAGGAGCAAGTGAAATAATCTTCATGTAATCTCCATCACGTAATTCACGAGCAACAGGGCCGAAAATACGAGTTCCTTTTGGAGTCTTATCATCACGAATGATTACTGCTGCATTATCATCAAATTTAATGTAGCTACCATCACTTCTTCTCAATCCGCTTTTTGTTCTAACGATAACTGCTTTTACAACGTCACCTTTTTTAACTACACCACCAGGAGTTGCTGATTTAACTGAAGCAACAATTATATCACCAACGCTAGCATATCTACGTCTTGTACCGCCTAAAACCTTAATAGTTAAGATTTCTTTTGCGCCTGAATTATCTGCTACTTTTAATCTAGATTCTTGTTGTATCATAAACTAGCACCCCTTACTAAAGTTGTACAGCTCTTTCAACTACTTTTACAAGACAGTATCTCTTTGTTTTTGATAATGGTCTAGTTTCCATTATTTCCACAATGTCACCCATCTTTGCATCGTTAGTTTCATCATGAGCAGTAAACTTCTTACTTAATTCAACACGCTTACCATAGATAGCATGTTTACGATGTATTGTAACTAATACTTTAATAGTTTTTTCTTCTTTAATAGAAACAACTTTACCAGTATATGTTTTTCTTGCATTTCTTTCCATACATTAGCCTCCTACTTAGCTGCATTCGCACGTTCAGTTAAAACTGTCTTCATGCGTGCAATAGACTTTTTAGCTTTACTAATACGATCTGTATTTTCTAATTTACCAACAGCAGCTTGGAAACGAAGGTTAAATAATTCCTTCTTTAAATCTTCGATGTTTCCTAAAATAGTGGCATCATCTAATTTTCTGATTTTATCCATTTCAGTTTCTTTTTTTGGAGTTTCTTTTACAACTTCTTTTTTAGTTCTTGCCATTATTGTTCACCACTTTCTCTAGTAACAAATTTTGTTTTAACTGGTAATTTTTGAGCAGCTAATCTGAAAGCTTCACGAGCAACTTCTTCAGAAACATTAGCAATTTCAAACATTACAGTACCTTTCTTAACAACAGCAACGTATCCTTCAGGTGAACCTTTACCACCACCCATACGTACTGCAAGAGGTTTCTTTGTAAATCCGATGTGAGGGAAAATTCTAATCCAAACTTTACCTTCACGTTTCATATAACGAGTCATAGCAATACGAGCTGCTTCAATTTGATTTTGAGTAATCCAAGCACCATCTAATGATTGTAAACCAAATTGACCAAAATCAACTTTCTTAGCACCTTTTGCTTTTCCTTCATAGCTTACGCGATGAGGACGACGGAATTTTGTTCTCTTAGGCATTAACATAATTATTTAGCCTCCTTAGTATTCTTTTTAGTAGGTAAAACTTCTCCTTTACAGATCCATACTTTAACACCTAATTTACCATATGTAGTTAATGCTTCATCCCAAGCATAATCTATATCTGCTCTTAAAGTGTGTAGTGGAACTGTACCTTCACTATAACCTTCACGACGAGCCATTTCAGCACCACCTAAACGTCCAGAGATAGAAGTTTTGATACCTTTAGCGCCAGCTTTCATAGTATCAGCGATAGCTTTCTTTTGAACACGACGGAATGAAGCACGGTTTTCAAGTTGTTTGCAAATGTTACGAGCAACTAATCTTGCATCTAAATTTGGATTTGCAATTTCTACAACTGATAAGAAGAATACTTTTCCTGTCATTTTTTGTAATTTTGCAACTAAACCAGCTTTGTTAGCTCCTTCACGACCAATTACTAAACCAGGTTTAGCAGTGTAAATAGTTAACATAACTTTAGTTTTTGTACGTTCGATTTCAATTTTTGAAATACCATGATCTTTATTTGGACCAGCTTTTAAAATTTCTTCGCGGCCAGCATAAATTTCAACTTCATAGTAATTATAAACAGCAGCACGAATCTTTAGATCTTCATGTAATAATGCAGGAACTTCCTTCTTATTAGCATACCATTTAGATTCCCAGTCTTTAATAACACCTATACGTAAACCTATTGGATTAACTTTTTGACCCATATGATCCTCCTTATTCCTTTTCTGCCACAACAACTGTGATATGGCTTGTTCTCTTTAATAAGCTATCAGCACTACCTTTAGCTCTTGGTAAATAACGTTTTAAAGTTGGTCCTTCATTAACGAAAGCTTCTTTAACATATAATTTTTCTTGTACCATATTTAAGTTGTTTACAGCATTAGCTGCAGCTGATTTTAATACTTTGATGATTGGTTCACTTGCGCCATTTGGTGTAAAAGTTAAAATAGCGTAAGCATCACTAACTTTTTTGCCTCTAATTTGATCGATTACTAAGCGAGCTTTACGAGGAGTCACACGAACAGTCTTCGCAACACACTTAGCAGTTTTTACTTGTGTATTTTCCATAATATTCAATTAACTCCTTTCTTAGTCAGCTTTCTTATCTTTTCCGTGTCCACGGTAAGTTCTAGTAGGAGCAAATTCTCCTAATTTATGTCCAACCATATCTTCAGTAATATATACTGGGATATGAACTTTTCCGTTATAAACAGCAATCGTAAGTCCTATAAAATTTGGGAAAATTGTAGAACGACGTGACCATGTTTGAATAACTTTCTTATTATTGCTTTCTGCTTGAGCTTCAACCTTCTTCATTAAATGTTCATCACAGAAAGGTCCTTTTTTAAGTGAACGTGCCATATTATTTCTCCCTTCTATCCATTACGACGACGTACGATTAAGTCGTTAGATTTTTTCTTAGTGTCACGAGTCTTAAGACCCAATGCAATTTTACCCCAAGGAGTAAGTGGAGCTTTTCTACCAACAGGTGTTCTACCTTCACCACCACCGTGTGGGTGATCATTTGGATTCATTGCAGAACCACGAACAGTAGGGTTGATACCCATATGACGGATTCTACCAGCTTTACCATAGTTAACGTTCATATAATCAGCATTTCCTACTTCACCAATTGTTGCATAGCAAACACCTAAGATTTTACGAACTTCACCGCTTGTTAAACGGATTAATACATATTTGCCTTCACGGCCTAAAATTTGTGCACTTGCACCAGCAGAACGAACTAATTGTCCACCATGACCAGGATGCATTTCAATATTGTGAATTACTGTACCAACAGGAATTTTTTCAAGAGGTAATGCATTACCAATACGAATGTCAGATTCAGGACCAGAAACAATTTTTTGTCCAACTTTAATATCTTTTGGAGCAATAATATATCTCTTTTCACCATCAACATAGTTGATTAAAGCGATATTAGCAGAACGGTTTGGATCGTATTCAATAGTAGCAACAGTTCCTACAATTCCAAATT
Organism: Bacilli bacterium; assembly: GCA_016296945.1. Taxonomy (GTDB): domain Bacteria; phylum Bacillota_I; class Bacilli_A; order ML615J-28; family CAG-698; genus CAG-698. The sequence goes on along the minus strand of JAEDHQ010000016.1, from coordinate 19,581 downwards.
TATTACGTTTGAAATCAATAATACGATATTTACGTTTAGCACCGCCACCTTGATGACGAACAGTGATTCTACCTAAGTTATTACGACCACCATTTTTCTTTAAAGGAGCTAATAAACTCTTTTCAGGAGTGCTAGTTGTAATTTCACTATTAACTAATGTAGACATATTACGGCGACCATTTGTAGTAGGTTTATAAGTTTTAATAGCCATATAATGTTACCTCCTAAATTTCAAATACATCTAAAGGTTTTTGACCTTTTTCTAATGTAACGATAGCTTTACGAACAGCTGCTGTAAATCCTTCATAACGTCCCATTTTCTTAGCTTTTTTACGAACGTTAATGATTTTAACACTTTCAACTTTACGATTGAAAATTTCTTCAACTGCTTTTTTAACTTCAACTTTATTAGCGCCTTGAGCAACTTCAAAAGTATATTTCATTTCTTCGGCTAATTTAGCTGTCTTTTCAGTGATAATTTGTTTAACTAATACATCATAAGAACTCTTCATTATTTAAGTTCCTCCTCATATTTCTTAACTGCTTCTTCAGTCAAAATAAACATATCTGCATTGATTAAATCATAAACGCTTAAATGACTGTAATTTTGAACATAAACATTAGGAATATTATTAGCAGCAATTGTAACATTTGTGTTTTCATTAGCTAATGCAACAACAACTTTTCCTTCTGCTTTTAAGTTATTTAATACTTGAACAAATTCTTTAGTTTTGAAAGATTCTAAATTAAAATCTTCCACAACTACTAATTTATTTAATGATAATCTGTTAGATAATAAACATTTCTTAGCTAATTTAACAGCTTTCTTGTTACATTTAACAGCATAGCTTCTTGGAGTAGGTCCAAACACGATTCCACCACCGCGCCATTGAGGAGCTCTAATTGTACCTTGACGAGCACGACCAGTTCCCTTTTGTCTCCAAGGTTTCTTTCCACCACCGCTAACTTCGCTACGGCCTTTTGTATCATGAGTACCTTGACGTTTAGCAGCTCTTTCAGCGTTAACTACGTCATATACAACTTGCATATTAGCTTCAACGCCAAAAATATCATCATTTAATTCTAAATCTTTAACGATAGAACCTTCTTGGTTTAATACTTTAACAACAGGCATCTTTTTAGTCTCCTTTCCTAAACTAGTGCTTCAGGGTTAATTGGTTGTGCCTTTGCTTTAACACCATTCATAATTAATACGCATGATTTTTTAGCACCAGGTACATTACCCTTGATTAAAATAATGTTCTTTTCTACATCAACTTTAGCTACTACTAAGTTTTGAACTGTAACTTGTTCGCCACCTAAACGACCAGCTAATTTTTTACCTTTTTTGATTCTTGCAGCATCAATTGAACCCATTGAACCAGTACCTCTATGATATCCAGAACCATGAGCCATAGGGCCTCTATGAAAGTTGTGGCGTTTGATAACACCTGCGTAACCTTTACCTTTACTAGTACCAGTTACATCAACAATTTCACCCTCACTAAATATATTAACCTTAACCTCTTGGCCTGCTTTGAAAGCTAGCATTTCTTCCCCAGCGATTTCTTTAACGAAGCGCTTAGGATTTGCGTTAACCTTTTTAGCATGGTTAATTTCTGGTTTTGTAGAAACTTTTTCTTTCTTATCTTCAAAACCTAATTGAACAGCTTGATAACCATCAGTTTCAAGTGTTTTTACTTGTAGCACAACGTTTGGTTCAGCTTGAATAACTGTAACCGGAATTAATTCACCTTGTGCTGAGAAAATTTGTGTCATTCCAATTTTTCTACCTAAGATTCCTTTAGCCATGAGTTTCACCTCCTATTTAATACTCACTATTTAAGAATGATATCAACACCAGTAGGAATTTCAAGATGAACTAATGCATCCATAGTTTTTGGTGTTGTTTCGATTATATCGATTAAACGTTTGTGTGTTCTTCTTTCAAATTGTTCACGGCTATCTTTGTATTTGTGTGGTGAACGAATGATAGTAAACACTTCCTTTTCTGTTGGTAGTGGGATAGGACCAGAAATTTTAGCTCCAGTCTTTTTCACTGTTTCAACAATTTTTCTTGCAGATTCATCGATTAATCTGTGATCGTAAGAAACTAATTTAATTCTTAACGCTTTTTTTGCCATAGTTTTTTCCTCCTTCGTATCATTTATAATGGTACTCGGCTCCATGCGAATTACCTGATGAAAACACGTACTTTGGCAACGTACCCGTGAGTATCAGCAACCTCGCATATCCTTGCCTCTCCTTAACCTTTCATATTATACTATAAACAACTATAAAAGTCAAACATTTTTTTAAATAACAATAAAATAAAACCGTTTTCATAATTTGTTATTTTTCAAATATTTTATTATTTAAACAAATATTTCCTATCTATTAATAAATTGTAATTTGTAAGTGCTTTTTCGATCAATAAGAAACTGTATAAATTATCTTTTTTCATCAAAAAAAGTTAGGCAAAACCTAACTTTTATTCTTCTGATTTTCTTTCTACGTTATGATAGAATTCTTGAACATCTTCAATTTCGTCTAACGCTGCTTCAAAGTTATTGAACTTTCTCATTCCTTCAGCATCTAATGTTACATAACTTTGTGGCAACCAAGTTGTATCATCTTCATCAAATTCAATTTCTCCAAAAGCATCAACTAATGCTTGACGAATTTTTGAATATTCAGTATGTGGTGCATAAACAGTAACATATTCTTCATCCATTTCTACATCATTAACTTCACAATCAGCCATCATTAATGTATCTAATACTTCTTCATCAGTATGTCCTTTGAATGTAAATAATGCAACATTATCAAATGAATGTGCTACACATCCAGAAACACCTAATTTAAAACCATTACGGCCAAAGGCAACCTTTACAGATGTATATGTTCTATTAACGTTATCTGTTAAACAATCTACAATTACCATACAGTTTTCAGGACCAAATCCTTCATAACGAACAGGTGTATAAGCTTCGTTTGTTCCACCTTTTGCTTTTTCTATTGCTTTTTTAATAACATCAGCAGGAATATGTGCCTTTTTAGCTTTTTCAATTTCCTTCTTTAATGCAGCATTCATATCAGGATCAGGCAGACCACTCTTTGCTGCTATATAGATAGCTTTTGAATATTTGGCATTTTGTTTACTCTTAATAGCTGCAGTTTTAGCCATTGAAGCAGCTCTAACCTCATGTGCTCTTCCCATAATCATTCTCCTCTTTCTTCATAAAGTCATTTAATTATAGCACAATATATTTATAAAATAAAGTTTTTTACAAATTTTTTTTATTTTTTCAATTATTAAACACAGAAATAATTATTAAAAGAGAATTATAAATATAGCTATTTCTTAAATAGAACTACCATTAGTTAATATTTTTTAGTATTATTCATACAAAAATGTTTTTTACTCCATTTAAAGATTTTTGCTGGAATTAATATTTTTTTATATAATCTTTTATTTTGTTTTCAATTTTGAATTACTTACACAGTCCTTTCTTATCTAATGAATTTTTATAAAGACAAACAGTTTTCTCATATAATTCTTTTGCCTTTTATTATCCATTTCTAACGTATAAAAGAGGAGTATAATACTCCTCATAATATAATTATTTTGTTAAGACTGATTTTGCAGGCAATTTAATTGTATATGTAAATGTATGTGTAAAATCTTTACCATTACTTAATGTCACACTATAACTTACTTCTGTTTCTGTATCTGGTAGATGATCAATCATTCCATTTTTCTTTAAATATTCAGAATCAGTCGCAAAGCTCATTGTCCAACCATTACTGCTTGAGAAGTACTTCGTCATCGTATATTCACCTTCGACGTGTTTCATAAATTCTTCCCACATTCCCGCATGTCTCATGGTCATTGGACAATCTTTACCACTAAATGTGTTGTGTTGTTTAACATCACGTGGAAGTAATCCTTTTGGTCTTAAAATCTTTTGTGCAATAGTCTTCGCTGTTAATTCCCAAGTGTAATATAAATTAGATGTTTCTAAAACACTTGTTTCAATGCCAATTGAACCAAGATTTCCGCCATAATTTGCAAGCGTATCATATGTAGAATCCCAATGCGTATTCGAAATCCAATATGTGCCTGTTTCTGGATCAACATAATTATTGATACCAGTATAAGGAAGTTGACTATTTTTTACAATTGTTCCCCATTCTGATAATGGCGCTTTAATAGATGTTTGCACACCATTCATTTCAAACGTTCCCGTTACTTGGTTAATTGTAACTTTAGCTGGGTTATCTCCATCAGTAGCTTTGACTAAAGTGTCAGTAAACACTACTGGTGTACGCGTACCATCACCAGCATGATATCCAATTTCATCTAAAGGAAGTCCTTGATAGATACCATCATTACCAATACTAAAATGCCAAGAAGCACTCTTACCATTATTGTTGTGTGTAACAGCAGCACTACCAGTAAAACCAACGTCATGAACTGTTACATATCTTAATTTAAATTCATTACCATTAGAAGTTTTACCGGGACGATTACCATATGAATTATCAATAAAACTTTGGTTAACTGTAATATCTTCGAATAAATAATAGATAACACTACCTAAAACATAAGTTTCTGTATTATGATTACTTTGGAATGATGTAACAGGTTTTGCAGAAACTTCTTTTACTTGTAAACTATCCATAAAACGATATGGATTTTTATAATCAAGCACTTCAAAAGTAACCTTACACTTAATTGAAGTATCCGCAACAGAGATAGCAGTAACTTCGTATGTTCCACTTTCATCAAATGTTAAGACATTTTCTTCATCGATATGTGCTCTAGTACGAGGTGTGACTTTCCATGTTACACTTTGATCATTACCAAATGGTAAAACATTAGCACTTAGTTTAATAGCGTCATCTAAATAGATTCTATCATAATCTAACTCGTATACAATTTCTACTTCTTCAGGCTTTGCTTCTTTCCACTTTGCAGTTAATGTATAGTCTTTGTTTTCTTGTAAACCTTCAAGTCTAGTTTTACCTTCATACCAACCATCAAAAGCATAGCCTTCTTTGGAAGGAGTTTTTAAAACTACATCTTTGTAACTTCTAAATTCAGTTACTAAATCTTCACATACACCACCATCTAAGTCATATGTTATAGTGTATACAGTTTCTGTAACAACAATCTTTACTTCTTTAGTTACATTACTATCCGCAATTAAAATCAAAGTAAGAACTACTTCTCCTTCTTTTAATCCTTTTATAATTCCATCTTTTTCTTCAATCACATCATTTAGTGGCACACTTAAATTTACATCAATCGGCAATTCTAAATCTTTTTCTTCACCAACACCAATTGTAAATTCAGTATAACTATATTGAATCTTTAATGTTTCATCTGCTTTTTCAGAAGAACAAGCAGTAACAAATAAAAAGGCAAAAAATAATAAAAATAATGCTATTTTTTTCATCTCTTTATCTCCTTTCATCCTAATAATTACATTATATCAAATTTATTAGAATTTGTAAAATGTCAATTTCTTGAAATTACAAATTCTAATAAAAAAACCTTATTCGCTAAGGTTTTTTCATATTTTTTATTTTAAATTTTTATTTAAAATGTTTAAATTATTTTCTTAAATTAGAACCAAAAGGCTGCTCCACAAATAACTAAAAGAATAAATAAAACTAAAATGAAAGCATATCTTCCACCACAACCATTGTTGTTGCAAGGATTTACGTTACAGCAGTTACCCATAATTCACACCACCTTTCACTTTATAATATGAATAATTGATATTTTTGCTAATGACAAATATCTATTTTTATTCTTTTTCGCATTATTCTAAATATTTTTTAATAAATTATAAAGAGGTGATATTATATCAATAATTTTGAAAATATTAAAGATTTTGATTATAAAGGCTTTGCGCAAGCTCTTAATAATTTATCACCTACGGAAATGGCTGCTCTATGTGGAATAGTGGGAACACTTTGCACAATTAACCTAACTTTGCAAGAACTTAACATTTTAGGAAATTTTATTCAAGCAGTTGGACAAATCATATGTGTCGCCCAAGCTCAAGCTTCAAACCGACAAGCTAATAACAGTATATCTAATGAAGATTTTTATAAATTTAAAAATGAAATTGAATATAAACTGAATTATCTTTATCAAATAACAAAAACAAAAATTAAGTAAAATATTTTGGTATATTTTTCCATTTATCTAGATATAATATTATTGTAAATCAATGTTATTATTTGAAATATTGATTGGGGAGGTTATTTATGGAAATTAAAAGTATGGCAAAAATTAAGTATTCTTATGATTTAGATGGAATTAATTTACAGGAATTATCAGAATCGAATGTTGTAAAAACGGAGGTAAGAAAATTTAATTTATTACTTAAAAAACTAACAAACCAAGAATATTTTAAATTAGGAGATATTATTACTTGCACATTAATTGTTTCTAATTTAGGAAATTATAAAAATACAAATGTTGTAATTAATGATAATTTATTAAATCAAGAATTGATTGATTATTCAATTAAAGCAACGACTTTAGAAAATAACAAGGTGAATCCTAGTTATTCACTTGACAACAATAATTTAAAAATCATAATTGATGAAATCTATCCTCAAGAAGTAATTATTATTACATACAAAATTAAGCCATTAAAACAAACACAAATTGAATCTTTAACTACGATTCAATCAGATGAAACAGCACTGGCTGAGATTAATAACAATCCACTAAAACATGGATATGCGAAAATAGAATGCATTAAAGCAGTTAGTGATGATGTTACTTTTATTAATACAGATTTAACATATATCTTAAGTCTTGTAAACAAAGGAAATATTGCTGCTTATAATGTAGAAGTATATGATGAACTACCAATTACTTTTGAACTAGATTCATATAATCCTGTCACTTTAAATAATAACTTAATTAATTATCAATTAGAAGGCAATATTTTAAAATTATTAATCCCTGCAATTGAACCAAACGCTATCTTAGATATTAAAGTAAACGGTAGAATAATAAAATAAAGAATTACATACAACTTGGCATAAAAATCATTTTATTTCATTTTTGTAAAATAAAAATTTAAGGTTAGAACAAATTCGTTCTAACCTCTTTAAATTTAATCTAAAGATTATTATTTTTTTATCATTTATTAAATAATTTCGCAATTTCCGCTAATTTCTTAGGAATGTTTAATTGATATGGGCATCTCTTTAAACAAGCACCACAATTAATACAACTATCCGCTTTGCACTTTAGCGCATTATATCTAGTTATAGCCCAATCTTTTAAGCCATATCGTTGATAATATTTTTCTAATGTAAAGACTCCTGGAATATCAATTCCTTTTGTACATGGTAGACAATATCCACAACGATGACAAAATTCCTTAGCCATTTCTTTTTTTAACTTTTTAATGTATTCTACTTCTTCATTAGTAAAGTCATCTTCTTTTACATTCACATTTATTTTTAGTTCTTCAATTGAACCCATTCCTGGAATTAAAACTGATAAACAATCTTGACGCAGTAAATATTTAATAGCAACCTCTGCATTATCAATCATTCCACCTCCTAATGGTTTCATTGCAATTGTTCCAATGTTTTTACTTTGTGCTTTTAAAAATAGGTCAATTCCTTCTTCTTCTAAGAAATTAAGAGGATATTGAATTGTTTCAATCAAATCACAGTATTTACTATCTAACAACCAATCCAAAAAGTCTTTGCTATGTGAAGTAACACCAATATGTAGGATGATTCCTTTTTCTTTAGCTTCAAGCAATGCTTTCATTGCTCCATCATCACTAATTATTATATTCCATTCATCAATATTTTTGACGTTATGAAATTGATACAAGTCAAGATATGAAGTTTGTAAATTACTTAAACTAATTTCAATATCTTTTTTCATTGCTTCATAAGTTCGTGACATTGATTTAGTAGCTATGTATACTTTATCTCTTAATAAAGCTAAACCATTTCCTAAATACTCTTCACTACAAGTATAGCCACGAGCAGTATCAAAAAAATTAACACCAGAGTTAACCGCTTCAATCACTAAGTCTTTTGCCTCATCTTTTGTTACTCTTTGGATAGGAATGCCCCCAAAACCTATTTTATTAACTATTATATTAGTTTTCCCTAATTTATTTTTTATCATATTTACACCTAATTTTTGGGTATATATTTTAATACCCCATTAATTCTTGTCGATTCAAATACTGTTAATTTGTTTACTATTGAGTTTATTTCAATTTTTGAATCAATAATCTTAATCTTATCAAGACCATTTACTTTTCTAATTAAAGTAATATGGGGATAATAATCATTGCTTAAATTAAAGCCTATTTTATTTAATTTACTAACTAATTCATCGTGTAATGTCTGTAATTTATTATCACATATAACTTCACCAATTAACATATCTTTTAATCTTGTTAATTTAGTTATTGTAATATGCTCTACTTCTGTTTTTACATTCTTCACAATATCTATTGCTTCTTCTAATTTGTCTATATTAATTTCCCCAAGAAAAGCTAAAGTTAAATGAAGATTATCAAGATCTGTAAAATTGCCTACAACTTTTTCTTGATATAAAAATTTATAATAATTATTTATTATTTTAATAGCATTATTATCTAGTTTAATTCCAATAAATACTCGCATATAAAAACCTATTTTATTCTTTCAATTATTAAAGCAAATGGGGGATGATTAATTTGATTAATAAAATCATAACGAACAATATCGTATTCTTTTTGATTGATTCCTCTTAAATACTCTAATAATTCTTTACTTTCAATATATCCTTCCGGATGCCCTGGATAGCAAACAACTGAAACAATTCCGTTATGAGCTAATTTTTTAATTGTTTTATCAATTGATGAGATTGTTGATGCAGATTTAGTGGTGATTTTTTTATCTCCTTTAGGAAGATATCCTAAATTAAACATTGCAACATTAATATCTTCATTAACATAGTTTAATATATTTTCATGGGAATCATTAATAAATTCAATATTATGATAATCTTTCAAAAGTTCTTTTGAATAATCAATTGCTTCTTTTTGTATATCAAAAGCATATACTTTCTTTGCTAGTTTAGAAAGAAATAATGTGTCATTTCCTCTTCCACATGTAGCATCAACACAAATATCTGTTGACTTTATTTTTTTTACAATAACATTTCTCACAAATTCTAATATTTTTTCCATATCTTTTCTCTTATTATTTTTTTATTTTATAAATAATTAATATCTTTTTTTGATTTAATTTCGACTTTACGATCAAATAATATAAACCTAATCATGTTAGATAATAAATACATTGTTTTCGATTGATCGTTTCCATACAGTTTATCACCAACGATTGGACGCTTTAAATAAGCCATTGTAACTCTTATCTGATGCGGTTTACCTGTTAAGATATTGATCTTTAGAAGAGTTCTTGTATTAGTATGTTTTAATACCTTATATCTTGTGATGGCATTATTTTTTTCTTTTTTAAAACCAACATATTTTTTACTATTATGACGATCTTTACTAATAAATAGTTCACACACTCCATCATTAGCTAGATATCCAGTTACATATGCTAAATATTCTTTTTCTATCAATTGGTTTTCCATTTGATATGTTAAATAGTTATAAGCAAAAATGTTTTTCGCAAATACAACTACACCACTTGTTTCATAATCAATGCGATGAACAGGTCGAATAAATGAATCATCATATTTATTATGCAAATAAAAGATTATCGCATTAAGTAATGTTTCGATTGTATTTCCATCACTATGAATTAAAATTCCTTTATTTTTATCAATAGCAATAATATTATCATCTTCATATAAAATTGATAATGAATATTCATATCCTTTTATGCTTGTATTATCTTCTAACAAACTAAAGTTAATATAGATAAATTCATTGTTTCGTAATTTATAATCTAAATTAATAACACCATTTTGATTTGAAAATGCCTTTAATTCATTTAGTTTATGAATATTTGTTTTTCCTAAATAGTTATTAGTTAACCATTCTTTTAATGTTATACTTTTGTCTTTTAATGTTATTTTATATCTTGTAAGCATATATACCTACCTTATTTTAATACTAATTTTCTGAATTCTTCTTCGTTATATATTTCTATCTCTTTATAATCTAATACTCTATGGAGCGCATTTAATTGTGTTTTGATCGGATTAGTAAAGATCACAAATGAAGTTATTGCTTTTGTAATATCTTTCGTATAGATTCCACCATGAATTTCTATTAATTTTTTAGCTTCTGTTTTTGTCATTGTTTTTGGTTTCCCCGAAAAGGCAAATATTTTGCCTTCTAGTTCTTTTGATTTGATTTGACTATTAGATATTTGCGTGAACTTGTTATAGCAACCTCGAAGCATTTTTGGCTTCATCATTCCAAAGCCTAAACCAATTACTTCAAATAGTTCGTAAACGTCAATTGCTTGATACATTCTTTTTACTCGTTCTAATAGATAAAAACAAACTAAAGCATCACTAATTGCATTATGATGGTTATGTTCTATTTCTAAATACTTAGAAATCGTATTTAATTTACAATTTTCTAAAATTCCTTTAAAAGCAATTTTACTAACTCTTAATGTACAACCAACCAAAATATTAGGATATTCTAAATCATACTTATCTAATAAGCTTTTTAAAACTGCTAAATCAAAGGGAGCACAGTGAGCAAAGACAATAGTGCCATCAATTAGTGCTTTAATTTCTGGCCAAATTTTATCAAATGTTGGTTCATTTATAACATCATTAGCAGTAATTCCATGAATTAAAACATTATACGATAAAAATTCTTCATTTGGATTAATTAAATAATATTTTTCAAAAACTATTTTTCCATTTTTAGCACCAACTATGCCGATGCTACAAGCACTAGTGAGATTGGCATTAGCTGTTTCGAAATCTATTGCTACATACTCTATTTTTTCGTTCATTTTTTTATCCATTTAATTTTTATACTAAATAATATATTTTACCCTTCTATTCTACAACGTATATAACACCTCTAAAGAAATTCATAAAGACATCAAGTGGATATTCTACATATACAAAGTAATCATTACCATATTTATCACGACCAAAACGTGCATTAATGTTTGGATCATTACATAAAACATATTTATTATTGCCTACTTCTTTATAACCAACAACAACTAATAAATGACCACCAGTTTTATAAATACCAGTATCTCCTTTAATACTTGCGCCAACTGGACCAACAGTTGCTAAATGGTATTTTAATTCTTCATATGAATATACTCTTTTTACATAACTATCAACACCAAAAGCACCAATTGTAGCAGTGTTATAAACCCAGTTTCCATACATTGGACTACGATGACCTGGATCAGCTACTAGTGATGCTATATAACGATGTTCAAATTCACTATCTTTATCTAAAAAATTAAATCCTTTGAATTTTAAAAGCATTGTGGAAGTGGTAGCACTACACATTTCATTGCCAATTACGGGAACGATATTTTGATTTAATTTTGGTACATCATACCAAACAATGGCAGGAAGACCTGTTACATCAACAGGATATTTATAATCTTTAATGTTTAAAGCAATCGCAACTAGTGATAATTTTGCCTCTTTTTTAATTACTACTTTAAATTGAAAGCCTGTACCAACTTTTCCTTCTTTAAGTAGTATTTCATCAACACTCATAAAAACATCTCTATCATCTTGATTATAATAGAGGTTTTCTTTTCCTAATCCCCATTCTCCGTAAGTAAAGAATTTACTCATTTTGTCATCAACTTTTACACTTATCATAAGTTCACAAGTAGAATCAAGAGAAGTAATGCATGCCCAAGAACCAACTAGTTCTGTAAATGGTAAAGTATCAATAACAGGAGAAATTATCACTCCTTCTTTTTCTTGATCTAAAACAACTATTTTTTCATTTTGGTAACTCAAGTTTTCTAACTTAAAGTCTTTTAAATCGATTGCATCACATATATAGTTATGTTCTTTAAAAACATTATTATTAAGATTTTTATTCATAAAATATTATCTCCTTATAAATTTATTCTACAATATAAACAACGCCACCCCAGCAGCCCATAAATTGATATAAACGTACTTCATAGTAAGTACCTTTAACAGCTGGGTCATTACAGATAACAATGGTATCACCAGTTTCTGTTTCTCTATAGCCTCTTACAACTATTAAATGCCCATTAGTTGTATAGCCAAATAATCCAGTCGGGCTTTTAATGCTTGCTCCCAGTGGTCCATGATTAGCAAGATATTCTTTTACTTCTTCCCAAGAATACATTCTTCCTACATATGCATCTTCACCAAATGCTCCTGCTGTAATCATATTGTAACTCCAGTTGCCATATGTTGGACTGTTATGTCCACGATCAGCAACTAAACTAGCAATATATCCGTGTTCATATTGACCCCAAAGACTCGCATTTTCGTAAGTTTTTGCTTCTTCTGTGAAATCATGACCTTTCCATTTTAAAAGCATTGTAGTTGTTGTGGCACTGCAAATACTTCCACCAATTTGCTTAACATCATATTGATATAATTTTGGTAAATCATTATCAGCAGAAGTTGGTAAAATATCAGCAGTAATACCATATACATAATCACTATCAGTTACACTTAATGTCATTGCGACTAATGATAATTTTGGTGATGTTGTAGTTAATGAATCACGACGTAAAGTAATTCGATACTTAACAGCACTTGCACTACCAGATTTCACCATTATTTCATCAACACTCATTTTGGCTAATGTATCATCTTGATTATAATATAAGTTATTTAATCCAAGTCCCCAATTACCATATGAGAAATATTTTGTCCATGTTCCATTCACACAAACACTTATTTCTAGTTCTGCTGTTGCTTGTTTATTAGTAATACAAGCATATGATCCTACTACTTCATCAAACTTGACAGTTTTAAATACTTTTGATTCATAATAACCTGTTAAAGCATCATATTTTAAAACTAACTTTCCATTATCAACTTCCACATTATGCATCCTTTTTGCATCAAAGAAAGCGACTCTATCAATAATATTATGATTGTATACATAAATTTCATCTTCTGTTTCATGATTCCCAACGACTACTGTTTTATAAGAATAACTTGCCTTTTTATTATCAACTGTTAACTCAACTGTTAATGTTACTTCTTGATTTTCAGTTTTGTTATTGACAACACCTGTATTAGATAAAACATCAGGATCTGATGACACCCAAGTACCTGTTATATTATAGTCAAATTTAGTATTCAATGAAATATTTCGATATATTCTATTAGGCACTGTAATTTGATTTTTAATTTCTTTTAAACGGCGTTCAGCTGTGAATGGTTTTACTGTGATTATATACTCAACATCGTAAAAATATTCGCCGCCTTCATATAAATCAACATAAAAACCTGCATATAAAGTTACATCTGTATCACTTGCTACATAAAAACATTTACCGCTAGTATCTAATATATCATCATCACTACTACTCCAGTCAATATCAATTGATCCGACCATTTTCGGAATATCAATATCATCATCTATACTATTTGGTAAAACAAGTTCTTCACTGGCTTTTATACAAGCATTTTGCGCACTCAATAATGTTACTTTGTATTCTTTTGTTACTTCAAGTTCTAAAGCTTTTGCTTGACAAGTAATTATTACTTCCGTATCTTTTGTAGAATATAAAATCTCACCACTATTATCAAGATAATCACTATTTGTTTCCCAGTTTAATAATATTTTTTGATTAAGATAATTGATTTCATCAATAAATTCTAAATCATAATATACTTGATCAGGTATATTAATAGTTTCTAAAGCTTTTAGAATATCCTCTTCTGTAAATGCTTCTTCAATTACTTCAAGTTTCAAAACTTTTACAGTAGCTATTAATGCTTGATAACTAACATCATCAATTGTTCCTTTTAAAAATATATCAACAGTCACATCTTCATTTGTTCTTGTAACTATACCATCACTTGTAATAGCTTCATTAGATGTTGACCATTCTAAATCAATACTATATCCAAGATAGTTTATTGTTTTAATAAATTCTAAATCAGTTTCAGTTTCTTCAGGTAAAGTAATTTCTTTAAAGCTTTCCCTAATAACTTGTTTAAAATCAACTTTTTCATTACAACCTAATAAGATTAAACTGACAACTAATACTAATAGCATCTTCATAATTCTTTTCATTGTTTTAATCCTCCAATAATCATCCTAGTCTAATTATACCATTAGAGTGCATTTTTATCAATAATATTAAAACTTATAAAAAATCAAAAGAGGTTAGGATAACCCTAACCTAAATTCTTTGTGCCATAACTGATTGATATGTAAATTCTTTTGTTTCACCAAGATATGTTATTTTTACTTTATAACTTACTTTTGTACCAACTGAAAGTTGTGTTGTAACTTTACCAGTATTATCCATTACATCAGGTGATAGAGATGTCCATTCAAATGTTACACCTTGCAATTCAGTTTTTGCATAATATTCTAATTTTACTAAATAAATAAATTCATTCCAACGATTTGCTCCACGCATAACTTGTGGACAGTTTTTACCAGAGAAGTTCCAATGTTGTTTGATGCGATCAAATCCTAAATTATATTGGATTAGTAATTCCGCAACCAATTTAGCCATTTTACGCATTGTGAATGTATAATCGCAACCTTCATCTATGCAAGATTCAATACCAATTCCATTACGATTACCACCGCCAATGCGGTCATCATAACCTCCACTTGACCAAACATCACCAAATACTGTTGAACCATCTCCAGCATGCCATCCAACCTCATCTAATGGTAAATGTTGAATAATGCCATCATTACCAATAGTAAAATGCCATGATTTTGATGAAGTATTAGGATCGTTATTTATATTTTTAATATAGTTATTATGTGCTGCAGCGTTACCTCCTTTACCAGGACTACCTGTGTCATGAATAACAATATATTCTGTTGATGATTTTAAAATATTAGTTCTTACTTTACCATATGTATAAGGCAAAATATCTACTAAGATATTACTATTATTATTATCATAAAATGGAATATACCCTAATTCTAATGAAGACCATGATACTAATAAATATTTGTATGATGTTAAGGCACTACTTGCAATTGTATCAGTAAATAATTTAATCTTTTCCCAAGGATCTGTTATTTCTTCTGTCATTGTTTTAAATGATAATACAATATTTTCAGAATTAATGCCATCAGATATATTAATTGTAGCATTGATTCCTTCTCCTAAAATAGGATTAGAAGCAGAAAAATCAAGCTTTAATTCTGTTCCACTTTCATTAAACCATGAAAGACTGCACATATAATCTTCAACATATTTTGGTAAATATGTATCTTTATATAAATAACCATTTTTACTAACATTAGATAAAATCCATGCTTCAACAAGATCACATTTTTCTTGAATTGTTAGTGGTTGTGCTAATAAGACTTCTTTAAATTCTCTTTCAACGTTTAAACTAGGAATATTAACAACAAATGTTAAGATAACTTCTGTTTCATATAGTGGTTTATTAAATACTCCTTCACTTGAAAATATTGCTTCATCACTACTACTCCATGTAACATATGCACCACCAAAATCATCATATGTAGTCTTTAAATTCATATCATAAAAGATTTTGTTAGCTCTAAATTGTTCCATAAATTCATCAGCAATATCATATGTTGCATAACCTAAAACTGTAAAATCATAAGTTTTTTCTTTAGTTTGACTTCCATAAACAGCTTTACAAGTAATTGATACTACTTTATCTGTTTCATATAAACCTAATAAACCAGATTCAGGATCAAACAAATCACTATCAGCACTACTCCATTCATATATACAATCATATGAAGGATGTTTTACTGGAAGTACTACTTCATCATATCCTTCAGTGCCTAATTGGTTTACTGCCCAATTAAGTAAACTATCAATATCATCTTTTTGTTCAATTTCTTTTGCTTTAACTGTAACTTTAAATTCTGCTTTAACTTTAGATATTTGGTCAGTTACAGTCACTGTTGCAGTTCCTTCTTTTTTTGCAGTAACTTCATTACCAAAAACTAATAAAACACTTTGGTCACTACTACTCCAAACTAGATCAACAGTAATCGTTTGGTCATATTCAGCTTCTAAATAGATAATATCGCCAATCTCTAATTCATTTTGACCAACAATTTGAATATTTTCAATTTTCTTTATTGTTTCATCAATTGGTTCTTGTTTGCTACATCCAAACAAAAATAAACCAAATAAGAAAACTAATATTAAACTTATTTTTTTAATGCTTTTATAAGCTAACATATACTTCTTCCTCATGAATAACATTTGCTTTAAATGTATATTCTTTCTTATTACCATTTAATTTAGCAGTTGCTTTATATGATACTTCAAAATTACCATCAAAGCTTAAGACTTTACCATCATTATTTAGTAAAGAAGGTGTTAAACTTTCCCAACTTAATTCTAATTCTGGTAATTCTGTTTTTACAAAGTATTCAATCTTAACTAAATCTCTAAATTCTTCCCAACGATTGCAATGGCGAATTACAGCTGGACAATCTTTTCCTGAGAAATGCCAATGTTGTTTGATACGATCAACACCTAACTTATTTTCAATTAACAATTCCGCAACTAATTTTGCTAAGATTCTTAATGTATCATTATAATCTGTACCGTTATTAATACAAGTTTCAATACCAATTCCATTACGATTTCCACCACCAATGCGGTCATCATAACCTCCTGATGCCCAGATATCTCCATATACATGACTACCATCACCAGCATGATATGCTACTTCATCAGTTGGAAGTGATTGATAAATTCCATCAGTACCAACTGTAAAATGCCATGATATATAAGTATTTGTTGGATTGTTATTTGCTTGCACTTGATTTAAGGCAAAACTTTCGGCTGTGTGTGTTGGAAGTCCACCAGCTGTGTCATGAATAACAACATATTCAGTTGATTTTTTCACAATACCAGTTCTTACTCTACCATATGTATATTCTAATAAATAATCTCTATTGATATTGGCTGGTTTATTTTCAAAGAAGTAAACATATCCCATATTTTCATAATCATAACCTCGTGATTTATAAGCATAACTACGAATGTCTTTTCCGCCAATTGCATTAATTAAATCATCTATTTTTTCAAAATCATCATTATATTTTTTGTTCCATACACGATAATCCATAACAAAGTCAAGGTAATCTTCACTATTAGGATAAGTAACTCTTACCGTTAAAACTACAGCTTCACCTAAAACAGGATCTTGAGCAAGTTTTACAAAATCAGGAGTTTGTTCATTTTCATCTAACCAAGTGATTGTTGCTTCATAATCTTCACAATAATTTGGTAAAATATCTCCAGGATATAAAATCATATTTTCAGGATAAGATTTTTTAATCCATTCTTCCACTAAAGAATTTTTGTATGATAATGATTCCCCATGAACTAATACTTTAGCTACATATGAACCTTCTCCTTCTAATTCTTTTGATTTAACAGTATAAGCTATTTCAATATATGTATCATTTAATGGACGTGTTAAATTACCTCTATTATCAAAGATTTCCGGATTTAAACTTTCCCATCTAACATATGCTCCACCATAGTCATCATATTTTTTCACAACTTCCATTTTACCATCAATTCCGTCTTTGAATTGACCAATAAATCTATCAGATATTTCATCTACAAATGTCCCAACTAATGTAACAGTATAATCACTTTCAATAGTTTCACCTTTAAATGTTAAGATGACTTTACCACTAACAGTTAGATTATCTTCTTCTCTAGTAACTTTCCCATCGGTTGCAACATTACTTTCAAAAACATAACTTACATCATAGCCTTCTAATAAAGGCAAATCAGTTGAAGTTTCTGCTGGTAATCCCTTAACAAAAGTGTTAAATAATTCTTTAATTTCATCAGTAATTGCAGGTCCATCAACTATTGATTCTTCTTTTACAGTCACTTTAACCGTTGCTTTAACTTGACTATTCTTTTCCGTTACAGTGATTGTAACAGTTCCTTCCTTTTTAGCTGTTAATTTCCCATTATCAACCAAAACAATTTCCGGATCTGATGATGACCATTCAAATTCAACTTCAATTTCCTTATTATAAATTAAAACCAAATCAAATGTATCTCCTACTTCTAAATCTTGGCATGCTTCAATTTCTAAATCTTTAATTTTTAAGGTTTCATCAACTGGTTCAGTGCATCCAATTACAAATAGAGCTAATAAAAAACAAACAAAAAACAAAAATCCCTTTTTCATTTTATTATCCTTTTCCTTTCCAAAATTTTATATTTATTAATTACTTTCTAATTTACTTTCAAAGAAATATTCCTTTATAAAATCATCTTTAGAGACAATCACTTTGTATTTCACAACGATTCCTTCTTGATAATTTATAATTGTCCCTAAATCATTTAGATATTCAGGTGTCAGGGAAATAAATTTGAATTTATAATCTTTTAAGTCTTTAAAACGAATTAAATTAATTCTTACAAGTTCAATGAATTCTTCCCACATTTTATTATAACGTAATGTTTTTGGACAATCTTTACCACTGAAGAAATTATGTTGTTTTACTCGATCAATACCTAGATCATATTTAATTAATAATTTTGTAACTAAATAGGCCGTAATTCGCATTGTTGTAATATAATTAGAGCCATAATTCACACATGTTTCAATCCCAATACTATTAAGATTTCCACCTCTATTTGATAAAACATTATAAGAACCATTCCAATAGGTATTACCTAATAAATAGTTCCCATTCTCACCTTTTTTCACATTTATGCCTTGATAAGGTAAATTGCAATTCTTTACGATTTCTTCCTTATCTGTTAGTGGTGCTAAGATATCTGTTTTTTGATTGTTGATAAGAAAATAACCATCAGATGAAATTGTAACAACTGGTTGAGGTATATCTTCTCTACTTTTAATTTTAGTATCAATATAATCTAATTTTATACTTGTTCCATCACCAGCATGATAGGCAACTTCTTCATCTGGTATATGCTTTATAATTTCTTCTTCATCTACAGTATAATGCCAAGATACCCATGTCTTACTATTAATATCATTAGCCATTGAAGAAAGCCAGTTTGCATGTGCCCTTGCGTTAGCAGAAGGAGCTGCACTAGCTGTATCATGAACTGTAATGAATTCTGTATATTCACGTAAGATACCCGTTCTATTACGAGGATTTGTTTTAGGAATAATTTCCTCTCTTTCAATTTTTTCTATAAAATCTTCATTAAAAATAAAAGGTATATATCCATAATCAATGTTTTCATTAATACTATAATCTTTTTGATAACCAAATGTATAGTATTTTCGATTATGAATTTTATCTTGGTAAATCAAGTTTAAAAAATCT
This sequence comes from Bacilli bacterium, assembly GCA_016296945.1. GTDB lineage: Bacteria > Bacillota_I > Bacilli_A > ML615J-28 > CAG-698 > CAG-698. The sequence goes on along the minus strand of JAEDHQ010000016.1, from coordinate 94 downwards.
AGAATTTTTATATCTAATTTTTCCATTTAAAATATTTTTCTCCTTATACATATTATACTATAAAGAATATTTTTTTTAAATAGATATTAAAAAA
>JAEDHQ010000073.1 GCA_016296945.1 Bacilli bacterium | reverse complement strand
GAGTATAAGTTCTCTTTTGTATCTTTCTTTCTTTCTGACATATGAAATATACTCCCTCCTTCTAATAAAAATCTATGATTATTATATCATATGCTTACGGACATTTTTTTAGCCGTTGCTAACCGATGTTTTTTTTGTTAGACTAAAATTAAGCTTAACTACAATACAAGGTGATTTTTATGTCCAAGGTAAAACGACAAATTAAACTAGATGAAACTCTTTATCAAGAAATCAAAGATTTACCTATCTTTGATAAAAAAACTTTCTCAGAAAAAGCTGAATATGTACTAAAGCAATATATTGACAGTAAACATAAAAAGTCTTCAAGCATGTCAGTAGATCCTAATAATATTACTTTTATCGATCTTTTTGCTGGAATAGGCGGCATTAGATTAGGATTTGAGGGAGATTCTAATAATACTCAGTGTGTTTACTCTTCTGAATGGGATAAATTTGCTCAACAAACATATCAAGCAAATTTTGGTGTACTTCCTGATGGTGATATTACAAAAGTTAAAGCCTCAAGCATTCCTGACTTCAATGTTTTATTAGCTGGTTTTCCTTGTCAGCCATTCAGTTCTATTGGAAAACGTGAAGGTTTTGCTAATGAAACGCAAGGAACCTTATTTTTTGATGTATTAAGAATTTTAAAATATCATATGCCCGAGGCTTTTCTCCTTGAAAATGTACCTGGCCTATTAACAATTCAAAATGGAGAAACGTTTAAAATAATTACTGGTGCATTAGAGGAGGCAGGATACCATGTACACCATACAGTGTTAGAGGCTGCTGATTTTGGTCTTGCACAATCTCGCAAAAGAGTAATTATTGTTGGTTTCAGAAATGACATAGATGACAGTAGTTTTAATTTTCCAAAAGGTAGTAAAAAGCGTACCGCTGTTGGTTCTATACTTGAGAGAGAGCCAAAGGGGTACACTATTTCAAAGAAACTACAAAATAATTATCTATTTAAAAAAGATGATGGTCGGCCATACATTATTGATCGGAATTCAGAAGGTCTAGCAAAAACCCTTAATTCCAGCTATCATAAAATTCAAAGATTAACAGGTACCTTTGTTAGAGGTGGAGATACAGGACTTCGGTTGCTATCTGAATTAGAATGTAAAAGACTACAAGGCTTTCCTGATAACTTTAAGATTCCAGTTTCAAGAACTCAAATGTATCGTCAAATGGGAAACAGTGTTGCCATACCTATGATTAAAGCAGTAAGTGATCAATTGAAGAATGTTTTACTTGAAAACTGCCATAATAAATCCTCACAATTAGAATTAGCCCTATAGTGAAATATTAAATGGACCCTTTATCTGTATTTTTTTACCACGCTTTTTACTTGGATATGTCCAGCTAAAGGGTGTACCAAATGTCGCCATTTTTCCATGAAGCATTTCTTCTTCTGTTTCTTTAATAGACTTAATTTGACACTGACCAGTCAAAGGATTAAATACGAGGAGTGCCTGTGCAATCTGAATATTATTTAGCATTTTATTATTAATACCAAAGACAAAATAATCTATTAACCACTTATTTAAATCACTGAGATGATTATTAAGGAATTCCTTATCCTCGATAGTCATCTTTTTTTGTGATCCCACTTCTTGGAAATTTTTCAATCCATGTTCTAATCTATTAAAATATTCTTCATCATTAAAAATAGAGTTACTAGGAATAGAATTTCGTAAATCGTTAAGCAGTCTTTCAACGCTTCCCTCATGAATTGTGACCCTTCCCTTGACAGAAGCTGGTTTCTTAACTGATACACTGAACTGAGAAGTCTGATTATCCTTATCTAATATTTGAATTAATACATCAGTTTTAGGTTTTCCATATGACTTACCGTTACCATCTCTAACAGTGAGTAATTGTGATGAAACAGAATCTGGATTATCATTTTTTATCCCTCTAAAAGCTCGACTGTATTGAATTTCTTTAATATTTGGATCTAATTTATTCAAGACACTCTTAAACAAACTATAATTTGTACTCTTTGTTATATAATCGGCTGGGTTATTCCATAACTTTATATTTTTTTGATTATTAAAAGCCTGAACTAAAATTTTTTCTCCATAATCACCTAGAATGTTTGACTTTTGTCCTTGTTTCATTGATTCAGTAGCCTTTTGCTCAAGCAAATGACTAAACTCACTCATTTGCATAGCACCATCAAAGAAATTAACTTGATCATTTGCTTGTATATGTTTTTTAAAATTTTGTAAATTACGAAGTGTATCATTATTACAATTATCAGGAACTACAAAGTAGGCTTCACTATCTATTCCACGTTCGTGTAAAATTTTTTTAGTATGCTCCATAACAAATTGTTTGCCTTTAACACGATCGTTTTTAAAACTGGATGTCTCATCAATAAGCCAATATAATTTACTATCTGTGAAATTTAGCTGATGTTTTATTTTAAATTGGGTTTGATCTTTTCCTTTTTCACCATACTTTACATTTTCTTCTAGTTTAATAGTTGGAAATTGTAAAACGGTTCGTTGGAGCAACTTTGTTAGAGCATCTTTTGTGTTTCTACCAGATTTAGATTTATCTGCATTACTAGCTTCTCTTTTATTCATATCATATCTCCTATATCTCTTACTAATATAATTTTATCATCTATTTTTGTGCCTTTTCAGAACTATAAATAGCATTTTTCATAATTGGTCTACTTGTGAAATTTCCAAATACGCAAAAAAGAGAATCCCATGATGACGGGATTCTCTTTTTCTATACAAACAATTTTTCACATAGTTTTGAAATAGTATTTTTCAGCCCTTGACAGAAGTACATTCCAGCTTCTGCCGATAATATGCATTATGTAAACCTCGATTGGTATAGGTGATTTAAGGTAGACTGTTACTTATTGAAAAGCGTCTTTTTGTTGCTGACAATACTTAATAAATTTAGTACAGTTAAAAGTGTCTATTAAACCCCAATTAATAGGCAACTATCCAAGCCTTAAGCTACTCGAGTGAGTAGCTTTTTATTTAATATTTATTCATTAAAATTGCTAAAAATAGCTTAATGACGGCTTTGCGCCTAATTTGCGACATTATGTCTAGTCGTATACTTTTTAACTTAAAATTGAAGTGTGAAAGATACAAAGATTAGATGGGGTACATTTCTATGAATAAAAAGGATTTAATTATTGATAAGCATATTAATATTTTTAAGCCAGATCTCGATGAATTGATGAGAATTGTTAATAGTGAATATTCAGTTAATAGTATTCCTGACGCAATTCATTTCCTGATTTCTGAGAGAAAGGATAGTACACAGCTAGATAGAATTGAAAATAGTATTAAATTATTACTAAACCGTGACCGTACAAAGTAATGGAGCACTAAATATATGGAAAAAACGAAAATGAAGAGAATAAGATATTAGATAATATTATTGATTTAACATGTTAAAATGACTATAAGAATAGCAGTAAAAATTGTGGATCAATAAAATTGATCAGGTGGCCACTGCCTTGACGTAATGCTAGTCTAAAAAAGCGAGGAACCAATGCGAAGATCCTGTATAAGGACGGCACACATGGAAAGCGATGTGTGCTTCTTTTTATCTATTAATGTTTAACATTGTTTAACATTAGTGATATTATATAGTATATAAGATTTAAATTTAAGGAGTAGAGAGCATGGCAGCAAATAATTTTATAGGACTTAGAATTTCTGACGAAAGGAAAGAGATCTATAGGGCCTTAGCAGATGCAGAAAACAGAAGTATAAGTAATTTTATTGTTAATAGAGTAGATTCTACAATAACTGGACAATATCCTACAGAGCCAACCCAAAATCCCACAAAGAGTCAAATAAGAGCAATAAAAGCTTTAGCAGACACTTTATCTGATGAACAATATCATGCATTGGCACACAGTCTTTATGGAAAAAAATCGGAGTTTAATAAAATTGATGGAGAGACCGATTATGGTTCTTCTTTAGAGGAAAAAAAGTTCTATACAGTTCAGTCAACTCTTTATCGTGGGACATTTTGGCCAACATTAGAGTCTTTAGATCTTAAAGACGAGTAAATTTGAAGATTTAAGATAACAAAATTAAAAATAATTATATCTATCAGTGAAAAATAAGGGTGGCCATAAAAGTGGCCCAATGCTGTTATGTCAAACTTTATCAGTGGCTCTTTTGTGGCCACTTAAAAAATATAGTGGCCACAGAAAGGCCATCGGGTGGCCACGTTAGTGGCCTAATGTTGTTAGATGAAGATTTATAACTGGCCACGTAAGTGTCCCTAATTAAGTCCTATGTATAGCCCTCTATCATGGCTTGAGTTTCGGTTGGCACCGCCAACCTAGCTACTTTTCAGAGAAAAGAGCTAGCAGAAACTCCTTATGCTCTTTAAATAATAAGCGCCAAATTTCATAAAAGTAGACGAAAAAATAACAAAAAATCTCTTCATAAGAGAAGAGATTTAGCAATTAAATAGTATTTTTTATCTTGAAAAATATAAGGTTCATATTGGACTTTTTAGTTAATAATTGTTTCTTAAATGGCTTACGAGATTATCTTATCAGCACAATGTTGTAAATAGAATTTCTACTTATTAGTTTTTGATTAACTAATCTCAGAGTGATTAATTTTAGTATTATTAATTATTTTTTTAATTAAAAAATGTTGGACTATTTTCATTTATTGTATTCATAATTTATGGATTTACTTAACTGCCCTTCTGTTCCAATTGCTTCAATTGCAAAAAAAGTAGGAATATCGCGTCAACAAGTTTACAGAATAAAAAAAAGAGAAAACATTTAAATAAAAGGAAAATTAATATGAATAACAACGATAAAAATCTGGCTTTAGCACGATTTATTACTTCATTTGGAAGTATGAACAACTATAAAAGTTCTGTCCTTCAAACTAAACGGGTTCTAGATAATGAAGTAGGAGCAAAATTACCAAAAAATGATACAGCTATTTTATATGATGCACTAGATGGTATTTCAGCAATTGAAGATAAGGGCTTTAATAGCGATGGAATAATAGCGGTAAATAAAGCTTTTACTTATTCTGAAAATGAGGATCCTCAACTACCAGGACATCTAAGAAACGCTTTCTATAATCCAGATGATGCAATAATGATAGTTACGGATCCTAATGGTACATCTAGAGGTGCTTATTCGGCTCCTGATGTTGTCAAAAAGAAAGATCTCGATAACATTGTTATCGAATTTAATAAATCTAAAAAAACTAGACGTGACGGTTGGAAAGTTTTTGCAAAAATCTCTAAATTACAACCTTTCCAGGATGGAAACAAGAGAACAGCATTAATTGCTGCTAACTCTGCTATGAATACCTGGGATAAACAGAATTATTTAGTTTTACCTTTTAACAATATTGATCATGCTGAATTTATGGTTAATTTAATGCGTTTTTATGTTGCCGAAACTGATGTTGATGAGGAAAAAGCTTTAGATAAAATCATGACCACTCTTCCTTCAGAGAAAGAAGTTAATTTACACTTACCATTGACTAAAGAAGAAAAAGAAAATCCTTTAGATCTTAAAACAAAAAGAATAAAAAATTTTTATTCTAATAAAGCTATTAATTCTTCATTTAATAATGATTTAGAAAGATAGATAGTAAAAATGACTCAAGAAAGTTTGATTTCTTGAGTCATTTTATTTATTCAATATTTTCCATGCACTGCATGCTAATATTACCATCTTGTTTTCTAACATTCACTACTTTCATGTAACATCAAAATAATCCATATTAAAAAATAAAATTCCATATTTATGGAGAAACTATTGGTGGGTGTGCTGAGAAGAGCATTTTAAACTTAAATCAAATTGGATTGTTGTATAATCCCCTTTTAAATTAGTAAGACTTAGCATATAATGAAGACATAATTTAATAAAAGAGCATAAAAAAAGCCTTGTAAAAGTACTACCAATACTTGAACAAGGTCAGGCTCGTTGATTATCGGACTAATCAACCAGTTGATTTTAACTTCTTTTATATGAGTATTCTAACAAGTTAGCGATACAATTTCAATATAAAGAAGTTTAATAATTACGAGGATATTAAGACAAGCGGTAATCAACCTTCTGATTATCGCTTTTTTTAGTAGTCTGATTAACTTTAAGCTCAATTTGGAGTGGCTATCCTTCTATTAATCATTAAATTAAGCCTGTGTGTTGCTGGAGAATGCGCCAGCCACGTAATTAACCAACATAGGTAAGCTAAACCTAGTATTTCGCAAATACTAAAGACGTGGCAAAACTAACGATTAAATGTAATTGTAGTTAGTTGGGAAGTCTTGGAAATGCTACCTACTACCCTTTTTAGTAATATGTTCAAGTTTATTTGAGTTATTGAACTGAAATATAAAAAACTCTCGTCCAGCATGACGTTAAAATGCACTATTAAGGGGCAAGGGCAAGATGCGCTTAAACAGTGGGCAGAAATTAACTTTAAAGAGTTAATATTTTTTGTATTTTCTTTTTAAAGTTAATTTCTGAGAATATGGAAATCTCCTCTTTCTTGGTCACGAACAGGCTAAGAAAGAGGAGGAGCTCTGCTCCTTACCTTTTCCCCCTTGGGGGTTAAGGGTTTTTATACCCTTAATTAGTTAGTTGTACTATTTTGTTGTTCCACACAGTGGCGCTCCAGAAAGGCTGGTCGAATTTGCTATTTTATTTCAAATTGTATAAAAGTTTCACAGTTTGAAGTTTGTTTTTGTTGTTTCCTTGTTTATTATTATAAATAACGGAAACTAGTTAGGAAACGAAACATGAAACAAGAAGAAAAACTTTATAGTCAAACTGAATTAGCTGATAAAATAGGTGTTTCTAAGGGTACACTGAGCAAATGGATTAGTAAAAATGATGTTTCTCCTGAAACGATAAAAGGAAACAGGAAACTATATAAAGAAACAATAATAGAGAAATATAAACAAGATAAGAAGATAAATAATACTGAAAAGAAAAAATCTTTTTCTACAGTTGAATATCTAAAAAAAGAAATAGAACAACAACGTTTAGAAATTGAATATCTTAAAAAGAAACTTGATGAAAAGGACGATCAAATTGCTGCTTATGCTGGTAAGTTTGCTAAATTAGCGGATCAAGCACAGCAATTGAATTTAGCTGATAAACCTCAATTAATCCAAAATAATAAAAATGACGTTGTTTCTTCAAAAAATGAGGAAAGGAAACAAGAAACTTCTCGGGTTTCGATGACAACTAAGAGAAGAAGTTGGTTTTCTAGACTTTTAAAAAGGTAGTGACTTTAATATAAGCGCTTCACTTATAAACATGATAATAAATTTGTTCTACATACAATATTTTTTTGATAAAAGATAAAATTGGTCTAATTGTGAAATTTTAAAATATCTAAAAAAGAGAATCTCGTTAAATAAGGATTCTCTTTTTCTATATAGCCAATTTTTCACATAGTTTTGAAATAGTGATTTTCAGCCCTTGCCAGGAGCAGGTTTCAGCTTCTGCCGATAATATGCATTATGTAAACCTCGATTGGTATAGGTGATTTAA
>JAEDHQ010000072.1 GCA_016296945.1 Bacilli bacterium | reverse complement strand
TAAACATTACTATAATTTCATATTATAAAGCGCATATGACTTTGCGATTGCCATAGTAAGAGAAAAATTTCTTTAAATAACTCTTTACTTTTTTAATAAAATATGGTAAAATATATACGTTATGGTGATATTATGAAATGGTCCCTTCAACAATTATATAAATATCAAAATGAAGCTTTAGAATTTTCTGATGTTGCGAAATATGATGAATATATTAAAAGCTTTAGCGATATTATTCGTATGGATGATGTTCATTATTCTGGTACAGCAATTTGTGTTAACAATGATATGTATCGATTTAATCTTCATATTGAAACTATAATGTATTTAGAAGATGCAAGAACTTTAGAAGAAGTTCCTTATCCAATTAATCTTGATGTCGAAGAAGTATTTACTAAAGATGAAAGATTTGTTGCTAACGATATTATAGATCGTTATGATAATGATTATCGTTATATTGAAAAAAATACAATTGATTTATATGATGTTGTTTGGGAAAATATCATATTAGAAAAACCAATAAGTATAACAAAGGAGTGAGAACGCATGGGTGCAATAGTACCTCAAAGACGTATTTCAAAAACTAGAAAACGCCAACGTCGTAGTCATTTCAAATTAGAAAATCCAAGTATGATGGTTTGTCCAAACTGTGGTGAAGTTAAATTAGCTCACTGCGTTTGTAAGTCATGTGGATACTATGATGGCAAATTAGTTAAAGAAATCAAAGTTAAAGAAGCTGAAGCAGAAGAAGTTGTAGAAACTAAAGAAGAAAAGAAAGCTGCTAAGAAGGCTGCAAAAGAAGCTAAGAAAGCTGAAAAAGCAACTGCTCCAAAAGCTGAATAATTGCTTCTATGAAAAAGTGCTTATGAATAAGTACTTTTTTTATGCCTTAATATTATCGATTTAAATAAGTCAAATTATGTCATTTATTGATGTCATAATTTGACTTTTTTTATATATAAATGAAAAAATTTAAAAAAATTTTTAAAAAAGTGTTGCAATTATTGTTTAAATAGGGTAGAATATAACTGAAATGTGTGGATTAGTGCCATTTCGTGGGGAAAAGTGGTGATATATTGTGTTCAATGAACAATTTTTAGGACAATATAAATATAACCTTGATAGTAAAGGAAGAATTGTTATTCCTAATGATTATCGAAATATTTTAGGTAATAGAGTAGTAGTTAATAAGGGAATTGAAAAATGTATCACTGTATATCCTGAAGATGAATTTGCAAGACAAGCAGAAAGAATTTCTCAATTAGCTTTCACCCAAAAAGTTAATCGTTCTTTCAAACGTTACTTTTTATCTTCTGCATTTAAAAAAGAATTAGATTCACAAGGAAGAATTAATTTAGAAGAATGTCTAATCGAATATGCGGGAATTAAAAAAGAATGTGTTATTGTTGGTGCTGGAAATGTCATAGAAATATGGAATGCTGAGGATTGGGCTGTTGTTGAAGAAGAACGCAATTCAAATTTAGAAGATATTAGTGAAGATATAAACTTCTAGGTGATTTTATGAGTAAGCATATTCCAGTATTATTAAAAGAAACTATTGAAAATCTAGATATAAAAGAAAATGGAATTTATGTTGATGCAACTTTAGGTGGTGCTGGACATTCAAGCGAAATTCTTAAAAGAATAACAAACGGTCATCTTTATTGTTTTGAACAAGATCCATATGCTTATAATCTAGGGACTGAAAGATTAAAAGTCATATCAGATAATTTTACAGTGTTTCCAGTTAATTTTGTAAATATGAAAGATAGCTTAGCCTCTGTTGGTGTAAATGGAATTGATGGTGTTTTATATGATTTAGGAGTTTCATCATTTCAATTTGACACTCCTGAACGGGGATTTAGTTATAATTTTAATGCAAAATTAGACATGCGAATGAATCCAAATTCAAAAATAAGTGCCTATGAAATTATTAATGATTACTCATTTAATGAATTAAAAAGAATATTTTTTGTCTATGGTGAAGAAAAGTATAGTGTCCAAATTGCAAGAAATATTGAAAAATATCGTTCAATCAAACCGATTGAAACAACTTTTGAACTTGTTGATATTATCAAAAAATCTTTACCCGCAAAAGAATTGAGAAAAAAAGGTCATCCTGCAAAACAAGTATTTCAAGCATTAAGGATTGCTGTAAACAATGAATTAGATGTTCTTGAAAAATCATTAAATGATGCTTTAGATTTATTAAAGCCACATGGTAGAATTGCTGTTATTACATTTCATTCTTTAGAAGATCGTATTTGTAAACAAATCTTCAAAGAAAGAGTTGAAGTAGATATTCCTAATGGAGTTCCAATTAAGGATTCTGAAATAAAAAGGGAATTTAGATTAGTAAATAAAAAAGTTATTATTGCAAATGAAGATGAATTAAATAATAACAATCGCGCACATAGTGCCAAATTAAGGGTAATAGAAAAACTTTAAAAATACATAAATTATTAGGAGGAAACAAATATGTTTAGACCTTTACCAAAACCAATCACAAAATAATCAATTTGTTCTATTATAATATATATTTTTTATAATTATAATTTAAGCTGCTTATAAGAATTAATAATAATAACAAAAAAATGACGCATGATTATTGCGCCTTTTTTTTACATTTTTTTACATTGTTTTTTTGTATAATTAATTTATGGAAAAAAATTATTTTAATAAAAAACATTTTTATCAATTAATAATTGCAAATAAATATATTGATAGTTTTCAATATCTATTAAAAACTAATAATCTCAATTTGATTTTACAATATCAAAAGAAATATAAAAGATTTCAAAAGCAAGAGGATTATTATAGAAAAATATATAAAGAAGCAAGCATTAACAAACTTATAAGTAAGGTTCATATTTATTATTATCATAAATTATTATGTAATGATAACTTGCTATTATCAGCAGAATTAGAAGCAATAAAAAAAGAAATAATAGCAATTTCTAATATTTATTATTTGATAAATAATGATAATATTATTTTATGGAAAGAAATAAAGGAATTAAGTATTGATTGTCGATTACTAGAATGTTTTTATCATTTTAAATTTTTTGTAATTTCTGGTTTTTTATTTAAGGGTTTTATTAATTATTTTTCCTTAAATAAAATTTCTTTGGACTATTTTATTTTCAATGATAAGCTTTATATAAATAAAAGTTATTATAAAAAAAATATAAAATCTAAGAAGTTAAAATTATTATTAATATCTCAAGCACAATATTTTTATGATTTAAATAGTAAAAAATATACATATGAAGAAAGAATAATTAGAAAGAAAAAGATTGTCGAAATATATAAAAATAATTCTTGAAAAGTATAATACTATGTGGTATAATCCTTTAGAATATTAAATATTCAAAATTATATCAAGGAGGTATTTGTGAATAATTTAGTATTAGATTACAATCAAAAACCTAAGAAAGGTTTATGGTTTCTTTTAAGCTTTCAACATGTATTTGCAATGTTTAGCGCTACTGTGCTAGTACCTATGTTGACTGGATTGCCTATCTCTGTTGCATTGTTTTCTTCAGGTGTTGGTACGTTAATTTATATCCTTTGTACTAAGGGAAAAGTTCCTATGTATTTAGGCTCTAGTTTTGCTTATATTGCTTACATTGTTGCGGCATTTAAAATGACACAAACGGATAGTTATGCTGGAGATTTTGGTGCTGCTTTAACTGGTATGGTTGTTGTTGGATTGATTTATATTGTAGTATCTATTGTTATTAAATATGCGGGTATCAATTGGTTGAAAAAATTATTACCTCCAATTGTCATTGGTCCAATGATAATGGTTATTGGTTTATCATTAGCAACTACAGCTGTTTCGCAAACAGGATTGGTTGTAGGTGGAAACTGGCGTAGTATTGTTGTATCTATTTGTACTATGTTGGCAGTTGCTTTCTTTGCTATTCGCGCAAAAGGATTTTTAAAAGTTATTCCATTTTTAATGGGAATTATATTTGGTTATGTTCTTGCTTTGATTTTAAACTTTGTTGGGGAAGGATCTACATTATTTGTTGATGGCACAGGTGTTGATAAACTTCAAGCATTAGTAGAAGTTGCCAAAAATCCTGCTCAATGGTTTGCTTTACCAGAATTCAAGTTGTTAGGTTGGACAAACGCTGATTTAGGTGCTGGTATTAGTATGGTAAAAATAAATTTCAGTGCTGCATTGAGTGTTATTCCACTATCATTTGCGACTTTATCTGAACATATTGGTGATCACCAAGTATTAGGTAAAATTACTGGTCGTGATTATTTAGTTGAACCAGGACTTCATCGTACTATTTTGGGTGATGGTGCGGCAACATTATTTGCTGCATTAGTTGGTGGCCCGGCAAATACAAGTTATGGTGAAAATACATCAGTTGTTGGTATTACAAAAGTAGGTTCTGTATGGGTAACTGGTGGAGCTGCAGTTATTGCAATTTGTTTATCATTCTTTAATGTTTTTAATAAGGTTATTTATGCAATCCCATCTGCTGTTATGGGTGGTGTTTGTTTAATTCTTTATGGATTTATTGCTTCTAATGGTTTAAAAACTATTATAGATGCAAAAATCGATATGACAAAGATTCGTAATTTAATCATTGTTTCTGTTATGCTTGTAATTGGCTTAGGTGGAGCAGTTGTAAAGATTGGTTCTCAAGGTCAATTTACTACAACAGCCTTAGCAATGGTATTTGGTATTTTATTAAATCTTATCTTACCACATGAAAAAGAAGAATCTGAAAAGAATGAAGTTAATGAACTAAAAGAAGAATATTAATTATCTAAGGGTATGCTTTATTAAGCATACTTTTTTTGATTGACAAAACTGTTTATTTTTCATATAATTAAAACGGTGTGAATGATGAAAATTTATATAACAAAAAATAATGTAAAGAGTTTAGAATTATTAGATAAGATTTTAAGAAATGATTTTAATATAATTGATTATTCAATTATAAAAAATAAATATGGGAAAAAATATTTAGAAAATTCGAATCTTTATTTTAATATATCTCATTCTAATGAAATAATTGCTATTTGTTTTGATGATGTAGAATGTGGAATTGATATTGAAGATAGTAGTAAGGTAAGAAGATTTACTGAGATTGTAAAACGTTATTTTACTTATTATGAACAAAAAATTTTTGATAATTGTAATCAAAAACAAGAATGCTTTTACAAAATTTGGACTTCAAAGGAAGCTTATTCTAAACTTTTAGGGACAGGAATTAATGGTTATTTTCATGATTTTAAAGAGATAGATGATAAATATTTACATAATATAAAAACTTTAAAATTTACTTATCATCAAAAACAATATATTTTATCTATTGCAATGCCTTGTACAAATATTTCTGATTTTGAATTGCAATTTGATATCGAATTAGATCAAGAAATATTCTTAGAAAGCATATAGAATAAATTTTAAAAGGAGAGTTATAAAATGAGTAAAAAGATATTAGTTACTGGTGGATGTGGTTATATTGGTAGTCATACAACAGTTCAATTGTTAGAACAAGGATATGATGTTATTGTATTGGATAATTTATCTAATTCAAAGCCTGAGTCATTAAAACGTGTAAAACAAATCACAGAAAAAGATGTTACATTTTATCAAGGCGATATATTAGATAAAAATATTCTTCATAAAATCTTTTCGGAGCAACAAATTTATGCGGTTATTCACTTTGCCGGCTTAAAAGCTGTTGGTGAATCAAGTGTAATTCCTTTAAAATATTATGAAAATAATATTTCAGGGACTGTTTGTTTACTTGATGTAATGAAAGAACATAATGTAAAAAACATTATTTTTTCTTCAAGTGCAACAGTTTATGGTGATCAAGAAATACAACCAATCAAAGAAACTGCCGAATTAAAAGAACCAACAAATCCATATGGAAAAACTAAATTGTTTATTGAATATATTTTAAAAGATTTATATAAATCTGATCCTCAATGGAATATTGTTCTATTACGTTATTTTAACCCAATAGGGGCTCATGAATCTGGTTTGATTGGTGAAGATCCAAATGGCATTCCTAATAATTTAATGCCATATATAACACAAGTTGCAATTGGTAAAAGAACTGAATTAAATGTTTTTGGAAATGATTATAATACACATGATGGAACTGGAGTTCGTGATTATATCCACGTTTGTGATTTAGCACGTGGTCATGTTTATGCTTTGCATCATTTAGAAAAAGCTCAAGGTTTAGATATCTTTAATTTAGGTACTGGAAAAGGTTATAGTGTTTTTGATATTGTTAATGCTTTTTCAAAAATTTTGGGAAGACAATTACCTTATAAAGTAGTTGCTCGTCGCCCTGGCGATATTGCAACGTGCTATGCAGATCCCCAACATGCTTATGATGTAATGGGGTTTAAGTGTAATAAAACTTTAGAAGATATGTGTCGTGATTCATGGAATTGGCAAGTCAAAAATCCTAATGGTTTTAATTAATAGCTGATTAATTTAATATGACTTTATTGGCATTTGAATTTTACAAAATATTCGGAGAACAATTATGGCTGATATAAGAAAGATTGATAAAAATTTTGATAACTTTGAAACATTAGAGCAATTAAAAGAAATTAATCCAAAAAATGTTAAGGATTTATCAGTCTATGGTTTAAATTGGTTTAATAAGGATAAACGATTTGTTAGATTTCCTAAGGAAACTGATGAGATAATAAGAACATTAAATGAAGGTTTATTCACTTTAGTTACACAGCCAAGTGGGGCAATGATAGCCTTTCGAAGCAATACAAAAACTTTAAAAATAAAGGTTAAGCTTGGACAAACTTTTAATATGTCACATATGGCATTCACTGGACAAGGCGGATGTGATCTTTATATCGGGAGCAGAAGAGAAGATTTAGTATTCTTTAAAACTGCTTCTTACCATTACAGCAAAAAAGAATATGAATATACCTTTTTTACTAATTGGGAAAGTAAGGAGCGATTATATTTATTAAATTTACCACTATATGGAAGTGTAGAAGACATCTTGATTTGTACAGATATAGATGCATATGTTATTCCAGATAATAATTTGTTTCCTAAAGGTAAAATTGTATGTTACGGAACATCTATTACGCAAGGTGGTTGTGCCTCTAGAGGTGGAATGAGTTATACAAATGCAATTTCGAGAAGAACTGGTTATGAGGTATTGAATTTTGGTTTTTCAGGTAATGGAAGAGGACAAGAGGAAGTGGCAAGAATTTTAGCTTCAATAGATAATGTTAAGATGTTTATTCTTGATTATGAGGCTAATGCAACATTAAGTATGCTACAAAATACTTTAAATACTTTTATTGATATATTGCGCGATCAATATCCTAATGTTCCTATTTTAGTTGTAAGTAAAATTAGAATGTCAATTGAGAAATTTGTAAAAGAAAATTTTGATGATCAACAAGAGCGACTGAATTATCAGAAAGGCGTTGTTAAGAAAAGAAAAAATAAAGATCATAATATTTATTTTTACGATGGTCATAAATTATTAGGTAAATATCAAGATGAAGCTACTGTCGATGGATGTCATCCGACTGATTTAGGTTTTATGATGATTACTGAAAATTTAG
>JAEDHQ010000071.1 GCA_016296945.1 Bacilli bacterium | reverse complement strand
TTCTTTTTTATGACGAGGTTTAAAATCTTTCTTTTTATTAAAATCTTTCTTTGCTTTAGAATCCTTTTTGTTTTCATAAGCATCTTTACAAGCTAGATTTACTCTACCTTTATCATCGATTTCAGTAACGATAACCATAATTTCATCACCAATTGCTAAAGCATCTTCTACTTTATCAACTTTTTCTGAAGATATTTTAGAAATATGTAATAAACCTTCGCAACCTTGCCATAATTCTACAAATGCACCAAATTTTTCAATTCTTACAACTTTACCTAAGTAGTAAGTACCAACTTCTGGAGCACGAACAATATTAGTGATTAATTCCATTGCCTTATCAACCCATTGAACATCTTGATGCATTACATAAACGCGACCATCTTGTTCAATATCAATTTTTACATCATTGCATTGATTAATAATTTCAGTGATAACTTTTCCACCTGAACCAATAACATCTTTAATCTTATCAGTATCAATTTTCATCATCTTTACTTTTGGTGCATATGGACTTAATTCATCACGATATGTTGGAATTGTATTTAACATATGTCCTAAAATTGTCATACGACCTTCTTTAGCTTGTGCTAAAGCTTCTTTTAAAATTTTACGATTAATTCCTTCAATCTTAATATCCATTTGTAAAGCAGTAATACCATTACGAGTACCAGCAACTTTAAAGTCCATATCACCATAATGATCTTCCATACCTTGGATATCTGTTAAAATTGTATAATTATTACCATCAGAAATTAATCCCATTGCAATACCAGCAACTGGAGCTTTAATTGGAACACCAGCAGCCATTAATGCCATTGTACCAGCGCAAATTGTTGCTTGTGATGAAGAACCATTTGATTCTAAAATTTCACTTACAACACGAATTGTGTAAGGGAATTCATCTTCACTAGGCATAACTTGTAATAATGCTCTTTCACCTAAAGCACCATGACCAATTTCACGGCGACCAGGAGAACCATAACGACCAATTTCACCAACACTAAAGGCTGGGAAATTATAATGAAGCATAAATCTCTTGCCCGCTTCAACGCCTAAACCATCAATGATTTGATATTCATTCAATGATCCTAAAGTAACTGTCGCTAAAGCTTGTGTTTGGCCTCTAGTGAATAAAGCAGAACCATGAGTTCGAGCAAAAATATCAACTCTTGAAGATAATGGTCTAATTTCGTTTACTTTACGACCATCAGGTCTGATTTTATCTTCAGTGATTAATCTTCTAACTTCATCAGCAACGATTCTTTCTAATAACTCTTTTACAAAAGCGATTTTTTCTTCGCAATCTTCTTCATCTTTCCATTTTTCAGTTAATATTTCAACTGTTCTTTCGTTAATTTCATCAATTGCAGCATAACGAGCTAATTTATCTTCAATAACAATTGCATTAATTAAGTCTTTTTCAGCCATTTCACGAACGATCGTATTAACATCTTCAGGAATAGTACGTAATTCAACTTCAGTCTTTTCTTTACCGATTTCTTTAACGATTTCTTCTTGGAATGCACATAATCTCTTTATTTCTTCATGGCCAAAGATTAATGCTTCTAACATGTCCTCTTCACTAACTTCTTTTGCTCCAGCTTCTACCATATTAATAGCATCTTTAGTACCAGCAACTACTAAGTTAATATCAGATTTTTCTAATTCTTCAACAGTTGGGTTAATAATTAATTTGCCATCAACTCTACCAACAACTACACCAGCAATTGGTCCATTAAATGGAATATCAGATACAACTAAAGATAAAGAAGCACCTAACATTGCAGCCATTTGGCTTGAACAATCAGGTTCAGAACACATAACAGTGTTGATAACTTGAACTTCATTACGGAAACCTTCTGCAAACAAAGGTCTAATTGGACGGTCAATTAAACGAGAAGTTAAAGTTTCATGTTCAGTAGGTCGTCCTTCTCTTTTTAAAAATCCTCCAGGGATTTTTCCAGCAGCGTATAATTTTTCTTGGTATAAAACTGTTAATGGGAAGAAATCACCAGTTCCCTTCTTTGTGCTAAAAACAGCAGCAGATAAAACAGCAGTATCACCAAATCTTACTAGTACAGCACCATTCGCTTGTTTTGCTAATTCTCCAAATTCACAAACAAACTTACGATTACCTTGTACATATTCAAATACTCTTTTTTCGCTCATTTATTTATCTCCTATAAATTTTTATCAACTGATTTTTTATTTTTTATAAAATAACGTTAAAAATAGGGCACTCCAGACCCTATTTTTACTAAAAACTATTTTCTCAAATTTAAGCTTTCGATTAGAGTACGATAAGAAGCGATATCTTTATTACGTAAATAGTTTAATAAGTTACGACGATGACCAACTTTCTTTAATAATCCTCTACGAGTGTGGAAATCATGAATATTTGTAGATAAATGTTCATTTAAACGATTGATTTCGAATGTTAAAATTGCAATTTGAACTTCAACTGATCCAGAATCTCCTTCTTTTTTTCCATACTTAGCAACTAATTGAGCTTTTTGTTCTTTTGAAATACATGACATAATTAAAATCCTCCTAAATTTTTTTCACCTAAAGCCTAGAAATACGTTGGAGACTCGTAAATCAAAGCTATAGGAACATATATATTATACCATAACTATCCTACAATTTCAAGTGTTTTTTCATATTAAAAAAATAATCACAAAAATTAATCATCAAGCATAATACTGATTATTTCCTTGTCTGTTTCACACATACCAACACGTGCAATCTCCCCAACAGCTTTAATAGTATTTTCTACCCCTTTTTTAATGAAACCATCTCCATCGTAGAATTGATTCCCATCTTTATACATATAATAGCCTAAAAATCCAGCTTCAACCGCTGAAGCAATCTTTGCAGCACATGAAGATTTTGCACCATCACAAACGATACCAGAAATTATTCCAAGTGTATTGACGATTGCATGACACACTTCATTTTCATCGCCACCATCTAAATATGCTAATCCAGCACTAAATCCAGCCGCAGCAATTACAACTCCACAAAAAGCAGATAATTTGCCGATGCTATTTTTAATATGAATTGTACATAAATTTGATAGAGCTAATCCACGATATAATTTTTCTTGATCAATATTATTTTCCTGTGCGTATACAATTAATGGAACACTAGCAGTGATACCTTGATTTCCACTTCCACTATTAATCACAACCGGCATCTCACAACCATTCATTCTCGCATCACTACCAGCAGCTGCTAATGCTTTTGCGTATTGTAGAATACTATTTTCAGAATATTTGATAATAGTTTTTCCAATATTAGCCCCATATGACCTTCTTAATCCTTCATTTGCAATTGCCATATTATATTCAATTTGACGATCTAATGTTTTCTTGATATCCTCAATCTTAACTTCTTTAATAAAATCTAAAATTCCTTTAATAGTTAGAATGGATTTGTTAGTTTTATTAATAGTTAGATTCTCTTGTTTATCTTTTTTGTATAAAGTTTCACCATTTTTTTCGATTAAACTGATAAATGTATGCGAGTCTTTGATAATTACTCGAGCATACTCATTTAAATATTTGCCAACGATTTCAATATAAAGAATACTATCACTATTACTATGGTTAACAGTTATCTTCGCATTATGCAAATAATCTTTTAGTTTAACGATTTGGTCTTTTGTAACATCAGCAATTACTTCTAATTTCTTATCCTTATTACCCGCAATAATTCCAATGGCTGCTGCAACATCAATCCCATGCATTCCATCAGTATTAGGTACAAAAACACTTTTTACATTTTTTAAAATATTACCACTAACATAAATATCGACGCTAGTTGGAATATGACCTAATGTATCTCTTAAGATTGCTCCACAATATGCAATCGCTATTGGTTCAGTGCATCCCATTGCAGGAACTAATTCTTCTTTTAATATTGATAAATAAGCTTGATATTTTAATACATTACACATAATATAATCCTTAATCCAACATATTATACTATTTTTTTAATTTATTAAAGCAGATTGAAAACACAAAAAATTTTCAGCATAAACAGATATTTTTAAAAACTTTCTAACAACAATAATAATATATCATTAGCTTTCTTACAAGCTATTTCTACATAATCATAATAAACATCACTTTGATTTTCAACACCAATTACATCACTTATAGCGCGAATTGCTATAAATGGAATTTGATAACAATATGCCGCTTGCGCTAACGCAGTTGATTCCATATCAAAAGCCATCGCTTGATAATCACTAAAATATAAATCATTAATTTGATTTATTTCATTATCATCTATAAAAAACTTATCTCCTGTTAAAATTGTGCCAAGTTTAAAATTAGATAATTTTCCTTTATTTTTTACTAAATCAAGCATTAATTGATCACAATCAAACATTTTTGGAAAACCAAAAATCCTTCCAAAAGGATAATCATCTAAAGCTCGGCAATCTACATCGGCATAACTATAATTAACACCAATTACAACATCGCCACGTTCTACATACCTAGCATTACCACCACTAACTCCAACATTAATGATACGATCAATATTATCGAAAGTATTAACCATTGTTGCTACAATAATACCAGATGATACTTTTCCAATTCCAGAGACAACTAAAATTATTTCATTATTGTTTATTTTTCCAACATAAAATGTAAGATGTTGTTTTTTTACCTCTTTTAAATCATTCATCATTGATTTAAAGTATTTAACTTCTTTTTCCATCGCAGCTATAATTCCAATTCGCATCTTAATCATTCTCCCTCGCATTTTTCACATCATTATTTATTTGCTTAATTAATTCTTCCTTATTATTAAATTTAATTTCAGGTCTTAAATACTTAACAATCTTCACTTTAATTTCATTGTCATAAATATTTTGATTAAAATCTAGAATATGAACTTCTAAACGTGGTTTAGTTATTTTGTTACATGTTGGATTAATCCCAAAATTAGCAACACCTAAATACTCATTATTATTAATAACTACAAAAACTTTATATACACCAAATTTCAAATCAAAAGAATTATCAATTTCAAGGTTAGCAGTACTAAAACCTAATTTTTTTCCTAGATTAGAGCCATGAATAACTTTTCCTTTTATTTCTAATTCCATTTCAATCTCTCCAAACTCTTAAAGCATGATAACTTCCATCATCCACTTTTTTATAAATGCCTACAAGTTTTTGATGATATTTAATGAATATTAATGGTTCTTTATTAGGAAGTCTTACTTCTCTACCATTAATAATACGATGGATCAATGTGTCTCTCACTTCTACAATATTTTGTTTCTTTACAGCTTCTAAAATTCCAATAAGGCAATTAGATTCTAAAGAAATATCTTCAAGTTTTACAGCGTTTTTCACATTCATAGCTCCGGAACTAAGACGTCTCAGAGAAGTCATAAATGAAGGGTATCCTAATCTTTCCCCAATAACTTTGCATAAACTACGAATATAAGTACCTTTTGATACTAGGCACTCAATAGAGAATTTACAAACTAATATACCTTCGATATTTTCATATTTTAGTTCACTAGTTCTTTTCAGATCATAGATACGATAATTACGGTCAGGGATCTCAACCTCTTCACCATCACGAGCTATATCATAAAGTTTACGACCAGCCATTTTAATCGCGCTATGCATTGGAACAGGCAAAGTTATATCGCCTACCATTGAAGATAACAAATCATCAATTGTTTTTAAATTAATCAAATCTTTATTAACTTCTTTTTTATCAATTATATGTCCTTCTAAATCCCATGTGTTTGTTGTTATACCAATACACACTTCTGCAAGATAACCTTTTTCTTCTTCTAAAAGATACTGACTTATTTTAGTTGCATCACCCACTAATACAACTAATAATCCCGTAGCTAAGGGATCAAGCGTTCCCGCATGACCAACCTTTGAGATTCCCAATTTCCTTTTTACAATATTTACCGCATCTTGACTAGTCATTTGATAGGGTTTATCGACTAACAAGATGCCATCAATTTTTTTTCGAAGTACCTCAAAATATCTGCAGGAGAATTAGCAAAATTAGTAGCACCAGCTTCAATTAATTCCTTCTTTGTTCTAAACCCATAGCAACAGGCAATTCCAAAAACATTTGCATTTAAAAATGTTTTCACATCAATATCAGAATCACCTACATAAACGATCTCTTCCTTATTTAATCCCAATAATTTAATCGTTTCATACAATGCTTGAGGTTCAGGCTTTAAAGGTATCCCTTCACGTCCACCAAAAACAACATCAAAGATATCTTTCCCAAAATATCTATCAATTACACTTTCAGTATCACGTTGTGGTTTATTAGATAAAACCGCTAATTTGATTCCTTTACGTTTTAAAGAATTAAGAGTACGAATAATACCCTCATATGGCCTAGCATGATCAGTACAAATAACTTTATATTTCTCCATATAATCTTCGTAGACCTTATCTTCTAGTTCTTTAGTATTTTCTAACTTTCCTTCCAAAATCGTTTTATTTGCTTTAAGTGCCCTAACAATCAATACTCGTGCTCCACTACCTACAAAGTACTTTACCTCATCAACTGTTATAAGAGTTAAGCCATTCTTTCCTAAAGCATAATTCATAGCTATTAATATATCATCTAATGTATACATTAAGGTGCCATCAAGATCAAATACAACACCTTTAAATTTTTTTTCCATTTCAACCATATAAAGTACCTACCTTATTTTAAATATTATAACAAAAAAATGCTTAAATTGCAATAATTCATTTCCTAATCTTAATTCTTTTCAAATACTTTTGCTTTCAAAAATAATCCTTTTAAAAGTTCTCTATTTTTGATATAATATAGTAAATGAGGTAATGCTATGAAATACGAAAAATACAAAAAAGATTTAGACTATTCTTATGCTTTAGGAATTACTTTAACATTTGAATTGCTAATAAATAAATCACAATATTTACAAGATGTTTATTTTCACTCATCATTTAATGGTGAAGCCAAAGAAAAGATGGAAAAAATCTTGAAATCTTTAGGAAAAGAACCTATTATAAGCGATAAAATTTTTAACATCTTAGCATCAAAAGAAAATGTCTATGTAATTGGAATATTTAAGAAGTTTACTCTAAAATTGCAAAATAACAATCATCTTGTTTTAGTTAATCCAGCAAACGCCGGAAACTTAGGAACAATTATGAGAACTTCTTTAGGTTTTGGCATCAAAGATATTGCTATTATCAAACCATGCGTTGATGTTTTTGATCCAAAAACTATTAGAGCTTCAATGGGAGCAGTATTCAATATTAATTTCAAATTATATGATAGTTTTGAAGACTACAAACAACAATACAATAATCATCATCTATATCCATTTATGTTAAAGGCCAAAACTAAACTTCATCAAACAACTTTTAGTAAACCATTTTCTTTAATATTTGGTAACGAAGCAACAGGTCTTCCTGATAACTTTTTAAATTATCATAGCGTTATCATTGCTCACTCAAAGGAAATTGATAGTTTAAATATCACAAATGCGGTAAGCATTGCGATATATGAGGCAACTAAAAATATATATTAAAAGACGTGAACAAAATCACGTCTTTTTTAAGCTCCGTCGAAAATTCTTGTGATTTTGCCATCTGTCAAAAACTCTTGTGA
>JAEDHQ010000070.1 GCA_016296945.1 Bacilli bacterium | reverse complement strand
GCAAAAGTTGTAGAACCTAAAGCGATAAATGTTAACGCTAAAGTCAAAACTGATAATAATAATTTTTTTCTTAATTTTGTCATTTTTAAATTCTCCTTTTTTTAATTATTTTATTTTATTTATTATCATTAATAAAACCAAATCTAAAACTGAATTGAACTAATATTTGATCATTTAATATTGCATTAAAACAATCAGCATCATATCCTTCAATCCAAATTCTAACTGTAGTAGAACCATAATAAACACCTTTTTCAGTATTACTTTCTTTTAATGAACAAATCTTTATGTTAGGCATGTTTGTTACAATCTCTGGATTTCTAGTATCCTCAAATTTTGCCCAATCACCGATTGGGGAAATCCTATTTTCTCCAACACCAGGATTTTTACTAGTCTTTTCAAAGTAATAACTTGCTGCCCCTTTTAATTCATTAATATCATTATTATAACCATCATTATAGTTATGACCTTCTTTTGAATTAAAATCATATAATAAGATATTGCCATTAGCATTATCTTCAAATGATACCATTATAGCATCAGAAGCATAATGTTTTGTTACTTCACCTGGTTTATAAATGTTTGTTCCATCTTCTTTTAAGTCAATACTATAATAAGTTGTATCAGTTGTAAAGTTTACACCTTTAGATATTACAAATGTGCCTCTTTGCTCTATCTCTTCATTAAACTTTGCAAAGTTATTATAGTCACTCAAATAAACTCCCATTTCAGGACTTCCTTCAAAGTTTTCCGGAACCACTCTAAAGTAAAATGTTACTTGAATAAATTTATTTGTTCCATAATTTTTGAAATTAACTTTTGATAAAGAAAAATCATCATTTAATTCATATAAGTTTTTTCCATCTATTGATGTTAAATTACCTAAACGAATATTTCCTATTTTTTCTTTAAGAAGTTCACCTGAAATTTTATCACTATACTCTCCATTTTCTTCAAGTGAAATAGTAATTTCAGAGCCACCACTTACTGTCATATTAACATTACTTAACTGTATTAATTCAGATAAAGTGAACCATGCAAATGTTGTAGCTCCTAACGCAAGAAAGATTAACGCAAAAACTAATACGGAAATATACATTTTTCTACTTAATTTTGCCATAATATTTCCTCTTTATTAATCATCACTCATTCCAACAATCTTCAAGGTTAAATTCATTTTTAATTGTCCTTGTTTGATGGAGTCATTGCAATCCTTATCCCATCCTTCAAGCCAAATGATCATCGTAAATTTCTTTTTGGCTCCTGGACTGAAGTTCCTAAATACATAATCTCCAAAGTCATTTTCTTTGAATGAACGTATTTCAAATCTATCATAAAATTCTTTTGTCTTATTTGATAGCATTTCATACGTTATTTCATCCATATTCTCTTCAGATTTCATGAACAGAACACTATGTGCCATAGTTATATTGTTTTCACTATCAACTAATCCATCTTCAATAATAGCAATGCGTAACGCAGAATCAACATTTTTTGTTATCTCTAGAGATTCTAGATCTAACGTTACATCGACAGTTACATTACCATCATTACGAACATAGAATGTAAATGCAATGTAATTGTTGTTTCTGGTTGCATTTAAATCACCATCTGTGTTAATCGCCTCTTCAAAATTAATATCTTGGAATGTTACCGGATGAGCCTTATTAACTGGATTAACCAATAATCTAGTAGTAGGATCATCATACTCTTCATTGTCAGCCATGGAAAGACCTAGTTTTGTCGCGGTGTCATCAATCGATATAACAAAGGTTCCCATATACTGCCCAAAGAAAGCAATCAATCCAATGAAAGCTGATAGTAAACCAGTACATAAAACGCCAGCCAATAAATAGTTTCTTTTGATCTTATATTTTGATCTGGCAATAGATGTATTTCTAATAGTTATCTACCACCTTTCTAAAATAAACTCTAATATAGAGTTAATTAGAAACATATTGAGCTAACAAAAAAGCCAGCGCAATATGATAATATCATTTGCAACTGGCTACCATTTCAGGCCCTTTAGTTTTGCGTCACTATGTTTCCATAGTTTTGCCTTTAAAAAATTATACTTTATTATATCACCATCAAACAACTATGTCAATATTTTTTTACATTTTTTTCTAATTTTTTTATTATTTAATAAGGAATCTTGTAAAACAAACTTTTCTAATCTGATTTTATTCTTCTGATGGCTTATCTTCTTCATCAATCACTTCACTTTTCACAATATCTTTTGTTAATTCATTATGAGGAGTAGTATCTAATTCTATTTTTTCTAAAGCTTGTTGTAATTTTTGATCAAAAGAAAGTTCATCTTCCTTTTCCTTCTTTTTACTTGGTTTTTTCTTACTTTCTTTCTTTTCTTTTGTCTTTTGTTTAATCTCTTCAGTTACTACTTCTTCTAAAGGTTTTGAAGATAATAAAGAGTTTGCTTCTTCATTTTCAGAAATATTTTCTTTATTATCTAAAGTATCAACGATTACTTCATCTTGATTTATTAATTCTTTTTCATCTAATAAATGATCATCATCCATCAACTCTAAAGATGCTTCTTTTGTTAATTCTTCACTTAATGCTTCTTCAATAACTGGATCAGGATCTTTTAATTTATCAAGATAATCTTGATATGTAATATAATCATCAATGTCATCAGATGAAACAGGTTTTGAGAACCAATAACCTTGATATACATCAATACCTAAATTTTTAGATCTTGCTAAAAATGAATAATCTTCAACGCCCTCACTAATAAGAACACATCTATTCTTAATTGCATAATCAATTAAGATTTCAATGAATTTAGATTTAATATTTTGGTCTTCTTCATTTAAGAAATCACGATCCATCTTAATAACATTTATCGCATTATTTTGTAATTTCTTTAAACCCTTATAATCTAGACCCATTCCATCTACCGCAATACTAAATCCTAAACGATTTAACTTACTAAGATTGTCTTGAACAACATTTAATCCTTCAAAAATTGTAAACTCTTCAATCTCTAATATGAAATTGATTGCTTGGACACGATATTTCTTTAAAATCTTTTGGAAGTCATGAGGAAGACTTTCATTAGCTAATTGTTTTGGACTTAAATTTAGACTCAATTTAAATTCACGATTAAATTTCTTTTTTAATTCAAGATGTTTCTTAACAACAGTTTCAAATCCCCATAAACCAACCCAGTGAATATCACCAGTTTGTTCCATAATATTAATAAACTTAAATGGTGATAATAAACCTAATGTTGGATGATTCCATCGAAGCAATCCTTCAATAGCATAAATATCTTTTGTTTTTCCATCAATGATAGGTTGGTAATACATATCAAATTCTTTATTCTTAATACCATCTTTAATTTGATAATAGTATTCCATATTAGAACTTTCACTCTCATTGGATTCAGGACTATAAATACGGTATTGATCACCACCATTACGTTTACAAACAAATGTAACAATTTCTAAGGAGCCTAACAGTTGTTTAAATGTTTGCCCATGTGCAGGATAATATGCAATCCCTATTGAACAAGTAACTTTAACTTCGGCTTCATCAAATAGACCAACTGGTTCTCTAACTACATCTAAGATAGTTCTTGACAAACGAACCATTTCTTCTCTACTATAATCGCCACGATCAAACACAATAAATTGATCATCTCTAAGTCTACCAATTGACATTCTCAATGGTAATGTTTTTACAATCTTTTCAATTAATTTCTTTAAAACTCTATCTGATTCAATTTGTCCAAAATTTGAAATCAAATCCTTAAAGTTATCAAAATCAATTAATAACATTGTGAACTCAGCAATATCTCTACGACTAATATATGTTTTAACTTCAGCAATTATTTCATTTTTTGTTTCAACACCATCAATAAAATTAGCAACTTCATCAAGATATTTTTTTCTTTCTTTTTTCGCTAGTAAAAATAAAAGATATCCTAATCCTATTGTAGCTAATAAGCAAATTATCGATAAGAAAACTGCTAAACTTGGATTAATATACACTAATACCATAATTACTTATCTTCGCCTTTCTTTTTATTTTTTGCTCTCTTTTCTGTATTATTATCATTTTTAAAATCTTCTTGATCTTCTGTTTCTTCAATTAATTCAATCTCATCTTCAAATTCATCATCTGATGACTCTATAGTATCTTCAACTACTTCTTTCTTATGAGGTTTCTTAACAAAGTTAAAGGCTTCATCTTCAATAATTGGTTTACTAATCAAGTAACCTTGAATAATATTACATCCCATTTTAGCTAACATCTCACTTTGTTTATTAGTTTCAACACCTTCAGCTACAAGTCCTAATTCTAAACTAGTCGCGATTTGTACTATCTTAGATACAATTAGTCTTGTTCTTCTATCAGCAACCATTTCTCTAACAAATTGCTTATCAATTTTAATTAAATCAATTGGTAAGTCTTTTAAGTATAATAATGAACTATAACCCATACCAAAGTCATCTAAATGAATTGTGAAACCATGACTTCTTAATAACTTGATTTTTTCAATCATTGTATCACTATTTTCCATTAAGAATGTTTCTGTAATTTCAATAGCAATTGAACCTTTTTTCAATTGATATTGATTAAACTTATCAATTAGTTCGTTAACAAAACCACTTTGTAATAACTGAACAGGAGAAACATTCATCGAAATATGAATATCAAAATCTTGAATACGTTTAGCAAACTTAAATGTTTGATCAATAATAATACGTCCAATTTCCACAATCATTCCATTCTTTTCTGCAAGACTAATAAAATGTTCAACAGATTCAAACTTATATTTTGGATTATCCCACCTTACTAATGCTTCAAAGCCAACAACACGTTTGTACTTTGTGTTATATTGTGTTTGATAATACATCTTAAATTCATTATTATCAATTGCTTTGCGTAAATCTTCTTCCATGATTTGATCACGTGAGAATAATTGACCAAGTTCCGCATTATAAAATGAACATTTCGAATGACGCGATGTCTTAGCACGTTCTAAAGCAACCATTGCACATTCATACAATGAATCACTTGTAACTGTTTTTAATTTAGAAGTTTCAATATTAAAAATACCTATGCGAACATCAACACTTGTTAATGAATTACCATTAACATCGATTGGCTCATTTAAAGAAATTAAACATTGCTTACTCCATTCAATAACAGAATTATAATTTAATACATTTTCAAGAAGGATTACGAACAAACTAGTTCGAATATTATAAAGAGAATATTCAAAATCAGATAATGTTTTTTGTAATACATCTCTTAATGAGCATAAAATACTATCAGCAGTTGCAAAACCAAAAATCGCATTCACTTTTGCAAAGTCTGTTATATCAATAGCTATTAAACTATTATTAGTTTTAAATAAACGATCACTATTACAAAGTTCATCCAGCTTACGATTTAACATATATCGATTAGGTAGTTTTGTAACAGGATTATATAACGCTATATCGCGATTAAAATCATTTTCAATTACTTCTTCAGTCTTATCTTCACCAATTAAACAATATTTAAATCTTTTCTTAATCGAAATAAATTTGATATATCTAGTTTTTTCTTTAGAATCCTCTAAAGCAATCACAAAAGATGTTTGTTTTAAAATCAATGGTAAAACATCAGTTGTTGGATCAGGATATAAATTAAATTGACTTACATCCTCATAATTATAAAACTTTTGAACTTTTAATCTAAATGCTTTATTATAATTAATTATATGACCTTTTTTGTTAACTAAAACAACATATGGTTTTACAAATAATTGTGTTAATCGAGATAAAGAGAACTCATATTCTTTCTTTGCATAAATAACATTGATTGATATTAAGATTGCATTCATTGTCACAAACAAGGCAACAAAGATAATAACCAAAGTATTTCTTAGTAAGTTTTGTGTTTCTTTAAACAAAGCATTGTTTTCTACAAGTTCATAATCTAAAGCATAACAAATAAATAATTTATCACTATTATAATCACTTACGATTGGAGTATAAACAAACATTTGTTTAGTTTTTTTACCTTCAAACACATTATAGCCATGCAAACCAGATTTAATTCGATCTGACAACTCTTGATAGTCTTTTGTTTCAGTTTCGAGAAAATCAAAATAAGTATATAACTTATTAAAATAATCAGAATTGTTCTTTTCAAATAAAATCATTCCATTACTATCAATAACTAAATAGTTTGCTTTTTCATTATTCATAAATGAATTAAAAATTAAATCTCCATATATTTGTGATTCAAAAAATACTAAAATATCTTTATATCTTAAAACGATATAATTATTTATATCATCACAATTCATTAAGATATATGAAAAGTTACAGAATGTAACACTTTGTGTAAACATCTTTTCGATGTATTGATTACCATAATTATAAAAACTATCATTAATATAATATTGTTTGTTTTCTTCATCAATATATCCAATTTTTATATTATTAACATTCTTAAATTGTATTAATTCCTTATTAAGTAAAACAAACTGATATCTTTCTTCTACTGTTGTTTTATTGCTTTGATCAACAACATTTTTAAAAGTGTTATAACCAGAAGTAATTTGCAAATTAAAATCAACTGCAACTTCCCCTGTCATATTTATAAAATTATTACCTGCTGCTTTTAAAACGTAGTTTTTGGATAAGAATAGATACCCACAAAAGAACACTAAACAAGAAACAAGTAAAAACATTGTAATTGTTATATATAATTTAATTTTTAACCTTTTCATTATTATTTTCCTTTTTACTTATTTTTGTTTAAAGATCTAGTGATAAAATATTTTATTACACATATTTAACCACATTACCACCAGTCATTATAATTAACTTTAAAGCATTGATGTCATAATCATTTGCCTGAATATCTAATGGATAACGACAATCACCTTTTCCAATGATTCGTAAATAATTAGCATCAGCAGAAGCAATACCAACATCAATTAATAGTTGTAAATTAATTTGATATTTATCCTTAAAAGCAGCTGATAACTCACCAACTGTTACTTCACAAATAACTTTACTTCCCTTTGCTTTGAAAGGGTTAGTAACAAGAACTTGGCAGTTCTTTGCTACATTGTTTGGAATTACGTCAATAGCCTTTAATGTAGCTATTTTTGTAACAACTTCTTGATAACCTAATAATCCTAATATTTCTTGGGTATTGCTTTGTAACTCAGAAACATAATCTATAACTTCTGGTTGCACCTTTTTTAGTGGTAAACGATATTTATTAATTAGTGATTCAAATATTTCTAATAGATATTTATATGAACGATCACTACCAACACGAATCATTAACGGAGTGCTTTCATATTTCTTAATATCACTCATATCAACTAAGTGATATTTTTCATCAAAATCTTTGGGATTAAGATTCATATATATTTTTAAAGCTCTAGCAAAAATTGATACTTTTAAGATAACTTTACGTTTATAAAGATACGTATCACCAGTAGAAGTTGATCTAAATGTAATCTTATCATATTTATTCATTTCATTACGGAAATCGCTATAATATTGTTTTACGCGATCCATTGCCATTTTTAAACGCAAGAATACTTTATTACTATATTTTTGATCTTCGCTAGCTACATAATCGACTAACTCTTCTTCATCATCTTCAGAATCTGCAAAATCAAAATCTAATTTGACTGTACCTAATTCCTCTTCTGAAATTTGACCTTTGATTTTTTTATCTTTTCTAGCCATGTTATTCTCCTACATTTATTTTTTAAAAATATATAATATCTCACTAAATAGTTTATAATAAGATTTTACAAATTGCAAGTGATAAATGAAAATTTTTTATAATTTTCATATTTTTAAAGAGCCTAAATTAAAAAAAGTTTGAGC
>JAEDHQ010000069.1 GCA_016296945.1 Bacilli bacterium | reverse complement strand
AATTATTTTTTCTGCAAAAGAAGTATTTAATTTATTATCGTCTTGTAATATTTTTTCTAATCTATTCCTATCATAAAGCAATATAAATATCAAATTAGGTAAATCAAACAAAGATCCTAACATTTTTAGAAGGAATCTAATTTGTGTGCTTGTTGCTCTATCCAAATCATCAATAAACAGGACATACTTTTTATTACTACTTAAAATCAAATTTTTTAGGTTAGCTTGCCATTTCTCTATATTTTCTTGATTAATGTCATTCTCCATTACCTTACTCAATGATTTTCCTACAGTTGGAATTTCAATCACATATCTTGAAACTTCTTTTAACTGTTTTCTGATTTTTCGCGAACTGTAATTAATCCCTAAAGCATTTAACATTGCATCGTAGAATGAATTTAATAAGACTACTTCTGAACCGGAGATCCATGGATTGAGTCCCCTAATTATCTTAATATCTGAATTTTGCTCTTCTAGCTGTTTACGAACAATATTTGTAATGGTAGTTTTTCCTGAACCCCAAGGACCTGATAATCCGATAACGAAAGAGTCTTGTTTTGAAAAGTTTTGACAGATTGATTTATATAGGAGTGTAATTATACTGTCTCGACCTAACAAATCATCTTTTACTGCTCTATCCTTAATAAATATTGGCAAACTTACATTTAAATTATTTTTATATAAGTCCTTCAATTCTACCAAATGGCATTCTTCATCATTTTTTAGTCTCTTTAAAATCGCTTGTTGCAAACATATTATTCTATAAATCCCTATCGACAAAGAAAGCAAAGCGATAAGAAGTACTACTACAAACTTCCATGAGAAATACTGTTTGGTAATTAAGAGATATAATCCATATCCTAGATCGCTTATAACAATATACAGATTAATATCATCTAATGCATTTATGCTATTTACTTTAAATAAAAGTAGAATTTTATTATTTATTACGAACCAAAATGATATCAATATCCCAATGACTACGGTACTTCCCCATAACTCTGCCATTACTCTTCCTGTTGGATTCAAGTAATCAATTATTATCAGCAAACATATGGAAATTAAAGATATGTACATAATATTTGTTTGTTGTAATTCAGTAAATAACTCTCTAAAAATACTTTTTTCTTTTCCCATGTTTCTCCTTAAATATCATCTAAACCATATCTAAAATTTCGCTAATATATTAAATATTTTTTCTAAGGACATAATTGAAGCGCTATCTAATATTATAGATAAAAATCTAATTATTTTATTAAACAAGTATATAATAGCAAGACTCGTAAGAATAAGCATTACCTAATATTTTCCTATACTCTTCTAAATATTAAGGCGAATAATTATTCCACCTCTACCGGTTGCTTTACTGCTGTTAGCACCCGTAAACTCAACAATTCAGTTAGCAAATTTTTATAGCTATTCTAATTTTTCTCTTAATTAGAATCAGACTTGAAAAAACTAATTGCAAAAGAAAAGGAATTAAACAACTAAATTTAGTGCTTAATTCCTCATTAACATATTCATCTATTAGATTTGATAGTAATGTCCATCCCGATCAAAGTAATACTTTTTCCACTTACCGTTTCCTACATAAGTGTCATAGTAATCATCTGTTACCATATTTCCCTTCTTATCGAAATAATACCATTGGCCACTTGGTGTCTTTACCCATTCTTCCGTTGCTCTCGTACCATCGCTTTTCGCATAACTCCAAGTCTTATTATCAGCATCGTAAGCCCAATGATTGGTTAAATAATGACCATTTTTATCAAAATAATATATTTTCCAATAATTATTTGCACAACGAGTTCTAAACCAACCGTTTGCTGCCATAGCCTCTGAAGCAGTAAAGTAATACCATTGACCGTCATTGTTTTTTAACCATTCTTGTACTGCAGGTATACCATCATTTTTCGTATAAATCCACATCTTATCAGCAGAATCATAAGCCCATGCATTAGTCATATAACTACCATCTTTATCGAAGTAATATGGTTTCCAGACGTCATTTTTAATATGAGTATCTAAGAGAACATTTGTTGGCATCATCCCAATATTATCAAAATAATACCACCGTCCG
Organism: Bacilli bacterium; assembly: GCA_016296945.1. Classification (GTDB taxonomy): domain Bacteria; phylum Bacillota_I; class Bacilli_A; order ML615J-28; family CAG-698; genus CAG-698. Next base: position 5,917 of record JAEDHQ010000069.1, on the reverse strand, counting down.
TTTGGTGTCTTTACCCATTCTCTTATTGCTTGAGTTCCGTCAGTTTTTGTATAGCTCCAAGTTTTGCCATATGAATCATATACCCAATGATCTGTTAAATAATGACCATTCTGATCAAAGTAATATTTCTTCCAGTTACCATCTTTTAACTGAGTATTATACCAACCATTTGTTACCATAACTCCTGCATTATTAAAATAATACCATTTGTTATCGGATGCTCTTACCCACTCTTCTAATGCTGGGGTGCCATCCTGATTAGTATAACCCCAGAGATGATTATTTGAATCATATACCCAATGATTGGTTATAGGGGCACCATTTTTATCAAATTCAGTGGCTAAATGAAGATTTACTGGATGACCATCTTTATCAAAGTAATATTCACCTTCTGAAGGTGTATCATACCAGCTATTTGTTACCATAACCCCATTATCGTTAATATAATATCTGGCTCCATTGGCTCCTTTTACCCATTCTTCTAATGCTTGAGTTCCATCCTTTTTTGCATAGCTCCAAGTTTTCTCATATTTATCATAAGCCCAATGGTTTATTAAATAGTGACCATTTTTATCAAAGTAGTATTCTTTTGAATTATTATTTTTCAAAGAAGTTAGGACCCAGCCATTGGCTGCCATAATTCCACTAACGCCAAAATAATACCATTGGCCATCTGACAGTTTTAACCATTCTTCATTTGCTTGTGTACCATCATTTTTTACGTAACTCCAGATATTAACAGCTGAATCATAAACCCAATGATTCGTTAAATAATGACCATTTTTATCAAAATAATATATCTTTCCATCGGTATCAAACCAACTATTTGTTACCATATTCCCATTAAAATCAAAATAATACCATTGATTATCTTTAGCCTTCAGCCATTGGTCATTGGCTTGTACTCCATCATTTCTTGCATAACTCCAAGTTTTACCATAGGGATCATATGCCCAATAATCTGTTAAATAATGTCCATCCTTATTAAAGTAATACTTTTTTCCATTATCTTCTTGTATTGAAGTAGTAGCAAACCAGCCGTTTGATGCCATATTTCCATTTTTATCAAAATAATACCATTGATTATCTTTGGTCTTTACCCATTCTTGATTGGCATTTGTACCATCACTTTTTATATAACTCCAGGTTTTAATATTAGAATTATATCTCCATTTATTTGTATTATCATTCTTAACTGAATACAAAGACGGAGATGCTGGAACCCATTGAGAGGTCACCTTAGCATTTAATTGTACTGCGTTAGTTGACGTTTGTTTTTCATTTTCTATATTATTCTTTGTTTCTTGGGCTCCTACTAATTTTTTATCTAAATCATTTTGATTATTAGAAGAAGATACTAAAGAGGCATTAAACTTAGAATTAGTTACTGAGTTTTGCGCTATTGCATTATTTCTAGACGCGTCGTTTTGGTTAATTACTTTAGTATTAGTTTGCTCATTATGATTAAGACTAGTTTTAACGTTATCTGCTTTAACTTGTGAAACATTAAATTCTAAAAAGAGTGCCCCTAAAATTAAGGATGAAATACCAATATTTAATTTCTTTCGATTATGCATTATTCAATCACTTTCTATACTTATATTTTTTATAAAAAATACATTTTAATTTTTGCACAAAATTCAATCGCTTACAAGTAGACCTTAGACATAATATTTCATCAAGCTTCCAACACCTTTAATCAATTTTTCTTCCGCCCAAGTAAACTCTTATAAAAACTAATTACAATTAAAATCATAACTATACTAGTTGGTAGTGCAGCAATAATAGCCACTGATTGAATATTATAAACAGACTCCCCAGTCAGAATCAGTACTAAAGGAAAAATACTAAAAGCAATTGCCCAAAATGCTCTCATTTTTTTACTTGGAGTTTCTTCTACAAGTAAATTCTTGTATGAGTATTTGGAAATGACCATAGTTATGGAATCAAAAACCGTACAGTACAATCCTATCATTGCCCCACTAAGAATAATTAATCCCCATTCATAATGAGGTAAAGTTTTTAAAAGAGTAGTTATGATTACCGGATAAGAAACGTCTTTGCTTAATAAGGCTGTAACATTGATAATTCCTCGAATTTGTTCTCTAATCCCAAAATTACTCAAAATAATAAAGGATAAGAAAGTGCCACTCAATCCCCAAAAATATGCACCTAAAATAATTTCACGAATTTTTTTCCCTTTACTGATACTTCCAATAAAAAATGGGGTAGCAACACACCAAACAATCCAATAAGACCAATAATACACAGTCCAATTTTGAGTAAAACTATTAATTTTATTTGGCAGTGCTAAAGAAATAAAATTAGTAGTTAAATTTCTTATTGCAGCTCCTCCTGCCACAAAGTCAGAACCTACTCCACCTCCTACAAGTAAGACATATAATAATAAAAGTCCGAACATAGAGAAAGCTATTACCGAAAAACGGCTCATTGCTTTTAAGCCAAGTAAAGAAACTGATAAATAAATTATGACTATCAACGCCATTAAAATTAAAGACCAAGTTTGTACAGTTCCTACATGAAACAAAGTTTTCGCAACTTGAGCTAATAAAGGAAGGGACATTGAAAAAGTAGTAGCTGTTGCTGCCACTAGAGAAAAAATCGCAATTAAATCTATTACTTTACCCGTAATACCATCAATTAAATTTCCAAAAATTGGCCGACATGCTTCCGAGAATTTTTGTTTTTTGTTTTTAGACACATAGAGCATGTATGCAAATGCAACTGCCAACATAATATAAAATGACCATGCAATTGGTCCCCAGTGAAACAAAGAATATGTTAAGGACCATTCAAAAGGATTTTGTCTATTTTTAATAGTTGGCTCTCCCATATACATCATCCACTCACACAATGAATAGAAGATCACATCTGCAGACATAGTGGAGGTAAAGATCATCATCCCCCATTTAAAAGCAGGGTAAATTGGCCTATCATCTTTTTTACCTATTTTTATATTTCCCAGAGGCGAGAACGCTAAGATTAAGGTACTTAATAAAAATAAAGCTCCTACCCAAAGATAGTAGCTTGAAAAATATCTATTTATTCCAGCCCGCACATTTACTAGACAATTTTTAGACTCATTTGGAAAAATAAGAAATATACAGCTTAGAACTAAAACTGACAATAAAGGAATAGAGATTAGTGAATAATCTATTTTTGTAAACTTTTTTTTCATTTTATTTTACATACTTTTCATAAGAAGAATCGATATTTGCCAATTCTTTAATACTATCAATTTCTACTATGTCAGATTCACTAATCTTATGTACTGAAAGATTGAATTTATCGGCATATAAAAACATTGGAATATCATCCCAATAAATATCATAATTTTTATTTTCAAATTCTTTTTCTACGAATTTTCCTAATAAAGAGCTATCAGCTGCGTTCCATTTGGAAACACTATACAAACGCCAACCATTATCGCCACCATCTCTGTCACAAGATATAACCTTTCCTTCCTCATTCGTATGCATTATCCATTCATCCGACCACTTATTAATTGAACTACCTGCATAACCTGATTTCTTAAAATTACTACTCAAAATGTCAGGATTATAAATCAACTGATCTCCATCTAAAATAATAGTATTCTTTAATTCTTTTCGAGCAACATATAAAGAAGAGATATTATTATATTGATTAAAATATGGATTGTGAATTAGCTTAAGATTTTCATATTTCTTAGCTAGAAATTCAAATTCATCTGCTAAATAGCCAGTGACTACTGTAATATCAGTTATATTTTCCTGATGTAAAGCTTGAATAATACTTTCAATCATTCTTATTCCATTAACTTTTACTAGAGGTTTAGGTGTTTCATTAGTTAATGGTCTCATTCTTGTTCCCATACCCGCTGCCATAATTATTGCATTATTTATTTTTGTCATTCTTTTTCTCCAAATAATTCAAAACTAATTTACTATACTCTTTTGCATATCGATATTGTGCAAGAGAATATTCTCCAAAGTCTAATCCAAGAGATTGCTTATATTCACACCAATTACTCCACAGTAATCCCCCAACTGCAACATAAGCATAAATCTTATATCGGATATTTTCCGAAACTTTATTTTCATAATATATATTTATTAATTGATCAATTTTCTCCTTAGTATAACCGGCATAAATAGCATACATAGCAATATCTAAATCCGGATCTTGCATGCCTGCATATTCCCAATCAATAAGAAACACATTATTATTTTGATCAATTAAAAAATTATCATAATTTGCATCAATATGGCATAAAGACCACTTTGTAACATTATCCTCAATAAATGGTTTTAATTTTAAGACCCAATCCTTTATTTCCTCATAATCACGATAAGCCGATGCTGTTTTTCTAAGACTTTCATAAAAATCAATTTGTTTCCAAATATCAAAAGTATGATCAACTTGATAATTTTGACTATGAAATTTACGCAATACACTCATACTTTTTTTCACATCTTGAATATTATTTGCGTCACTATTTCTAGTATTCTCTAAAAATTCAGATATTTTATAACCACTATCAGGATTTAGATAGAGAATTGTTTCTGTATACGGCTCTTTCTTTACTCTCTGATAGACATCGTATTCTTCTTTGCGATCAATTAATTTATCGGTTCCTTCACCAGGAATACGCATAATATATCTTTTATTATTAACAGTAAAAATAAATGATCGATTAGTCATTCCTTTTTTTAGAGTATGAATATTGTGGATATCTTTTTTATTTACTTTTAAAATGTCCTCAATGATCTCAATTGCATCATTTTTTAAATGAGTAGAACCTGAATCTAAGTCTAGTAATTGCTCGTATGAATTAATTTCAGCATGACTATTATCAGAAATAAGCTTCCCTTTTAATAAAAAATTTTTCTTATTTTCTAATACATCTTCCCAAAAAGAGGTATATTGCTTTTCTTCAATACTTTTTTCTAAAAGTTTTGAAATGTTTTTTCCTTGCATCTCATTGAGATATGCAAGTCCAATCATTTTATTTCCCTTTGATGAGTTAAAACGTACCTTTTCATTATTTTTTACTTGCCAGTTTGATCCAGGAACTTGCTCCTCGCCAAATAAATACCAAGATTCATCTTCAATAGTAGAAAATGGATTTTCCTCAAACCAAACATCACACGGTAAAATATAAGTATCTGAAATATCATCTTTTACTAAGAAGAGAGAATATACGTTATTCCAATCTTTATAATGAGAATTAACAACTAATTTAACATTATATTTATCAATTAAAAATTCATAATGCTCTTTCATAAAGCCGACTACAACTTTTATATCTTGCACTCCCACTTCATGCAATTGTTTAATCAAACGTTCAATTAATGTTTCTCCCTTAACTTCAAGTAACCCTTTCGGTTCTTCAGTATTGATTGGGACCATTCTCATTCCATATCCTGCTGCAAGAATTACGGCATTTTGGGGATGATGTTTTTTAAAATAATTTCTTGTCTTTAATGTAATATTATTATTCTCATCTATAAACTTTTCCTGTTTTAATTTACTAATTATCTGGTTTACTTTTCCTAGTGAGATATTAAATCTATTTGCTAATTCTCTCTGACTAAAATCTTTATTTATATTTCTTAGTATTTCTATTTCTTTTATGTTCATATTTTATGCCTTTTTTATTTTTTTGAACGCAAATAGTATACCATATTTGATCATATTTTAATGGAAATTTTATAAATCCATTAATTACACGACATGATAAATGTAAAAAATAGTCGGAAACAAAAAGTTGAAGAGCAACGAATGTTCTTTAATCAATAACTTATAGTAAAAATGATACAATAGCATATAATTATAGAACGTCACTTTTAATCACCAACAGATTTAATAAATATAAAATCTTTTTTAGTTTTCTCTACTTTGGTACTTATTAAAA
>JAEDHQ010000068.1 GCA_016296945.1 Bacilli bacterium | reverse complement strand
TATCATAAAGGGTATCATTTTGAAAAATGATTAACAGTGTTTTTTTTATTTATATCAAGAAATGACATTATTTTATCTAGTATTTAAAAATTTTATCATTGCTTTTTATTACAAAATATAGTATAATATTTAGGAAATATTTATAAAAAAATATGTGAGGTAATATAATGGAGGAAAAATCTATCTTAAATAATGAAGAGATTTCTTCAGATAATACTATAATCGAAGAAAAACCTCTTCCGATTGTAGTTACACAAACACCTGAAGAAATTAGGGCATTAAAATTAAAAAAATTAGAAAAGAAAAAATTGCGTGTTATTAAAAAATTAATAGCAGGTGAAATTAATGGTACTGAAGCTGCAAAAAAACTTAATATAACTACTCGTCAAGTACGTAATCTAAAACGACAAGTTTTAAATGTTGGTGCTGAAGGTGTTATTCATAAAAATCGTTATCATAAACCTGTTAACACTTATGAAGAGGAATTAAGAAAAGAAATTGCTCATATTTATCGCGTTGATTTTCGGGGAACTAATTTCACAGAATTTGCGAAGGTAATGCAAGATCGTGGATACAATCTATCTCGTAGCACAATATACAATATTCTTCGTCAACAACATATTAGAAGTCCACAACGTAAAAAGAAAAAAAGAAAAAAAGTTGAAGAAACAACTAAAATAACTAAGAAGGTAACAAATGCAAAAAAGAAAGCAAACTAAAGTGGTTAAAGTAGGAAATACTTTTATCGGTGGTAATAATAAAATTGCTATTCAAAGTATGACCAATACAAAAACTAAAGATGTTGCAAGTACTTTAAAACAAATTGAAGAATTAAAAAATAATGGATGTGACATCATTCGATTGGCAGTTCTTGATAAAGAGGATGCGTTAGCATTATATCAAATATGTGCAAAAGCAAATGCTAATCTTGTGGCTGACATCCATTTTGATTATAAACTTGCATTAATTGCTATAGATGCGGGAATCGATAAACTACGCATTAACCCAGGTAATATTGGTTCTATTGAAGGAATTAAACAAATTGTATCAAAATGTAAAGAAAAAAACATTCCAATTAGAATTGGAGTTAATAGTGGCTCTATAAATAAAGAAATAGAAGCTAAGTATGGAACAGGAGCAAAAGCATTAGTAGAAAGTGCTAGAGAACATATAAAAATATTAGAAGACTTAGATTATCATAATATAGTTGTTTCAATTAAAGCATCTAGTGTTTTAAAAACAATTGAAGCATATGAATTATTTTCATCAATGTATGATTATCCTGTGCATTTAGGTGTTACAGAAGCAGGAACAAATTATAGTGGTTCGATTAAATCTGCTGTAGCTTTAGGACATCTTCTTTTAAATGGTATTGGTGATACAATTAGAGTATCATTAACTGATGATCCAGTTAATGAAGTGTTTGCAGCAAAAGAAATATTATCTTCGATAAATTTATATCAAAAACCAGTTCTTGTTAGTTGTCCAACATGTGGAAGATGCCAATACAATATGTTACCAATAGCAAATGAAATTAACAAATTCTTAAATAGCCTAAATATAAAGCAAACAATAAAGGTTGCAGTAATGGGTTGTATTGTTAATGGCCCAGGAGAAGCTAAAGACGCTGATTTAGGAATTGCTGGTGGTAAAAACTGTGCAATGTTCTTTAAAAATGGTGAAATTCAATATCGTATGGAAGAAGAAAATATTATAAATTATTTAAAAAATGAGATTATCATTTATTTAAATAATTTAGAAATTAAATACTTTAATTGTTTAACCGACGAAATAAAAGATTTACGCACAAAAATCTTCATTGACGAACAAGGCTTTAAAAATGAATTTGATAAATACGATAACACTTCTACTTTTGTAGTCGTCTATAAAGAAAATGTTCCTTTAGGTACAGGTAGAATCTATTTTGAAAACAATCAATATCATCTAGGCCGTATTTGTGTTTTAAAAGAAGCAAGAATTAAACGAATAGGTTCAATTATTTTGATGGCCCTTGAAAAAAATGCAAAAAAAGGATTTGATTTGATTGTTTCCGCACAAGACCAAGCAAAAGATTTTTATCTAAAAAACAATTACAAATTTACAGATAAAAGCTATTATGATGAACACTGTTTACATTACGAAATGAAAAAATAATCTCATATATGACACAATAGAAATAATCTGTTGTGTCATTTTAATTTACAATAAATATTTTTTTTGATATAATAGCATTAAGAAGGTGATTTTATGTTTTGTCAAAAATGTGGAAAGAATATTTCTGATGATGAGTATTACTGTCCATATTGTGGAAAAGAAATGCCAAAAAAAAGAAACCTAATCAATGTTAATAATAAAGTAACAATTTTAGATTGTTTCAAAAACTTTTTCGTCAAAGGATTTTCTACAGCTGGTGTTTCTACAAGAAAAGAATTTTGGGTTATTTATATTATTTATATTATTCAAAATATTGTATTAGGCGTACTTAGTTTAAATTATATTAATACAATTTTAAATATAATATTATTTTTTCCAATTAATGCTTTAGCTATTAGAAGATATCATGATATTAATATGTCTGGTGGCTTTGCATCAATTGGCGTTTATGCTATATTTGGTTATATGTTTTCTTTTTTCTTTAAGAGTGACAAAGTTACGACTCTTTTATTCTTGATTACATCAATTATTGCTTTTTTAACCCAATTATTTTTATTATCTAAACCAACTAATGAAAAATCAAGATGGAATCCAATAAATGGATATATGTAAAAAACTAGGAAAAATCCTAGTTTTTTTTATTGCTCTTTTATTTATAATCTTCATCTTTGTCATATGATATATCGTAGGTATTTTTTTTGCAAAGAATGCATCAAATTCAAATGGAGTATATTCTTTTAAGCCAACAGGATTAAAGAAACCACCAAATATACCATATTCTACACAGTTATAGTTACGTATAAATTGTTATAAAATTACTGGAAAATAAATACGTTTTAAATATATTTGTCCTGGAAAAATTAAATCTAAGTGACTTACAAGAACTAATGGAACATCAATAATACTATTGTCATTAACATTTAATTTTGATTGTAATGATGGTATTGTATTTCTGCCACATTGATTAGAAAAATCGCAAATGGTTCATCATCTAAAACATTGATATCAATCGTATTTCCCGTAGTTAAAGCAAAAATATGAGCTTAGAACCAGTCTTTTCTTACTCCATCAAAAACATCACAATAAGTACGTATTGTGTTTGGTGCATTATGTAAAGCAGTGAACATTAATAATTTTGCTTTCTCGCTTTTTCCTTCCATTAATGGATGAGAATTCAAATCATAAGAATTACGTAAAATTGGATCTATTAATGCAGCATAATAGCGATGGAAAGTGCGTAAAGTCATCATATCGAAAGAAAAGTTCTTTTTTGGATTTACTGCATCTTCTAGCATACAATGTAAAATCCCTTTGATTAAATCTTGCGATCCATATTCCCATGACTTATCAGTATTGCTTTGAACCTTAATTATCATATGAGCAAATTGCTTAATCAAACTATCAATTTTTCTCTTCTATTAATAAATATTATATAAATAATTAGAAAAAGGTAATTAGAAGAAACTAATTACCATGGTTAATCAAAATTTTACTAATTAAACTTTGATCAAAGTGACCTTCTTTTATCATCTTAATTTCATATTTATAAGGTGGATAAGAAGTCTTTTCATCAACTTTTACATAAGGAGTTTCTAAAATTTTAGGTACATCCTTAAATCTCTCATCATTAATAAATTGCATTAAAGCGTCAAAACCAATGTAACCAAAACCAAAGTTTTCATGGCGATCCTTTTTTGCCCCTCTAATATTTTTTGAATCGTTCAAATGGATTACTTTAATCTTATCTAAGCCAACTTTTTGGTCAAAATCATTTAAAACACCTTCATAATCATCTACAATATCATAACCGGAATCATGAGTATGGCAAGTATCAAAACAAACAACAAGACGATTCTCAAAATCTTTACCAACTAATTCAATTAATTTTCCAATTTGAGCAAACTCAAAGCAACATTCACTACCTTTACCAGCCATAGTCTCAATTGCTATGCAAGTATCATCATTAATTGTATTCTGTAAAATCTTACGAAATGAATCAGCGATTAATTCTAGTCCTTTTTCTACTCCTTGTTTCATATGAGCACCAGGATGAACAACCATATACTTAGCACCAATTTTCGCCATTACTTTCATTTCATTAGTAATGAAATCAATAGCGAATTGCCTTTTTTCATCATCAGGTTGAGCAAGATTCACAATATATGGAGCATGTATAATTACATCTTCAATATTCAGATTATACTTTTCTAATCCTTCCTTTAATAGATCACTATTTAAAGCACTAAAAGGTTTACGAAATGTTGATTGCGGTGGACCTAAATATACCATTAAAGCATTAGCACCATAGCCTAAAGCTTCTGCTAAACTACCAGCCAACATTAATTCTCCATTATTCGAAACATGACTACCTATTTTCATAATTATTCTTAGCACGTTTGCGGTATATTTCACTAATACGTGCTCTCTTCTCTTTCTTAATTTCTTTTTCAATTATTTCTTTACGTTTTTTCTTATATCCTGGTTTTACTTTTTTAGGAACAGGATGTTTCTTATGAATCGCAATTTCAGCTTGTGATTCTTTTTTGTTTTTATTATTACGTTGTCGTGTAGGAACTAATTCATTATTCTTTAAATTAACAAATTTATAAGACAATCCTTTACTTGCTAATTTCTTTAAATAGTTTTCATCTTCATAATCATAAAAACTTATCGCTTGTCCAGAATTTTCAAAACGAGCCGTACGACCAATACGATGAATATAATACTCAATGTCTTCAGGCATTTCATAGTTTATTACATGACTAACTCCAACAATATCCATTCCTCTAGCAGCAATATCACTACAAACAACATATTGATATAGACCATCTTTAATTCTTTTAATAACTTGCTTTCTTTCTCGAGGCTCTAATTCACCAGTAATCTTCGCTATTTTAAAGCCATTTTCACCTAACATCATGGCAATTTCATCAACCTTTTTCACAGTATTTGCGAAAATCAATACTAAATAAGGTTGTAATGATTGCAACAACTCAATTAAAATCTCATCTTTAGCTTTATTTTTTGTAGATATAAATAAATGTTCAATTGACTCTTTTTGAACATTTTTTCCAATTAAATCAACAACTTCATTATTTGTGATATATCGATTCAAAAATGTAATTAAATTTTGCGGAATTGTTGCGGAAAAAGATAACACTTGAATCTCCTGAAAGCGAGCAAACACTTTATCAATTTCCTCTAGTTCTTGCATCTCAAAAACCATATCTGCTTCATCAATAACAACGTACTTAGCAGTATGTATTTTTAGTACATTTGAAGAAATAGCTAAATCAGATAATTTTCCGATTGTTCCTATCACAATTTGCGGCTGTGACTTTTTTAATCTTTCAAGTTCATTAAGACGATCAGTACCACCAACATACAACCTAACATCAATCGGTTGATCACTATATTTAATAATTTTATTTATTTCTTGATAAATTTGACTACCTAATTCGCGTGTTGGAACAATTATAACTTCTTGAACTTCATTTATTCTTTCATCTAGTTTTTGTAATAAAGGTAATAAGAAAGCATGAGTCTTTCCAGTGCCTGTTTGACTTTTACCAATTACGTTAACACCATTTAATACTTTAGGTATGATAATATTTTGGATATCCGTAGGTCTTTTAAAGCCAATTACTTCTAAACCTTGATTTATATAATTTTTAAAATTAAAGTCCAAAAAAGATAATTTATTAGTATTATTAGAATCCTTATTCAATGACATCTTTTTCAACTCCTTCGCTTATCGGATAACCAGCTTTTGTAATTATTACATTAACTAAATCATTTTCTTTTGCCTTAATTGCTTTAAATTTCACTTCTAAATAATTAGAAGAATGACCAAAGGCAAAACCATTTTCAATCTTTTCTACAATAACTTCAACATTTTTATCAATAAAATTCTTACGATATTCTAATCCATTTATTTCATTTAAAACCAATAAATCATTAACACGAGTCTTTTTCTTATAATCAGCAACAGCATCTTTAAATTTAATTTTCTTACTTTCAAGATATGCTAATGTATTAGGACGAGGTGAATATGGGAAAATATGTGTTTCGCCATATTTACAAGAATCAATGAAATCATATGCTTTTGCAAATAACTCATCAGTTTCCCCATTAAAGCCAACCATTACATCAGCTGTAATATTAATTAATGGAAAATATGAACGAATTAAAGCTAATTTGTTACGATAATACTTAATATCATATTTACGATTCATTTTCTTTAATATTTCATCACTTCCGCCTTGAACTGGGATATGTAAGTGCATACAAAAATGATTAGAATATTTTTTCATTACTTCTAGTAATTCAATGGTAATTTCGGTAGCTTCTATTGATGAAATACGCAAACGACCTAAATTAGAAACGTTTTTAATAATATCTTCTAATAGCATAGATAAACTAGAATTATTATCTTTGCCATATGCACCAGTATTAATACCAGTTAAAACAATTTCCTTCATCCCTCTATCAGATAATAATTGAATTTCTTTTATCACGCTCAAAGAATCTCGACTGCGAAAACGTCCACGTGAATATGGAATCGCACAATAAGAGCAAAAATTTTCACAACCATCTTGAATCTTTACAAAACCTCTTGTCTTATGATCATAATGATCTAATGATAAATCTTCATAATAGCATATTTCATTATAAGATTGGGTTAAATTAACTAATGTTCGATCATTAGTTTCTAGCATTTTTAAAACAGTTGGTAAAATTAAAGTTCGATTACTTGTTCCGCAAACAATGTTTACACCTTGTATATTACAAACATCATTACTATTAAGCTGAGCAAAACAACCCATAACACATATAATAGCATCCTTATTTCTCTTAATGGCTTGCCTAATCATTTTTTTACTTTTTGAATCACTAGTTTGTGTAACGGTGCATGTATTTATTAAATAAACTTCACAAATATCATCAAATTCAGCTAATTCAAAGCCATTGTTCACAAAGTCATTAATGATTGCCACAGATTCATAAAGATTTACTTTGCAACCTAAAGACATATAACTAATCTTCATAAAACTCAACTCCATATCCTAAAACACTCATAATAAATAATGGTGCTGTTTCTGTTCGCAATATTCTTTTACCTAAACCAATACGAATAAATCCATTATTGTCAAGGATTTCTAATTCCTTATTACTAATACCACCTTCAGGGCCAACTAAAACTAATATTTTCTTATCTTTTAGTTTATCTAGATAAGACTTTAAAGAATGTTCATTGCTTCTTCCACTTTCTTCATAACAAACAAACTTGTAATCATAATCATTTAGTTTAATAAAATCCTTAAAACTAATTGCTTCTAAATATTTCATCAATATACCACGTTCAGATTGCTCACTACATTCCTTTATTATTGTGTTAATTCGATCGATGTTTTCATTATATTTATTTAAATGGACAATAGAACGCTCCATTTCTACAGGAATATATTGATATGCGCCTAGTTCAACTAAACGACGCAATACTTCTTCCTTCTTTTCACGACGAACTAATCCTTGGGCAATCGTAATATTTGCCTTTAGTTCATTGGTATTATGATGTTCTTCTAAAATATTTAAAAAAACATTATTTGTAATACTATCAATCTCACATAAATATTCTTGCATATCATTAGTACAGACAATCAGTTTATCACCAATTTTCATTCGCATAACATTTTTAATATGATGAAAATTTTCTTTATCATTTATAATAATGCGATTATTTAATCGATCTAAACAACTATTATCTTTAAAAAAATATCTTTGCATAATTTTTTCCTTTTAAATTTCTATTTTAATTATAAATCAATACTTTTATTATTTTACCATAAAAAATAAAAAAAATCCACATAATAATATACTATTAAAAAGTTGA
>JAEDHQ010000067.1 GCA_016296945.1 Bacilli bacterium | reverse complement strand
TATTTCATTGTCAAACGTTTACAAATTCATAATCCGACCGAAATTAATTAATATTTGCAAAAAAAAAAAAAAAAGCTCCAATTTTGGAGCGTTTATAGGAGTGAAATACAGTTAATTTTGAATTTCGATTTTTTTCAAAATATTTATTAACCATCCTTCTATTTCACAATGATTTAAATGTCGTAATATGCTTTTTTTATTATAAACGAGAAAAGTATTCAAATTGCGCAAATAGTCTTGATCATTCTTTTCAAATTCTTCAAGTTCTAAATCATTATAATAATTTATATACTCTTTTTTTCCCCTATGCTTAAATATTGAAACTAAATAACATGTAAGTAAAATCATATTAAAACTTTGACTTCTTTCTAAAATTGTTATTATTTCAGAAAATTTTTCTAACCCCAATAATGAAACAATTTCATATTTTTTTAAACTTTTTTGTAAAAATAAATATTCTGAATTGATGGCCTTTAATGTTAATTTTTGTTTAAAGGCTAAATCATTACATTCCTGATAATTCCCAACATATAATAAGCTACTCATTAATATATTATTTAAAAATAAAATTCTTATTATGTTTCCGTCATTTGATAGGAATTCCTTCGACTTAGTGGCAAAAAAAATACTTTCAATATATTTTTGATTAAAATAAGAACGAGACGACAATATATAATAAGCAAAACCATTATTATAATTTTTTAACCAATAACCTTCAGAAATATTATATTCAAAAGTCAAATAAATCAATTCAAATATTTCTAATAATTCATCAGAAAAAAATTTACAATATTTCTTTAACATTTTATAATCTTCAATATTATTTTTAACAATTGTATTGTAATCGATATTTGAGCTAATTATTAGCAATAATTTAAATAACAAAGCAATTGGGAAAATTGCATATTTTTCATTAATTATCTCATCCATCTTTTTAATATAATGTTCATAATTGTCATAAATTTTGTAATACATATTATAATAAATAATATTAAATAAATCCTCAAATGACTTAATATCCTCACTATTAGGAATTTTATATTCAAAATATTTCGTTAATTTCTCAATCAATTTAGGGCCAGCAATTAGCTCTCCTTTTTTACATTTTCTATATGTGCTTGGATTAATTTCAATCATTTGTAAAAACTTTTCTATACCATAGTTAGTTTCATTAATTGCAACATCATATAATTGAAAATATATTAAATAATTATTATAAACAGTTAAATCAACTTTTTTCATATTATTTTCCACCTATATAACGTAATTATATCATATTATAACTTTTTAAGCAAGAAATGGAACATTATGTATATATACTTATAATTTATCTTGCGTCAAATTATCCAACAAAATTTTGACTAATTTTTTCAAAATAATATTAACACCCATATTTATATTTTCCACCTGAAAGATGCTTTTTATTAATTCCTAATTGCTACGTAATTTTCCTTTCTTTACTTTACATTAAAAATAATTTTTAAAGCATTCTTTTCTAATCTTGAAACTTGTGCTTGAGAAATTCCAATTTCTTGAGCTATTTCCATTTGTGTTTTATTTTCATAAAAACGATTTATAATAATATTTTTTTCTCTCTCATTTAATTTTTTAATTCCCTCTTCCACTGTCATTTCTAATATCCTTTTATCTTCATTATCACGATCATCTTTGATTTGGTCCATTAATAATATTTCATCACTGCCATTCGAATAAATCGGCGTGTAAATTGAAACTGGGTCTTGCATCGCCTCTAATGCTACAACAACATCAATTTCTTCAACACATAATTCTTTCGCAATCTCTGCAATTGTAGGTTCTATTCCATGAAGCATTAAATATTCTTCTTTGTACTTCATAGTTTTATAAGCAATATCTTTTAAAGATCTAGAAACTCTAATTAAAGAATTATCTCTTAAATATCTTCTAATTTCCCCAATAATCATTGGAACAGCATATGTAGAAAACCTAACACCATGCTCCATATCAAAATTATCAATTGCTTTTAATAATCCCATTGATCCTACTTGAAATAGGTCATCTAGATTTTCTTCACGATGACTAAATTTTTTCACAACGCTTAAAACAAGTAGAATATTTCCATAAACCAAACTATCACGAGCATCATCATCTCCTGCTTGACTTAGTTTAATTAACTCCATTGTTTCTTCATTACTTAATGGAATTAATTCTGATGTATTAATCCCTGTTATTTCAACCCTATTACGCATATATAAATCATCCTCCACTATTATTGTGAAGAATATTATTAATAAATATGCATAGAGTAAGAAATATTGTTTATGATACTTTTACTTTCGACTCCATTTCTTGTCTTATTTTATCGATAATTCTTTTTTCTAGTCTAGAAATGTATGATTGAGAGATTCCTAATAAATCAGCTACTTCTTTTTGCGTCATTTCTTGATGATCATATAATCCATATCTTAATACTATAATTTCTTTTTCCCGGGGCTTTAATCTTTCTATCGCCTTATATAGTCTTTTCTCTTCCTCTTCCTTTTCAATCTTATCAATCATTAACTCTTCATTACTTTCAATGATATCAGCAAGAATCATCTCATTTCCTTCATTATCTACAGATAGCACTTCATCTAAAGAAACTTCTTGTCTACTACGATAAGTCTTTCTTAAATACATCAAAATCTCATTTTCAATGCAACGAGAAGTATAAGTTGCTAATTTTATATTTTTATCAGCTTTAAATGTTTGCACTCCTTTTATTAAACCCATCGATCCAATACTCACTAAATCTTCTAAATTTATCTTAGTTGATTCAAATTTCTTAGCAATAAAAACAACTAATCGCAAATTATGAATAATTAACGTATTACGGGCTTCAAAATCTCCATTTGCACTTTTTTCCAACAACTCTTTTTCTTTCTCTTCATCTAATGGTGGCGGCAAAATATTAGTACTATTAATAAAATAGCACTTCAAGCGTTTAAAATTAAACAAGCTTAAAAACCAACGAATAAATCTTATCATTGTTTCCCCTTTCCATAATTATTTATATATTATTATTTATGATTAAATAATTATTCTCATAGCAGCAACATTGGATTAAGTAAACAGTCCACACTAATATCTGAAAAAACTAATATTGCATCTTTATAACATTTTCTATGTTTAGCTTCAATCACTAAGTCTTTATATAGAAACCCTTCGATAATCTTTACTCCATTTACAGTCTCAATATTAATTAGATATCTTTTTAACTTATTTGTATCAATTTTATACTTGTGATTAATAAACACCAAAGGAATTCCCTGATATGATGAACTATTTCCAGTATCTAAAAAACCTTTTATATTGATAACATTATTATCACTTTTGATAATTACATTATATTCACAACCCTTTAAAAATATGTGATATTTACGATAATTTTCTAAACAAATAATGATTAAAATGACAATTATAGCACAAATTAATATATACCATTCACTTATCTTAAAAGACATTAAAATGCCAATAAAACTAAAATTTAGAGTGTAAAACAACGAAATTTTTATTACTTTTTGTGTCTTTTCAAACGTATTTGATAAGATCAAACCAATCAATAATCCCCCAATTATTTTCATAATTTTTAAATAAAGATAACTATAAAAAGCCGGAATTATCATCAATCCACCAACTAATGACGTAAAAAATAAGTTTATATAATTAACTTTTTTTGAAAATATCTTTTGAATAAAAAATAAGAAAATGAAATTAATCATTGTGTTTGCAAGAACAATTAAGTCTAAATAGATAATACTTTTTTCCATCACGATCACCATTCTAATTATAGAACTTTATAATAGAAGAATTTGTCTAAAAATAAAAAAGACGAAGCAAAAACTTCGACTTATTTCTTTTAAATATTTATAATATCAATTTTTTATTTGAAATTATTAATTAACCATGAAGGAGCATTGTTAGGAGCATCTTTTTCTCTCTTAACTTTTCCTTCCTCTTGTTCTTTAGGCGCTTCATCCACAGGTTTCTTTTCGTCACTATCATAACCAGTAGCAACAACAGTAACAATAAGTTCGCCACGTAAATCCATATTGAAGCCAGTTCCATAAATAATATCTATTTCAGATGTGGAAGCACTTCTAATTTCATTCATAACAGTCATTACTTCACTCATTGAAATATCGACATCACTAGTAATAAATACGATTGCTTTAGTTGCACCATTAATATCAATTTCTAGTAATGGAGTACAAATAGCTTTTCTTGCTGCTTCAACAGCTCTATTTTCACCTTGACCAACACCAATACCCATTAATGCAGTAGTTCCTTCTCCCTTCATAACATTACGGACATCTGCAAAATCTAGGTTAATTACCCCAGGAATAGTAACAATTTCCGCAACACCTTGGACACTACGGCGTAATACATGATCAACTTCTTTAAATGCTTCTAACATTGAAGTATCAGGATCAATAACACTTAACACTTTATCATTAGGGATTACAATTAGAATATCAACGTATTGACGTAATTTTTCAATACCTTCAATAGCTTGAGCCATACGTTTACGTCCTTCAAATGTAAATGGTTTAGTTACAATACCAACAGTTAAGCAACCTAATTCTTGTGCGATACGAGCAACAACAGGAGCTGCACCAGTACCAGTTCCACCACCCATACCAGCAGTTACAAATACCATATCACTTCCGCTTAACATATCTTTGATTTCTTCTTCTGTTTCTAATGCTGATTTTTCCCCAACACTTGGATCTGCCCCAGCACCTAAACCTTTTGTAAGTTGTTTACCAATTTGTAATCTGTACTCAGATTTTGATAAACGTAGTACTTGAGAATCAGTATTAATTGCAATATATTCAACACCTTTTACGTCATTTTCTATCATGCGGTTAATGGCATTACCACCACCTCCACCGACACCAACAACTTTAATTACGGGTTTTTCACCAAAAGTATCTTGATTAAACATACAGGACCTCCTCATAAGTACTAAATCTACATTTGTATTTCTAATTATAACATAAAACTCTCAAAAAATAAATAGCAATATTTAATTTTCTATAATTTTTTATCTAAATTTTTTTATTAAAATATTCTTTGATGTTTTTATTTATTATAAACTAATAATCAGAAATTCAATAGGATCCATTCAACTTCTAAATTAATATTTAAAGTACTTAGGGCTTTCTCTTTTATGTATTTAATTAATCTTATAAAATCATTTGCTTTTGCATTGCCTAAATTTACTAAAAAGTTAGTATGAGCCTGTGAAACACAAGCATCACCAATTCTAAATCCTCGTAATCCTAACTTATCAATTACTTCCCATGCATTATACTCTAATGTATTTTTAAAAGTGCTTCCTGCACTTTTCATATATATAGGTTGACTTTCTTTTTTCTTTTTATTTATTAAATTAATCTTTTCCTTGATTTCTTGATAATTACCTTTTTTAAAAATAAACTCAACTTTTAATAAAATCAATTTTTCTTGAATAATTTTTGAATATCGATAAGAAAAATCTAATTCTGACACATCAAGCCACTTTCTTTCAATACAATTATTATTGACAATCAATACATCCACTCTTTTCACATACTTTGATGATAGATAATCATAACACGATGCATTCATGGAAACAATTCCCCCAATTGAAGCTGGAATACTGCCAATAGCTTCTGCTCCACTAATTGAATGCATTAACAAATATTCACTAAACTTTTTACTACTACAACCACTATTAATAGATACACTTACCATATTATTATCTAATGTTTCAATAACGAATTGATTGGGTATTTTTTTTAATGAAATAATAACGCCATCATAATAATTATCACTTGCTAAAACATTGCTTCCATTGCCAATAATAAAATACATAACTTTTTCTTTAATTAATTTCTTTAAAACTTCAATTAAACTATCTTCACTATTAGGTAAATATAGTAAAGCAATATCACCACCAACTTTTAATGTGGTAATCATTTTAAAAGAGTAATTAAGATAAATATCACCATAATCATTATCTTTAATAAAATCATAAATATCTCTACGTATTATATCTTCCATATTATTCACCTATCAATTTTATAATTTCTAATTCAAAAAGTTCTTTAGCATTATTTATTTTATACTTAGAAATATTTTCAATTATTTTTCTTCGATAACCATAATCACTTAATTTATTAAGCAATAAATTAGTATTTGTAATATTTAAGTCTTCTTCATTAAGTAATTCTAGGCAATTTCTTTGATGATAAAATAAAGCATTATAATACTGATGATTATTACTAACATTAGGACTAGGAATAACAATTGCACATTTTTGATAGTCAATTACTTCACTAATAGTAGTTGCTCCACCGCGACATATCACAATAAATGCCTTTTGATAATAATTATCCATTTCTTCTGTTCTATCAATTATTCTTAAATTTATGGATTCATTATTCTTTATTTTACAAATATTTTTTTGATAGTATTTATCCCCAACAATAATTACTACTTTATTATTATTCCATTGCAATGATTTATAATTATCAATAAAGAAATCATTGATTGCATCAGCACCCAAACTTCCACCAAAAATTAAAATAATATTTTCTTTATTTTGTTGTTGTTTATTTGCAAATCGCAATGGGTTACCAACTACAATGCCATTTTTTATATTATCAAGCGGATATGTCAATAAAACTTTATCCACTTTCTTTGCTACTATTTTATTACCTAAACCAATAATTGCATTTTGTTCATGAATCATTGTTTTGATATTATTTTTTTTAGCTGCTAAAACAGCTAAAGTTCCAATACTTCCACCCATACCAATAACTAAAGATACATCTTCTTTTTTATATATTTTTGCTATTTCTTTTTTGACTCTAAGATTATTAAAATAATTTTTTAGATTCTTAAAGATTCTTTTTCGATTAAACCCAAAACAGTTAAAATAATATATTTGATAATTAAAAGAATCATAAGTCTTATTATATTTTTCTTTAAGTGAACTAAAAAAAATAATCCGATATCTTTCTTTTAATTTTAAATGCTCCGCCATAGCTAAGGCAGGGTTAATGTGTCCTAATGTTCCTCCACATGCAAAAACAATAGTTTTTAAATAATTATTGTCCATTGGTTCATCACCCACTGGATATTTACTTTCTACTGGTTTTTTAACCACTATGACCACCTTTTATTACATTATATTCTTTTCAAAATAAAAAATAACTAGTAAAACTAGTTATTTACGCTTCTAAATTATCTAATAATTGAGAATATGAATTAATAATTAAATCACAAATATTATATGTATCAACACTATTTGTTTGATTAAACCAAATTGCTTTTAAACCAACATTTTTTGCACCGATACAATCACAATTATAATCATTACCGATAAAAATAATTTCATCGTTTGCTATTGTAGCATCTTTTGTAATCTTTTTTAATTGACCAATAGCATACTCAAATATTTCTTTTCGTGGTTTACAAATATAAATATCTGCACTACTTATTATCTTCTTAAAATATTTAAGAATTCCGAGTTCAGCAAACTCAACACTTAAAGCACGTCCAGATATGCATGAATTTGATACAGCAATCACAGGAATATTTGCAGATGAAAAGAATTCTAACAAATCAACGATACCATCAATTAGTTCTTCTTCCACCATATTCTTTTGAAATATATCTTCGATTTCTTCTATTGGTCGCTCTATTTTAATATTACATAAATTATTCAAAGCAATTAGATAATCAGTTAAACGCATTTCATTATTAAAGCGACGAAGATAAGCAAAAGTAATCTCATGTAATTTTAAATGAATTTGATAGAATTGATCAAAAGATATTGCTTTATCACTTATTTCATATATTGCTTTTAAGCCATTTTTAAAACTCAACACACGATTTGTAACAATTGTTTTTCCAACATCAATTAGTACTCCTTTTATTTTACTCATCATTTCTTATTATAATATAAAACATAATTATTAATAATCCAAATTTTATATTATAACTCCTTTCCATATTAATATATTTTATTGACTTTTGTTTATTCGTATAATAAAGCTAGAAATTAACTTTATTATATAAATATCTTAAATTA
>JAEDHQ010000066.1 GCA_016296945.1 Bacilli bacterium | reverse complement strand
GATTATATAAATTTGTTGGGGGTCAAGATATACCTTTAAAGAAGTTGGGGGTAATCAATATTACCCCCACTTTTTGTATAGGTTGTAATTAGTTTTAATGTTTTAAAAACAAAAAAGAAAATTCCTTGTTATAATTTAGTTGTCATACAAAATTAGAAAGGAATTTTCATGTATAATGATATCATAAAATTATTAAACTTAGACCAATTTAACTTAAAAATTTTAAAAACTGATACTATTAAAAAAGATAATAAATTATTTTGTTACATTACTCTAAAACGTGATGAACTTACCACCTGTCCTTTTTGTGGTGGAGCTGAATTAACAATAAAGGATTATAGGAAAAAGAAAATTAAACATTCTATTTCTACTAACATTCCTTGTTATATTATTTATAACGCTAGAAGGTACAAATGTAAATATTGTAATAATTGTTTTTATGAAAAAAATCCATTTGCACTAAAAAATGAAAAAGAATCCATATATACAATTTGTATAGTTCTAAAACAATTATTAAGTCATACTAACACTTTTACAGATGTTGCTAGAAACCTATTCTTATCAGTTACTACTGTCATTAAAATTTTTGACACTTATGTTGAATGTAAAAGATCCTCTTTACCTAAAATATTAAGTTTTGATGAATTCTATAGAGGTAAAAAAACAAGTAATAAATATGCTTTTGTTATGGCTGACTTTATAAAAAATAAAATTGTTGATGTTTTTTATTCACGACATAAAGATAAATTAGATGCATATTTTTGTAAAATACCTCAAAGAGAAAGAGATTCTGTTGAGTACATTACAATGGATATGTGGGACACTTATAGAGATTTAGCTAAATTACGTTTTAAAAATGCAAAAATTGCTGTCGATTCATTTCACGTTATTGAACATTTGAATGATGCTATTAAATCCATAAGATTAAGAATTATGAATAAATTTAATAAAAAAACAAAATCTTTGCATGCTAATGATATGTATTATTATATGTTAAAAAAATTTCATTATTTTTTTGTAAAGGATTTTAATAGCATTTATAATGGAAAAATTAGAATTAATAAACTTAAAACCAAATGGGATAAACATGAAATAAGAAAATATTTATTATCTATCGATGATGATTTAAAATATGCATATATTTTAAAAGAACGATATCGAGAATTTAATTTAACAGCGTCATATGATAATTGTGATGAAGAATTAAATGATTTAATTGAAGAATTTAGAAATAGTCATTTAGAGGAATATCGACTATTTGGAAAGTTATTAAACAGATGGAAAGAATACATAAAAAACTCTTTTATTAGAGTTAATGGAAGAAGGTTATCAAATGGACCGATGGAAGGAATTAATTCAAGAATTAAAACCATATTAAAATCTGCTAATGGAATTAAAATGTTCTTTAGGTTACGAAATAGAATAATATACTCTATAAATAAAGATGTACCAATTAAAAGTTTTAACAAAGAAATAAAATAAAAAATATAATTGTTATTTTGTATGACAAAAAAGGTTCTATTACTAGAACCTTTTTTACCCCCAATAAATGGAAAGGTATAAATACCCCCAGTAAATGGAAAGGTTATTTTTCAAAAACCCCCATTTTATTTAAAGCACCAATGAACCTAGATTTTCTTGTTTTGATTACTTAAATAAATTCTTTTTCTCTTTAAATATCTTAGAATCTTCTATTTTATTTTCATTACCAATTACACATAAAGCATTATCATTTAAAGCTTTTTCAATTAATGGTTTTAAAGCCTTGATGTCATCTAGTGTTACATTTAACACTTCATGTCGTTCTTGTTTTAGATCTTCATATGTAACATTTTGTAAATATGCAAGGAATGAACGTGCACCTTTATCTTTTGGACTAAGTGGGGTATCAAGCATACCAATCGCACCAATAATGTATTTTGTTAAATCGTCTGTAGAAGGGTTGAAACTATCAATATAGTTTGGAATATTCATATAAACATCCATTGTTTTTTCAAGATTTGGATCACGATATGATACAAAGTAAACATTACCATTACGAGTGAAATTACTCATGCATCCATATGCTCCACCTAATACTCTTACTTGCATCCAAAGATAATCATAACGAAGAGCCATTGCGAAAACTTGGAAAGCACCAGTATAATTACCTACTTCTTTAAAGTTACCAACTCTTGCGACATATTGAACAGTTGAAGGGGTACGGAAACCTTCATTTAGGAGATTTGGTGTAAATTCAAATTTTCCTTTTTGAACTTCTTCTTTGTATAAACTATTAACAAAATCAGTTAAATATTTATCATATGCATTGTTTGTGGCTGTATAAGAAATTATTAAGTTTTCTTTTCTAAAAATTAACTTAATTACTTTTTCCAGATTTGTGATGATTTCTTCATATTTTGTTTCAAAGTTTAAACATAAATCTTCAATGAATTGATATTCACTAATGCCATCAACAAGTTCATTATAGTAACTACTACTGCGAATATAAGAGAATGCTCTATTCATTGATGCTACATGGCCACGTCCCATTAACATCATTTGACGTTGTGATTTGTTTTCACCTAGTATTTCCATCAAACGGCGTTTATTGTTTAATTTAGATGAGGTAATGATTTCTTTTACAGTGTCAAATACAAATGGGATTTTATCATATAATGCTTTAGTTTCAAATACAAATAATGGAAGAACATCATTGTCACCAATAGAAATTATTTTTGTTCTTGGATTGATTCCACCAGTATTAATGTTGATTTCTTGAGTTAGGTTTTGATATGTATATTTAGTAGTATCAACATAACCTAAAACATTTTGAAGTAATCCAACATAAGGTATTAATTCATTTGGAACATCTTTAGTATTAAAGCAGAAGTTTAGATAACCAATGCCATTAGTTTCAACATTATGTTTTAAAACTTTAACACCATCTAATATTTGTTCTTCATTATATAGTGGTTCAACTTTATCATCAATATCTTCTCTTGTTAAAAGTGGGATAGTCGCAAGTTCTTCTAAAGTTGATGGTGTTGCTTGATATTCTTTTAAAGCTTTAGTATCACTTACTAATTTTTCTAATTTTTCTTTTGTTAAGCTTGCTTTATATGCCACAAGTTTTTCTTTTAAAGCTTGTTCTTTTTCTGCCCCTAGTGTGTTGCTTGGTGATACAGTAACATATGCAACATGGTTATTATTTAATAAATATTTATTAATTAACTCTTCATAATAGTTAGTATTTAATTCTTCTTTTAAACTACTAAATTGGGCATTATATTCAAGCTTTGTGAAAGGATCATTATCATCATATAACCAAGTTTCCATCGCATTTAATCCGTAGACTAATCCTTTTGGTGCACCACCAAAATCTGCTTCACGGTATTTAAATTCATAATAATTGATGGCTGCTTGAATTGATTTTTTATCAATTCCTTTTGTTACTAATTCTTTTAAAGTTTTATTAATAACTTCATCTAATACTTGTTCTTTTCCACTTTGAGCATCTTTAACAATAATACTTAAAACCGGTTGTAATAGACCGCTATCAAAATCGCTTAAAATATCACTGCCAATACCAGCATCAATGATTGCTTGTTTTAGTGGAGCACCCGGTGCTTCAAGTAATGCATAATTTAAGATTTGGAAAGCAAGATTTAGTTTAGCATCTTCATATGTACCAATAACCGCATTATATGAGTAATATGTTTTATTTTCTAGACTTTCATCCTTACCAACTGGATAGAAAATTTCTTCATGAATTGGAGTAGTAAATGGTTTTTGGTAATCAATGTGTGAATCAACTTTTATAACATCAAATTTTGATAAATATTCTTCATCTAACCAGTTTAGTTTTTCTTCCATATTCATATTACCATACATAATAATATAACTATTAGCTGGGCTATAAAAACGATGATGGAAATTTTTAAATGCTTCATAAGTTAGATTTGGAATAAATTCTGGATCACCACCTGATTCTACGCCATATGTTGTATCAGGGAATAGTGCATGACGTGATTCACGCATTACTACTTGTTCTGGACTTGAGAAAGCACCTTTCATTTCGTTATATACAACCCCATTATAAATGATGTCCGCATCAACATTTTCAAGTTCATAGTGCCAACCTTCTTGTTTAAATATTTCTTCATGTAAATAAACATTAGGATAGAACACAGCATCCATATATACTTCCATTAGATTAGCAAAATCTTTGTCATTACAACTTGCAACTGGATAAACGGTTTTATCAGGATATGTCATTGCATTAAGAAAGGTATTTAATGATCCTTTTAATAATTCAATAAATGGGTCTTTGACTGGAAACTTCTTAGATCCACATAATGTAGAATGCTCAAGAATATGTGGTACACCAGTATCATCAGTTGGTGGTGTTCTAAATCCTACAGAAAATACTTTATTTTCATCATTATTTTCAAATAATAAAATACGAGCTCCTGATTTAATATGCTTTAAAAGCTTGACATTAGAAGCAACTTCTTCTATATATTTTTCTTTTATTAATTCATATTTTTTCATTTTGGTTTCCCCCTTATTTTTTTAGATACTTTATTATAGCATAATTTTAAAAAGTTCGCTAGCTAGGCGAACTTTTAATTTCCACAGCCACATTCATCATTGTTACATTCACAGGTTGTGGAGTCCATTTTATCTTTAAACTTTTGAATTGCTTGTTCGGTTGAATCATTAACCGTAGTTACTAGTTTATCTAGAGCTTTACGATTATTGTAGGCCATCCAAACACCAAAAACAGTCATTCCACCAAGTAAAAAGGGAAATATTGACTTTTTCATGTTATCACCTCATTCTTAGTTTAAAGTGCTAAATTCAAAATATTATATATATTTCATAGTTCTAAACAAAGTGAATATTATATGTTCTCCTATTGAATCTCAATAATATTGTTTTAGCATTTATATTATGGTATATTTATTAATTTTAATACATTATTTTTTATAAATCTTCAAAATCACTTGGTTTTAAATTTCCGAATTCTTTTTCACCAATACTATCAAAAGCTGATTCATCATCAATAATATTTAAGTTAGGCTTTTCTTCATTTAGTCCGTTATGTAAATATTCAATAATCTTATCCTTTAAAATTGTTTTTCGGTTATGTTCTATTTGCATAATTCCCATTTGTAAAGCTTTAACATCACCTATTAAAATTAAACTATTTTTAGCTCTAGTTACACCTGTATAAATTAATTTACGTTTAAGCATAATATAATATTTTGTGCTAATTGGCATAATAACTAAGTCAAATTCACTGCCTTGGGCTTTGTGAATACTAATTGCATAAGCTAAACTTAAGTCCTCAATTTCATCTAAGTTATATTCTACATAACCACTATCAAATAAAACCGTGATGCCATTAATCTTTAGATTTTTATATTTAAATCTTTCAATTACTCCGATATCACCATTCATAACCCCTTTATCGGCACGGTTAACAAGTTGGATAACTTTGTCGTTAATTCTAAATGACATTCCTAAATGTTTAATTTCACCTTCATCAGTAAGCGGATTAATAAGGTTTTGAATTCGCGTATTAATCTCATTAATTCCGGCATCACCTTTATACATAGGGATTAATACTTGGATATCTTTTTTAATGTCTTTTCCTTTTCTAACGGCCATTCCCACTAAGTCAACTAGCATATTAGCAAGATGATCATTGTCGGTAGGAATGAAAGTGCGATCACTAAACTTTTCTAAAATATTTTCTGGTACATATCCTTCATTAATACTATGTGCTAGTTTTATAATTGTAGAATTTTCAGCTTGACGGTGAATTTTATTTAACCTAATTGTTTTTATTTCTCTTGTATCAATTAAATCTTTTAGAACTTGTCCTGGTCCAACAGCAGGTAATTGGTCAACATCACCTACAACAATAAGTCTTGCATCATCATGCATTGATGTAAGTAATCGATAAGCAAGTGATAAATCCATCATTGATGATTCATCAACAATTATTAAGCGAGCTGTCGTTTTATTATATTTATTATAAGTGAATTTGTCACCACCAATATAACCTAAGAAACGGTGAATAGTTGATGAATCCATTCCTGTAGTTTCCTTTAAGCGCTTCGCGGCGCGGCCAGTTGGTGCTAGAATGGCAATTTCATTAATAAGAGCACTACTATCTTTATTTAACTTTAAATACATTTTAATAATGGCATGAACAATAGTTGATTTACCAGTACCAGGGCCACCAGTAACAATAACGATTGGTTCTGAGAATGCTGAAGTAATTGCATTTTTTTGTTCTTCATTAAACTTGATTGAACTTTCTTTTTCGATTTCTTCATATATATCATTAATGGTATTTTGATCGTATGATGTCATTTTATGTTCAGGATTACGCTCACCTTTTAATAGTTTGACGATTTCTTTCGCAAGGTCAGTTTCTTGAATATAAAGTTGATAATCAAACACATCATTATCATTAGGCATATATATCTTTTTTTCTTCTTCTAAGGTTTTTAGAACGCGCACAAAATCTTCATGCGCAATTTCTTCTAAGATATATTCTCTTATTCTTTCATATAATGTTGTTTTGGTCACATAACTATTACCTGAATTATAAATTAATTCCTTAAGCATATAACAAGTAAGAGCCTTAAGACGTAATTTACTATTTTTAGGGATTCCTAGTTTTAAGGCAAATTGATCATTTTTCTTGAAACCAAAGCGATCAAGTTTATCCATCAAAATATATGGATTAGTTTTTAATTCTTCTATTACATCACTACCAAATTTAATTATTATTTTATTAGCCATATCAATTGTGATACCATGATCAAGAAGAAAAATTACTGCTTCTTGATTATTTTTATCACTCAAGATCCCACTATAAATAATTGAACGTTGTTTAGGGGTTATCGCAATTTCATTTAAAACATCAGGATTATGTTTAATTAGTTCAATCGCATCAACACCAAGTTTTTCTACTACCATTTTCGCAATCTTGATACCAATACCAGGAAATAAATCACTTGATAAATAAGCTACAATTCCATAAGCATTATCAATTGCTTTTCTCGCAAATTTAGTAAATTTAAATTGTAAACCATAATTTTTATCTTTTACATAATCGCCTTCAAGTTCATATTCCTCGCCTTCATAAACTGCCCGGTCAAAGAAACCTACAACGGTAATATTATTACCAATGATTTTATTCTTTGCGGCGAGAACATCTTTCTTTTTGTAATCTAATTCAAAAAGAGCAACGGTATAACCGCTGTCTTGATTGTAATAATTTATCCTTGCGATAGTTCCATTTAATATTTCACTCATTCTAGTATCTCCGTTTTACATCATCCATAAATACTTCATCAATGGTTCCCCCACCTAAGCAGTATTCACCATCGTAAAATACACAAGCTTGACCTGGAGTCATTGCTTTAACTGGCTCTTTTGTTTTAACTTCAATTGTAGTATCATCTAAATATTTGATCGTAACTCCAACATCAGGGGCACGATATCTAAACTTTGCAGTAAGAGTAGGAGTATCTACTAGTGGTGGATTAATAATATTAATATCTTTAATAATAGCACGATTAGCGTATAGTAGTTCTTGTTCATCACCTTGACCTACAATTAGTTCATTATCTTTAGGGTTTTTACCAATAACAAACCATGCATCGCCAGGTCCACCAATACCAAGGCCATGACGTTGACCAATAGTGTAGTACATTAATCCTTCATGTCTTCCCACTATTTTATGATCTGATGTAACCATATTACCAGGTTGAGCAGGAATATAATTTTTTAAAAATTCTTTAAAGTTTCTTTCACCGATAAAACAAATACCCGTTGAATCTTTTTTACCAGCAACTGGCAAATCATACTTTAAAGCAAGTTCACGAACATCTTGTTTTACCATATCGCCAATTGGAAATAAGGCTTTAGAAATTTGTTTAGCACTTAATTGTGATAAAAAGTATGTTTGATCTTTATTGCTATCAACACCTCTTAATAAATAATGTTTGTCACCATCATGGATAACTCTAGCATAATGCCCCATAGCAATATAGTCAGCTCCCATTGCTTCGGCTTTTTCGAGAAAACATTTAAATTTAATTTCTTTATTACACATAATATC
>JAEDHQ010000015.1 GCA_016296945.1 Bacilli bacterium | reverse complement strand
CAAAATGGACTACTATGGATAAGAAACCAGACACTCAAATGTGGCAGTTTGGTGGAGAAACTAATCTTATTAGAACTAATAAGGTTGCCGGTGTAGTATGTGACCAAGATTTAGCATTTCAAGATTTTCCTACTATTATAAAAAGATCAGGATTAAATGGTTTTCAGTCGAGTTCAACTCCAATTTTTCCAAAACCAACAAAAAGCACAACTGATATTGCTTTAGAAGTAATTAATGGAAAATGGGGAAATGGAAATTCAAGAAAGGTAGCATTAGAAAATGCTGGATACACATATTCAATTATTCAGACAGAAGTAAATAGACTACTATCTAACAATCATTCTACCGCTGAATATTACACCATAGTTCAAGGAGACAATTTAAGTAAAATTGCCAAAAAATATGGTACTACAGTTAATCAATTAGTTAGTTGGAATAATATAAAAAATGCTAATTTAATATATGTAGGACAAAAAATAAGAGTAAGATAATTGAGTAGGGATAAAACCATGCTCTTTTTTTATTTTATTCGACAAAAATCGACAAATTTCGACAAAATAAAATGATATAGTATATAACTCGAAAGGGGGATACTATGCAAAACAGTATTTTATTAGAAAATAATAAATTAAAAGAATTCTGTAGAGAACTAAATATTGAATGTAATACATCTAAAATCTTAATTAAGATTAATAATAATAAAGCTGAGTATTATAATTTTGATGATAATTGTTTCTATGAATTAGATCTAGAAATAGCAAAGAAATATTTATAGGAAAAGAGGAAGTTAACTTAATTATCTACTTCCTCTTTTTTTGATTATGTAATTTCTTCTGAATATCTTAATAAAGTCTTCTCTAGTGCCTAAATGTTCTTCAAAGTATATTTGTGCCTTCCTATGCCAAAACTCTTCAAAATCGACTGTTTCTGCCTTTGTGGAATGACATTTGCGACACAATGGTAGCACAAATCCATAAATCATAGAATTTTTTCTATTTCTGCCTCTAAATATTTCATGAATATCTGTTCTTTTATTAGAACATAGGTAACACTTATCCATATTATTAGTAAATACCGATTTCCTATTTCTCTCCAACTTGGCAAGTTTATTTGATTTGTTTTTCATTTTTCCACTCTTAAGTGGACTTTTTTCTTTTAAAGCGGACTTTTTCTTTATTTGATTGACATTTGATTTGTATTCTTTACTACCACATTGTTGACATCGACAAAATGGTATCTCTTTATTAAGCAATTTACAAAAAGGTTTATTTCTTCTTTTTCTTAAATATACACAATAATTCATAAAAATCCTTTCTATATTATATTGTGCATAGTATAAGATGTTGACTGGAATTAACATTCTTTACTATGCTTATTTGTAAGTAATAAGTAATGTATCATTACTTTTATCATATAATATCTCTTCAAACAATTCATGGGCAATATCGAATTTTACTTGTTTCTCAATTTTATTATCAGTTAAAATTTTATAAGCCTGTTCACATTTTACATATATGTTATTTTTTTTAGATTCTAGTTTATTTTTGTATTGTAATTCATTTAATTTATTTTCAAGTCTATTTTTTTCAGCTGATATTTTTTCTTTATTAATTTTATATTCTTCTAAAGAATCAATTCCATCTTGATAAGCAGCCTTAATTCTCTCAAATTTAGAATCTATTTTTTTTAATGAAGATAATACTAGCTTAATTTCATCATCAATATAAGTATCTTCTTTAGAAATATTAATATTTATTTTATCAGTATAATCTTTTTTTATTTGTTTTAATATAGTTTCTTCAACTGAACGAACTTGAATTTGGTGACTAAAGCATTTTCCGTTAGTATAACCAGAACATTGAAATATTGGTTCAGTTCTAGTTTTCCTTTGAAAATAAATCATTCCTTTTCCACAATCACTACATTTTAATATTCCTCTTAACCAATGATTATGTTGAACCTGTATTTTGCATTTTTTAAAATGTTCATTTCTATATTCCCATATTTTTTGAGCTTTATCAAATTTTTCAATGTCTATAATAGGTTCATGAATTCCATTATAATAATCATTTAAGTGTTTAACTTTTCCTATGTAAGATTTATTTGTAAGTATTAATTTTAAGGTTTTAGTTCCCCATTCATTACCACGCATGGGTTTTATATCTAAATTATTAAGAGTAGTAGCTATCTGCCTCAAATTTTGAGTTTCTATAAACATATCATATATTAATTTCACGATTTTAGCTTTTTCTTCATTAATAATTAGTCGTTTAAGATTTCTATCATAGTCATAACCAAATGGTGGATTACCATTATGTTCTCCACGTTCTGCTTTTTCTTTTTTTCCTCTTTTTACGTTTTCTGATAAATTTAGAGAATAATACTCATCCATTCCCTCATACAGGGATTCTAGTATAACTCTTTCTTTACCATCTGATAAAGGTTGCGTTATAGAAATTACATCAATTCCTAATTTTTTACGTAGAAGAGTCTTAAATATAACTGACTCATCTTTGTTTCTTGCAAATCTACTAAAGTCATAAACTAATATTATTTCAAAAGGTTTCGTTTTAGATTTTGCAATTGCAATCATTTCGTTAAATCCATCTCGTTTAATTGCTTGAGTTCCACTTATTCCATCATCGTGAAATATGTGTTCCTTTTTAATAAGAATTTGGTGTTCTAATGCATATTTTAAGATTAATTTAAGCTGTGAAGTAGGGGAGTATTCAACTTGATCATCAGTACTAACACGTATATAACAAGCACCAACTCTCCAGTCATTATCGGTTTGACTATAATATTTTAAATATAATTCATTAAAATCTAAAAAGTTTTCATTCATAATTATTGCTCCTTATTAATTTTTTTGATATAATAAGGACATAGAAAAAATCTGTCGTGGTAGATATATTTTTTCTTACTATTTGGCTATGTCCTTATAGGGATCTAGGTATTCGCAGTACCTGGATTTTTTTATTTTCTATAAGTAAATCAGTTTACTTTAAATTAAATTTTATGCATTTACGATAGATTTTTAATCTATCTTTTTATCTATAATTTATTATATAATAGGGGTGGTTGATTTTGAAGTACGAAGAATTTATTAATATTCTAATCGAATTAGATATTGATATAGAGTTGTATTTCTTATTGATAGAGAGCTTTTATTAGTTCTCTATTTTTCTATTTCATCAAAAATATCTTTAATAAAATTTTCCATATTATCTATTTTTTCTTTATCAGTTAATTTTAAAGATGGAATAGTATCATCAATATTTTTTACATACTTAAAATAACGTTCTTTAGCATCTTTAATATAATTTAATTTTATGATTATTGAATACATATAAATATCATACAATATAGAACATATAAGCCAAAAATATGGCTCAGACATCTCGTTAAATTTTCGTATTATTATAACAGGTGATAACATTAAAAATATTGCAATAACTTGTCCAAGATTTATTAAAAAATTGTACATTTTTTCTTTCATATTTACCCCTTTTTATCCTCTTTTTTAATTAAATAATCTCGATTTGCAATCGCAAAGTCAATTAACTTTTTTGCATCTTCTTCAGTTATATCATCATTTTCATTAATTGCCCCTTTTCTTAATAATATTTGTTTATATTCTTCATCTGAAGAAGGAAATTTTCCACAGGTATTATGAATATAATCATTAGAGATGAAATCACCAACACTGATATCAAAATAATTTGCAATTTTTATAGCCCAGTCTAGAGTAATTTGCCTAGAGCCATTCTCCCATTTTGCCAGAGTAGATTGATCTATGTTCAAATCTTTTGACATTTTTGATTGTGGAATGTTATTTTTTTCCCGCAAATATTTAACATTATTGTTTGTAAAATTTTTATTATCTATCATAAATTCCTCCTTCCATAACAACATTATATACTAAAAAGTAACATTTTACAACATTTTTTTGGCAAAATGCCAAAAAATAATTGACAATGGCAAAATGCCATAGTATAATTTAGTTGAGAAGGAGGAAAAGATGGAAAAAATTTTAGAAGTAATGTCTGGAAAACTCAAAGGAATAAGAGCGGAAAAAGGATATACACAAGAAGAAATTGCAGAAAAATTAGGCATTCATAGGGAAACGTTTAGAAAGTATGAAAATGACCCATCAATGCTAGAAATAGGACAATTTCTAAAAATATTAAATATATATGAAATAGAAACACCTTATTTTTTTGAATTAATTTATGGCAAAATGCCAAATATTAAAAAAGAAAAAGAGGAGTAAGAAGAAAAATACCACGACAGATAGGAGTGAAACTATGAAAAAAGAAATACAAGAATTAAAAGTAATAGTGACTAATCCAAAAACAAAAGAAGAAGCTAAAAAAACGATAGAAAGAATTAATGAGTTTTTAGCCTTCAAATATACAAAAAAAGATTTATAGGAATAATCCCATAAATCAAACACATTTGTAAATAAAATTTACTACTAGATTATAGCATATCTAGTAGTAATAGTCAATAGGGAGAGAAAAATGGCAAGAACAACAAATAATAATAATTTGAAAGAACTATTAAAAAAGATAGAAAATGATTTAATGAGAGATGATTTGCTAGCAGATGTAATAATAGCAAAAGCAAAAGTATTAGAAGTAATTTTAAAAGAGATAAAATGGGAAAATTTATAGGAAGTTTTGGTTGAGTAGATGCAGGAGGGCTCATGAATGATAACGGATTCATAATATTAGATAGAAAAATGATTAATTGGGGCTGGTATCAAGATATTAATACAAAAACATTGTTTCTTCATTGCTTGTTTAAAGCAAATTGGAAAGAAGGAGAATTTCAAAAAATAAAAATTCCAAGAGGTAGTTTTATCACAAGTTTAAGCAAATTAAGTGAAGAAACGTGTTTATCAGTAAGTAACGTAAGAACATCGTTAAAACACTTAATTTCAACAAACGAAATAACAAGCAAAAGTTATTCAAAATTTCGTGTAATTACAATAAATAACTATGATAATTACCAAGACCTTAACAAATACCTTAACAAGCAACTAACAAGCAACTCACAAGCAACTAACAAGCAACTGACAACAATAGAAAACAATAAAACAATAAAACATAAAAACAATAATAATATCATCATCAACATCTATGATTTTGTTGAACAAAATTTTGGAAGAACATTAAGTCCTGTTGAATATGAAGAAATAAATAATTGGAATGATACAGAATTGACTAGATATGCTATTAAACAAGCAGTACTGAGTAATAAATGTGGAACTAAGTATATTTCAAGAATATTAAGTGCCTACGAAAGAGAGAACATAAAGACAGTTCAACAAGCCCAAGAAAGGGAAAGAAAGTATATCGAGTCTAAAAAGACAAAAGTACAAGAAAAATATCCTAAAAGAATAAAAAGTGGAATGGAAAGATTTAAGGAAGTTTTAGATAACATACCAGATGATTAGGAGAAAAGATGGATAAAAAAGAAACAAAAAAATTTATGGAAAGAATAAAAAGTCATTATCAAGAATTTATTATTGATGAATTTAAATTTAGTGAATGGTATGGGAAGTTAAAAGATTATGATGCTGAAGATGTAAATAAAAAATTAGATGAGCATTTAAACAGTGAGCTTTATGGTAATCAAATACCAAAAGTATATTTTTTAACAAAGTATTTAATTCCAACTGAAGAAAAAGGAAAAATAAAACACTATACAGTTCTTTGTCCAAAATGTGGACAAGCAATACCAGATACTGAATTAGATAACCATCTGCAAAGATGTATTGAAGCTCATTCAATAATTAGGGACATGAAAAAGTATTATGACATTGACATTGATTATCAAGAATTAATGGAAATGAGCAAGGAAAAATTCGAAAAAACATATCAGAAGTATTTAGACAAAATGATAGAAGCTCCAATTCCAGAATTTCAAAAAAGAGTAATTATTCATATAAAATATCCAGAGTACACAGATGAAGATATAAACGAAATAATAAAACTTATGATATCAAAATAGGAGAGAAATGAGAAATATTTATGCTAAAAAATTAAATTTTTTTGAAAAAATGTATTTTAGAATCTTAATGCCAAATTTAAAAAAATATAGGAGGATTAAATAATGAATGAAATAGCAACTATAAAACAGTTACCAATAATAACTGAAAAAATAAAAGAGATAGGAGAAAACTTAAGTACAAGATTAGAAAATCTAAATTTGGATAATCTAATTTGCAACGAGGAAACAAAAAAAGAAATTAAAGATTTAAGAACAACATTAGGAAAAGAATTTAAGGAATATGAGAGCCAAAGAAAAGAAATTAAAAATAAAATTATGCAACCTTATGATGAATTTAACAAAATATATGAAGAGGAAATCAAAAATAAATATCAGGAAGCAGATGAAATTTTAAAAAATAAAACCAACGAAGTTGAGAGTGAAATAAAACACAATACAGAAGTTAAAATAAAAGAATTCTTTGAAGAATATAAAAAATCAAAGAGTATTATTCAAGATAATTATTTAGAATTTCATGAACTTAATATGAAAGTTGACTTAAGTTGTTTAACTAAAAGCGGAGAATTAGTTAAAAAGGTAAAAGATGAAATAAAACAAAAAGTAGATCAAGTTGAAAAAGACTTAGATTCAATTTCTACGATGCAATATTCAAATGAAATTTTAGTAGAATATTTGAAAACCAAAAATTTATCAGAATCTATCAAAGAAGTAAATGATAGACACACTGCATTAGACGCAATGAAAAGAATAGAAGAAAGTGCTAAAGAAACAGTTGAATTAGAACAACAAGCAATTGAAAAAGTAGATGAAGTATTACAAGCACCAACAGAAGAAATAATAGATGGACAAATGTCTATAGATGACTTTGGAGAAACAGAACAAGTAAATGAAGAAATTTATGAAATGACATTTACTGTTAAAGGAACTTTAACAAAATTGAAAGAGTTGAAAGGATATTTGATTAAGGAGGGTTTTATAAATGAATAATCAATTACAGACTAAACCAAAATTTAGTATAGCAATTCAAACGGATGCATACAAAAAACTAATTAATAATACATTAGGAGACCCTAAAAGGGCAAGCAAATTTATTGCTAGCATTAGTAGTGCAGTAGCAACTAATCCACAATTACAACTATGTGATGCTGGAAGTATCTTATCAGGAGCATTACTAGGAGAGGCACTTAATTTAAGTCCAAGTCCACAATTAGGACAGTATTATTTAGTACCATTTAATGATAAACAAAAAGGAAAAGTAGCACAGTTTCAACTAGGATATAAAGG
Organism: Bacilli bacterium; assembly: GCA_016296945.1. Taxonomy (GTDB): domain Bacteria; phylum Bacillota_I; class Bacilli_A; order ML615J-28; family CAG-698; genus CAG-698. The sequence continues at coordinate 28,543 of JAEDHQ010000015.1, read as the reverse complement.
ATATATACAACTTGCAATTAGAAGTGGTCAATATAAAAAACTAAATGTATTATCAATAAAAGAGGGTGAGTTAATTAAATATGACCCATTAAATGAGGAAATTGAAGTAAAGCTAATAGAAGATGAAGAAGTAAGAGAAAAAACTAAAACAATTGGTTATTATGCAATGTTTGAATATGTCAATGGATTTAAAAAGTCCATGTATTGGTCAAAAAAGAAAATGGAAAATCATGCAATCACATATTCAGCAGGGTATAGAGCAAAAAAAGGATATACATTTTGGGAAAAAGATTTTGATGGAATGGCTTATAAAACCATGCTAAGACAACTAATATCTAAATGGGGAATTATGAGTATAGATATGCAGGAAGCCTTAACAAAAGATATGGCTGTAGTTAATACTGATGGAAGCTATGACTATGTAGATAATAAAGAAGTTAATATAGAAGCAGTAGCAGATATTCAAACTGATGAAGTAGAAGAAACACAAGAAGACCAAAAAGTAGATAATCAACCAAAAAAGGTTAGTTTAGATGAACTATAAGATATTAGCCAGTGGTAGTGATGGTAATGGATTAATTATAGAAGATACTATTTTAATAGATTGTGGTATAACATTCAAAAAATTAAAGGATGATTACAAGAAACTTAAAATAGTTCTTCTAACTCATATCCATAGGGATCATTTTAATAAAGCTACAATAAAAAGATTAGCTAAAGAAAGACCTACATTAAGATTTGCTTGTTGTGATTGGTTAGTAAAAGATTTGGTTAATTGTGGTGTAGAAAAGAAAAATATAGATGTTCTTAAAATAGGCAAAATTTACGATTATAGAGACTTTAAGGTCATACCTATAAAACTATACCACGATGTACCAAATTGTGGCTACAAACTAAAAATAAATAGAAATAAATTGATATATGCAACTGATACTAACAAGATAGACCACATCATAGCAAAAAACTATGACTTTTATTTTATTGAAGGTAATTATGAGAGTGAAGAAGAACTAGAGCAACGAAAGATGGACAAGCTCTTAAAAGGAGAATACTATTACGAAGATAGAGTAAAAGAAACACATTTAAGTAAAGTACAAGCCACTGAATGGTTAATGGAAAATATGGGAAATAATTCAAAATATATATTTATTCATGAACATAAGGAGGTTAAAAGTGTTGAAAAATAAAAAGAATAAAGATGATATTAAGATTTGTATGAATTGTGAACATTGTATTTATATTGGTGAAGGTGATTATATTTGCGATGTTGATTCCGAACCCGTATTAGTTATGGAAGAACATTGTCCTAATGATAATTACTGGTATTGTGCTGGAACAGAATGGGAGAATGAATAATGACAACAAAAATAGATTATAGTAAATTTGGTTTTAGGGAAGGATTTAATCTTGATAATAGATTTCACTTGATATCAATAGTTAAATATCGTGGAAAAAAATATAAAATTTCTACAGTTGATTTAGGAATGAACCATAGTTTTATAGATGGTATTGAATTATATTATGAGACAATGATATTCAAAATTAATAGTAATGATGAAGAAAATAATATATTTGAATATTTTCAAGAAAGATATTCAACTGAAAAGGAAGCTAGAAAAAGACATAAAGAAATTGTAAATTTATTTAAAACAAAGAAAGTAGATGAGTTATTAAAATGATAGATACTAGTGAATATTATGGAGGAACATATCCAGAACCACACGAAATAATAGATTGTGAAGATGAAGAAGAATATGATGCCTATGACTTATATATGGCTGATATACTGCACGAAGAAATGGTGTTAGGAGATTAATAATGAACTGCAATAATTATTGTGATAGTTGTGGCAATTGTACTAGATGTGGTGAGTGTTGCGCTGCATGTCTTCCGATAACTAGAAAAGAAGAAAAAAGAATAAAGGAATATGTAAAACAAAATAATATTGAACCTGAATTTTTTCAAAAATCTAATGATATGAATTTGCAATGTTGTTTTTATGATAGAAATAATAAATTATGTAAGATATATGAAGTTAGACCTAATATTTGTAGAACTTATAAATGTAATAGAAATATAAATGAATTAGAAAAAGAAAGAGAATTAAATCATAAAAGAGCTTATTGGAACTATAAAAATGATATGGAAGAAAAAAATATAACAGATATGAGATTACTTTTTTATGATGACCCTAGAAGTTTAATTGGAAATCTAATTTATCGTGTTACGAATGGAACTATGCAGTGTAATGAAAAGCAATTTGAGAAAGTAAAAAAATACTTAAAAGAGTACGGACAAGAAGAATTAGCAAAATGTATAAAAGGAGAGTTTTCGAATGAATGATAAAATATTTTTAGAAAAAGCTATCAAATATTTAAATAGATTATTGCAAATGAAACCTCTAAAAAGTCCAAAAGAGATTAAGGAAGTAAAAGAAACAAGAGAATATCTAAATAGCATGATCTATGAAGAGAAAAAAATAAGATCTAAAAATGCAAATAGTTATTGCTGGGCTTTATGTACTCAAATAGGAAATGTACTAAGGAAAGATAAAAATGAAGTGTATTTAGAGATGTTAAAGTCATACGGTCAAATGATGTTTCTACCATTCGCAAAAGGGCAAAAACCATTTGGATATTGTAAGTATTACGAATATGAAACAACAACTATATTAAATGGAAAAGAAGCTGATTGGTACAGAGTCTATAAAGGCAGTAGTCATTATGATAATAGAGAGATGTCTATATTGTTAGATGGAATCATTCAAGAGTGTAATAATTTAGAAATACCAACCGTAAGTGATAAAGAGTTAGAAAGGTTAAAGTCAACTTGGAATGGAGAAAAATAAGGAAATATTAGATGATACGTTAGAATTATTAATGCTACAGATGATAAAAGAAAATTTTGAAAATAAAAATATTCAAGAAGAAAAATACATAATAACAAAACAAGAACTATATGAGTTTAGTATTAAGTTAATAAAGTTAGTGAAAGGAGTTTATGATGACTAAAGAAGATTATATACAATATTATATTCAAGGATCAAATCACTATTTAATTCCAAAAGATATATTTGATGAATTATATGATGAAATGAACAATTGGAGACAAGATACTCAAAAATACAAAGAAGTAATTGATAAGGCAATATATTTTATAAACAATAATGGGGAAAAACAATATAATCATCACGATAATTATAGGGGTAAATGGTATTCTCCTGATGAGTTAGACACTATATTAGATATATTAAAAGAGGTGGAATAATGGATAAAGAATTAATTGTAACTAGTGAAGATATAGAACTACTAAAAGAAATGAAAGATAATTGTTTAAAATCAGATGTTTATGATGATGAAAAAAGATTATTAAAAGCAAATACTATTACAAAGGTACTGTATGAAAACGAAAAAAATAAACATTATAAAACACTATATCAAAGTTTAAAAAAGCAAAAGGAAGAATTGAGAAGTTGGTTAGTAGAACAAGAAGAAAAATCCTGGGATGAGGTATCAAGTACCTTTAGTTATGTATTAGATAAGTTAGAAGAATTAGAAGGAGTTAGTAATGAATAAATTAGAACTAAAAAAAAATATATTTATAAGAACTAAAGACGGAATTATAGATAAAGTAATAATTGATTATAAAGGAAAATGTAATAGCACAAATTGTATTTGTAAGCATGTTTCTTGTCAATATAATTATTATGATGAAGTAGATATAATTAATGCAAGTTATAACATCATTGATTTAATAGAAGTTGGAGACTATGTTAATGAAATTAAAGTTGTAGAAAAGTGGGAAGAACCATTTGGAGAATTTGCAGGACAAATATTTATAAAATTAGAAGGAGAAAATGCAGTGCCTACAATAAGAAAAATTGAAAGTGTTTTAACAAAAGAACAATTTAAAAGTATGGAATATAGGTTAGAAGATAAATAGAATATGAATAAGGAAAAAATAATAATTTGTAGCAATTGTGGTAATGAAATAGAAATTTTATACTATAAATGTTTAGATAATTATATACAAACTAAATATTTTGATACAGAAGAAGAAAACATCTTTTGTAGTCATGAATGTTTTTGTAAATATCTATCATTGGAAGAGATAGAAATTGATGAGGAAGAATTATGATAGCAATGTATGATTTAGAAGATAATCTAATAACTATATTTGATAGTTATAAAGAATGTGCTAAATATTTTAATACATCAATACAAGTGCTACATTGTTACATTTCAAGAAGTAAAAAAGGAAAAATAGATAAAAAGAGATATGAAAAAGGTTGGTGTAGGTTGATAAAGATGGAGGATTGATAAATATGTTAAAGATAAAAGATAATGTAGATTTAAAAGAATTAGAAAAATATTCTTTTGAAAGCTCTGATAGTGGTAGTATATTTTGGTCAAATAAAGATTGTTCTAAGCGTATAAAAATTTGGTTTTATAATAGAGAAATTCAATGTAATGATGAAAATAATCATATATTAAAAATGTTAAAAAGAGATGGATTATTAAAGGAGAAATAATGAACAAAAGAGAAATATTAATTATACTTAATAGATTACGTGATGTTTCAGAAAGTCAAGATTCATCATCAAAAATAACTTTAAATCAATATGAATCAGAAATATTATTGAAATATTTAATAGAATTGAAAAAATATCATGAAAGAGATGCAAAACTAATAAATGATATTGTTACACTAATTAGAAAAAATGTAGAGGATTAGAAGGAGAAACAAGTATGATTTATGAGGATTATTTTAAGAAATTTTTAAAATATAAAGAAGAAAAAAGTAAAATAAATAAATTAGAAGACAAGAAAATTGTTTTAATGGGTATGGTAGATGTACAAGCTAGTAATCCAAACAAAGGAAATAAAAATGATATAAAAGATGACAAGATGTCTAGATATGCTGCAGAATTAGAAGAGTTAGAGAATAAAATAAAAAAGAAAAAAAATCTGATAAATGAAATAGTTAATCAAATGAAATGCAAAGAATTAGAATTAAAAGATAGTGATGAACTATTAGATAAGGCTTATTACTTCAAATATATAAAGAAATACAAGTGGTTTCAATTATGCACAGCATTAAATTTTGAAAAAACTAGAATGTACGAAAAAATTAATAAATTAGATGAAAATTTATCAAAAATAAAAAGAACGGAAAAAAACGGAAAAAACTAGGTGTATAATGATATTATGAAACTTTACAAAAACCAAGTATAGTTTCTATAATAAAAGACTTTTTTTCTATTAATATCTTAATCTTAATAGTCTCTCATTTTTACTCCTCCGTTAGTGAACAATTTATTTGTTCTTTTTTTGTTTATAACAGAACATAGGGATAATAGAAAAAAATAATTTATCAAGAAGGCAAACTTGTAAAAATAGGGAGGTGTATTATATATGCCGGTTATAAGTAATCAACAAAGAAAATTTTGTGAAGAATATGTTAAAAATGGTAATGTTGCTACTAAAGCATATTTGATAGCATATAAATCCTGTAAAACAGAAAAGACCGCTGGTGTAAATGCTAGTAGGTTGCTAGGAAATGCTAGGATACAAGAATATATAAAAGAATTACAAGATGAACTAAAGAAAAAAGCCATCATGTCTGCTGAAGAAAGAATGATTTGGCTTTCAAAAGTAGTTAATGGAGATATTAAACATACTTCATATGATGATAATGGTAATTCTTATGAAAATGAGGCTTATATCTCAGATAAGATGAAAGCAATTGATATAATGAACAAGATGGATGGAGAGTACATTAATAAACTAGAATTATCTAATAATCAAGAAAAACCATTTGAAGTAAAAATTACGGTGGTTAAATAATGGAAATTTCAATTACTACTAAACAAGAAATATTTCTTAATAGTAAAGCATTTGAAACATTGTTTGGAGGAGCTGCTGGAGGTGGCAAATCTTTTGGACAATTAGTTGATGCTTTTTTATTTGCCTTGCAATATTCTAAAAGTAAACAAATCATTTTTAGAAGAACTTTTTCAGATTTAGAAAAGTCTTTAATAAGAGTAAGTTTAGAATTATATCCTAAAGAAGTAGCAAGTTATAATTCAAGTAAACATACTTGGACTTTTAAAAATGGCAGTGTTATTGATTTTGGTTATATAGATAATGAAAAAGATGTTTATCAGTATCAATCCGCTGAATATGACATTATAAGATTTGATGAATTAACTCATTTCACTGAATACATGTACACATATATGATTTCTAGATGTAGAGGAGCAAATGATTTTCCAAAAGGTATAAAGAGTTCTACTAATCCAGGTGGTGTAGGACATAGTTGGGTAAAAAAGAGATTCATTGATATAGGTGAACCTAATAAGATACATGAATGTTTATTAGAAAGTGGGCAAACTACTACTAGAATATTTATACCTAGCTTAGTTCAAGATAATAAGTTTCTATTAACGAGTGATCCAGATTATGTGAAAAGATTAGATAACTTACCTGAAAAGGAAAGAAAAGCACTTAAATTTGGAGACTGGGAAATCTATGATGGAGTATTCTTTCCAGAATTTACTAGAAGAACTCATGTTATAGAACCATTTGAAATACCAGAACATTGGAACAGATACGTTTCAATAGATTATGGATTAGATATGTTTGCAGTATTATTTCATGCAGTAGATACATACGGAGAAGATTATATCTATAATGAAATACATCTAAGTAATTTGATTATTAGCGAAGCTGCTAAATTATTGACAACCTATCCAGATTTTAGAAAAATAAAAGAGTTTTATGCTCCACCTGATTTATGGAATAGAAGAAACGATACAGGAAAAAGTGCAGCAGAAATATTTTGGGAAAATGGTGTCCTATTAACTAAATGTAGTGCTGATAGAGTAAACGGGTGGCTTTCAGTAAAAGAATGGGTAAAAGTATATGACTCTATTGATGAACAAACAGGAGAAAAAATACAAAAAACTAAATTACATGTATTCAGCAATTGTATTAATTTAATAAATAATCTACCTGAAATACAAAGAGATGATAAAAATCCAAATGATTGTGCCACAGAACCTCATGAATTAACTCATATTACAGACTCATTAAGATATTTTTGTATTTCTAGACCAGTTAAAACTGAAATAAAGAAAATAAATAAGGAACAACATTTTAATTTTGAGGTTGAAAGACCACCTCAAGATGATTATGGAGAAGAAATTGTTGTAGTTTAGAAGGTGCAATTTTTGTTAAATGGTTACAGCAGCAGCCTTCAACCTCTTTTATAAGTAGTGTACTGCTAATATATAAAATAATAATTGGGGTATGCGTATAGTAAGTATTCTAGATACTTATTCCTCAATTAGGAAAAAGGTTTTATCACTCCTTCCAAGTAATAATGCTAAAATGACGCTTATATTAGTGGTACAGTGCTTATTTAAGTGCACGTTAGGAGGACAATAATGAAAAAGAAGAAGTATAGAGAACTTTATTATGGTAATGAAAATAATAACAATAAAAAAAATAAAAATGTTAAAGAACAAGTTGTTAAGAAAGAATCAACACAAGATGAAAAGGAAGAAACTAAAACTACTGATAAAGAAAACTTAGAAGATACAAAGGTTTTATTTAGTGGTAAAGGAATATTAAAAGATATATTCAAAAGTTAGGATGATTTTATGACATTAGAATTAATTTTATTTTGTAGTATCTTTGGTTTAATTATAATGGCATCTTATACTCTAGGATTAAGAAATGGGCAAAAATTAGCTAAAAAAGAAGAAATAATCATGCCAAATGTGAATCCAGTAAGTATTGTTAATAAACAAATAGAAAAACATGAAATAAAAAAGGAACAAGACCTGTTAAATATTATGATGGACAATATTGATAATTATGATGGAACAGGAGCAGGGCAAAAAGAACTACCAAATTAGGTAGGAGGTGTTATAAATGGATTTAGAAAAATTAGAAGAAACAAGTATATGGAATCTATTTGAAAAAGGTAGAAATTTTAATAGAATGAGAAATGTTTTTTCTGACACTGATAGAAACTATCGAATGTATAATGATAATCAATGGCACGGTTTAAAAGTAAAAGGAATAGAGCCAATACAATTAAATATTATCAAACCAATTGTCAAATACAAAGTTGGAACAATTAATAGCAATCTTTATTTGCCAGTATATAGTGCTGATAATTTCGATAATAAGGAATTCAAAGAAGTTGCTATAAAGACTTGTGAACTATTAAATAAATTAGCATCTAAAGTTTGGGAAAAAGACAATATGGATTATAAAGTAAGGTCAATATCAAAGCACAGTGCTATTAATGATGAATGTCCTGTTTATGTTACATATGATAATGAAAATAATATGCCAGTTCATGAAATACTATCAAAAAATGATATATATTATGGTAATGAAAATGATAGTGATATTCAAAATCAACCATATATTCTTATTAAACAAAGAAAACCCGTTATAAATATAATTGAAATGGCTAAAGCAGAAAAAGTATCAGAAGAAAAAATTCAGTACATTTTAGGTGATAATGATACATCTGAAGAAGCAGGAGATAGTTCTAAACAAGAAATAGATGACATGTGTACATTGGTTACTAAATTATACAAAAAAGATGGAACAGTCCATTTTTCACAAGCGACCAGATTTTGTGATATTAAAGAAGATAAAGATACTGGCTTAACTTTATATCCAGTTACTCATATGCTCTGGGAAGAAAAAGAGGGCTCAGCAAGAGGAGAAGGAGAAGTAAGATTTCTTATTCCTAATCAATTAGAAATAAATAAAACTATTATGAGAAGACTTATTTCTGCTAAACAAACTGCATATCCACAAAAGATAGTAAATACAGCAAAAGTTTCTAATCCAAGTGAAGTAGATAAAGTTGGAGCAACTATTAGAGTAAATGGTCATAATATTGATGATGTAAAAAAAGCAGTCGGAATGATTAACCCAGCACAGATGTCAACAGATGTTGAAAAGGTAATGAATGAATTAATTTCAACTACAAGAGAATTAGCTGGTGCAGGAGATATTGCAACAGGAGATATCAATCCTGAAGCTGCAAGTGGAAAAGCAATACTAGCAATTCAACAAGCAAGTCAAATGCCAACGACAGAACAAACTTTATCCTTAAAGACTACAATAGAGGATTTAGCAAGAATTTGGCTTGATATGTGGAAAACATATGCTACTGATGGTTTAGTAATAGATTACGAAGAAACAAATGGTATTACAGGAGAAAAAAAGTCAAATCCAGTAAAAGTACCTTATACAGTTCTTCAAGAATTACAAGCATCCGTAAAAGTAGATGTCACTCCAAAAAGTCCATTTGATAAATTTGCACAAGAGTTATCGTTAGAAAATATGTTAAAAGCAGGTTACTTTAATTCTCAAAAATTATCAGAGTTAGAAGTATATGTGGAATTATTAGATGATGACAGTTCAATGCCTAAGAATAAATTAATTGAGGCTATAAAGAAAATCAAAGAAACGAAACAAAGAATATCTGAAATACAATCAGAGGCAGAACAATTACAAATGAGAGCGGATAAATATCTAGGAACTCAAAGCGATATTGCCAATATAGGGAAAATCGGTAATGAGATGATTAATCAAGCAATGCCAGGTTAGATAATTGCTTTTAAAATACACTACTTTATAGGTAGTGTACTTGCAATATGAAAAAACTAACAGTCGGTACAGTTATATACTAGTTGAAGTGCCAGTAAAGGTAGCACCTTTTAAAGAACCATTATGTTGCAAGTACAGTGCTTATAAGAGCCTTGTCTAGCATTTAAAGACATTAAATAATATGGAAAAGTGAAGTCAAACACTTTGATAAAAAATAGGAGGAAATTATGAACGAAGAATATAATGTTCAAGAACCTGTTACAGAAGTAACTGAAAATACTGAAGCTCAACCAGTAGAAGAGAATGAGGAAGGTATAGAATTAACTGATACCACTTCAAATAATGAAGAAAAAGAAAGTGTTAAAACATATACAGAAGAAGATTTAGAAAGGATAGTAAATGAAAGAATTAATGATATGCTTCCAACTAAGATTGAAAGAGAAAAAAGAAAATTGGAAAGAAAATATCAAGACAAACTATCTCAGTATGAAGAAACTGAAAGTATATTAAAGCAAGGTTTTGGAGCGAAAGATATAACAGATGCTAACCAAAAAATGCGTGAGTTCTATAAGGAACAAGGAATTGATATTAAAGACTATCAAAGACCTAGATATTCTGATGATGATGAAAGGGATTTAGGAGAATTAGATGCTAAGAAAATCATTAGATTAGGTTTTGATGAAATGCAAGACGAAGCAAACAGACTTGCTGAAATAGGAACTAAAAATATGACAGTTCGACAAAAAGCAATGTTTACAACTCTTGCAAATGAACTAACTATTCAAAAAGAAAAGAAAGCGTTAGTTAAAATGGGAGTCAAAGATGATATACTAGAAGATTTAGATTTCAGGCAGTTTTCTAGTCAATTCAATAAGGATGTCCCAATAGAAAAAAGATACGAAATGTATACCAAATTTAATAATAAAGAACCGAAGAAATATGACCAAATTGGAAGTATGAAAAATACTAAAACTACTAATGAAGTGAAAGATTATTATAGTCCGGAAGAAGCAAGTAAATTTACTAGAAAAGATTATGATAAGAATCCAAAACTTTTAGAAGCAGTAGAAAGGTCAATGACTCTTTGGGGAAAAAAATAAAATAAAGAAAGGATGATAATATATGTCAGTAACTTATTTCCAAAGAGAAGTATGGGCAAAGAAAATTCAAGATGCCTTGGAAATGAAATGTAGATTAATTCATAATTGTACTAGAGATTATGAAGGAGATTGTGAATATGCTAAAACTGTAAGAATATTAGGAGTAGGAGATCCATCAGTAAGTGGATATCACGGAACAGTTGATTATGAAAATATGAGTGATACAGCTCAATGGTTGCCAATTGATTTTGCAGAATATTTTGCTTTCAAAGTTGATGATATCGATAAAGCTCAAAGTCAACCAGGATTACCAGAAAAATATCAGCAAAAATCATCTAGTAGATTAGCTCAAAGAAGAGATATTAATATTGGTAGATTAGTAGCAGGAAAGTGTATTTCTACTATGAAAGAAGAAACTGCAACTTATGGAAAAACATCAGACTCAGACATCAAACTTTACAAGGATTATTTTATTCAAAAAACTGATAGTGAGGGAAATACAACATATAAAAGAGTTTCTAAACCATTAAAAGCAAATATTGCTAATTATTATGAAATCACTAGTGGAGAGTATAAAGATGGTGCTAAAAATTCTAATACTGCAAGTGGTAAAACTCAAACTGCAATTAAAACTGCAATTGATAACGGATTTGTAGCATTAAATTTAAGAAATTGTGAAGATGGTATCAATATGGAGATAGATCCACAAACATACATGGATTTTAGAAATAATTTAATTGAATTATCTACTAATAATCCAGAAATGATTAGACAAGGTAAAGTTGGTATGTATAACAATGCACCAGTTACAATGAGTAATGCTATTTATACAGATGATAGTTATAAGTATTGTATGTTAAGAACTAAAAGTGCTATTGCATTTGCTGGACAAATCAATAAAGTTGAAAGTATGAGACTAGAAGGATCATTTTCCGATGGTATTCGTGGATTAGATACTTATGGTATGAATATTATCTCTCAAGATGAACTTCAAGTAGTTAAAATCCCTGTATAGTTTTATTAGGTAAGGAAATCCTTGCCTCTTTATGTCTATAAGAGTATAGATGGTGCAACTCCATCAATAGGCTATGAATTAGAAATGAGGAATAGATGAATGAATTATTATGTTTTAAGACCAGATTTAACACCATATGAGGGAATTAAAGTAACAAAAGAAACAAAGTTAGAATTTAGTAATGATAAAGTAAGACAAAAAGTAGAAGATTTGGAATTAATAGTAGAATCTAAAATAGAAGATAAAAAGTATGTATCAGAAACAAAAATGACAATCTTCTTAAAAGAAGGAGATATATTGTTGTTTGAAAGAGAAAATAGAGGGTATTTTTTACCAATCGATTCAATTGGTACAGTTGATACTGCAATAAAAGATTTACAAGCTTTAGCTTTAGCATTGGATGGTGATGAAAATGACACTAACAGAAATGAAGAAACAAGTTCTTAAATTAATAGAAGAAATTAATCCTAAAAGTGATTTATTAACAGATGATCCAGATATTGCAAACAAAATTGATGTTGTAATTAATTTGATTCAAAATGAATTAGCTAGAATAAAAAAAATTCCTACTATGGAACAAATAAAGGTAACAGAAGGACAAATAGAAGAAATGTCAGATTTATTAGATAATTTCTATCAATTAAATTTGGTAAGGGATATAAAGCACAATATTTATGATAGTACAATAGAATTTTTACAAACTGGTACTGCTAGAATTTATTATTATAAATATCCAAAGCAAATAATAGAAAGTACAGATGCAGATACTTATAAATTTGAATTATCACAAGATGTATTAAATATTATGCCTTATGGTGTAGCAGGAGATTTGTTAAAGTCGGATATTTCTGCTAACTATGGACAAATCTATTCAAATAGATATGAACAATTAAAGCAACAACTAGACCCACGTTACCATACAGGAAGCATTTATTTTGATAGTGGAGATGATAACTATGAGTTCTTATAGTGCTAGTAGTGGTGTTCCTAGTGGAAATCTAGTTACAAGAAAAGTAGATAATTTTGCAGGTATTGATTTTAGTAATAGTGATACAAATTTAGCAAGAAGTCCAGATAGTTTGAATATGTGGAAAAACTACAAAAGTAACAGCACAGGAATAGAAACAAGACCTGATATGGAGTTAGTTGAAGAATATGACAACACCATATTTGGTCTCTTTTTTTATGATATAGATAATGTTAGACATACAATAGTCCATTGTGGAACTAAATTATATGATAATCATGAGGAAATATTTACAGGAATGAATCTAATAAGAAGCCAATCATTTATATTCAATAATATTTTCTATATAAAAGATGGATTAAATTATTTAGAATATGACGGAGAAACAATAAAAGAAGTAGTTGGAACAATACCTACTACCAGTATAGGAAATGCAAACGGAGATGGAAGTACTTATCAAGATGTAAATTTACTTACTGGATTAAGAAAAAATTTAAGAATAGGTGATGGAGAAACAACTATATTTAAATTAGATACAGAAAATATAGATAGTGATTATGTAGTTACAGCAGTAATAGATGGAATTACTTATACACAAGGTATAGATTTGTCAGTAAATGTAACAAAAGGAGAAGTAACTTTTAATTCACCACCACCATCACCTTTAACTGATGGACAACATAATGTAGAAATTCTATTTAGAAAAACAGTACAAGGTTATAGAGATAGAATTAACAAATGCACAATGCTTACAATTTTCGATAATCGTGTATTCTTCAGTGGCAATCAAGATTATCCTAATGCAATTTTTCATAGTTCATTAGAAGACCCTAGATATGTAAGTGATTTAGACTACTATAACGAAGGATTAGACTTAACACCAGTTAAGAGTATGATAGCAGGTAATAATGCTTTATGGGTTTTAAAAGAACCATCACAATCTAATACAACAGTATTTTACCATAATCCAATAATAGATAGTACGTATGGAAAAATATATCCATCAACTCACTCAAGTATAAGTACAGGATGTGTAGCATCAGGTATTAATTTCAATGATGATATTGTTTTCTTCTCTGATAGAGGAATGGAAGCAATTAGTGGAGACATAACTACTGAACAATTACTTGCACATCGTTCTAGCATGGTAGATGGAAAATTATTGCAAGAATCTAATTATAAAAATATGATGTTGGAAGAATGGGAAGGATATCTATTAGTAATAATTGATAATAAAGTCTATTTAGCCGATAGCAGACAAAAATATCAGAATGTAGATGTTGAATATGAATGGTATTACTGGGAATTATCTAAAAATATTACTTGCACTTCTGTAAAAGATGGAGTGCTTTATTTATGTGGTAATAATTCTATTTATAAACTAACTAAAACTGATGGAGAAATTAATAGTTATTGGACTACTAAACACGATGATTTCAAATATCCACAGTATCAAAAAACAACTAATAAACGTGGTGGAACAGCAGAAGTATTTGGAGATAATATAAAAATAGAAGTAAGAACTGATAATAATGAATTTGAAGAAATAGGAACTTATGAAAATATAAAAGGATATATTGTATATCGAATTAAGAAAAAGAAATGGAAAAAGTTACAAATGAAGTTTAGCTCTAATACTCCATTTGGAATAAATTCATATACATTAGAATCATTCGTAGGAGGATATATAAAAAGATGAAGAAGGTGATTAAAAGTGGCAAGTTATAACGTTAATTATAATGATAATAGATTTACCCAAGTTGAAAACGAAAAACAATCAGAATTAAATAAATACAATCAAACTTATGATAATTTGATTGATGAGAGAAATCAATTTACAAATCAGCAACAAGATCTAGTTGATAAATGGGAAGAAACACAAAAACAAATAGCAAATGATAATCTTAATCATCAGATGGATTTATACAATCAACAAAAAGATAAAACAGAACAAGAATATCAAAAAGAGACAAAGGCAGGACATATAGATTATCAAAAAGAAATCGATAAATATGGAGTAAGTAGAGAAAATGCTGTATCAAATGGTTTATCTAATAGTGGATATGCAGAAAGCTCAAAAGTAGATATGTATAATACTTATCAAAATAGGATAGCAGCAGCTAGACAAAGTAAGGAAAATGCAATGTTAGAATTCAATAATGCAATTAAAGAAGCACAATTACAAAATAATGCAACATTAGCAGAGAATGCCTTAACTGCATTGCAACAAAAATTAAATATTGCTTTGGAAGGATTTAACTATAAAACAGAACAAGAAAATAATAAATTAAATTGGAATTATAACATAAATAATACATATTATGACAGATACAAAGATGTAGAAAGTCAAATTAACTACGAAAACGAACAAGCAGAAGCAATAAGACAATTTAATGAACAAATGGCTTATCAGAAAGAACAACAAAGACTAGAACAACAAAGATGGGAACAAGAACTAGCATATCAAAGACAACAAGATGCTATTGCTAATGCTCAAAAATGGGCTAGTATAAACAATAGTAATAGTAGTGGATATTTAGGTGACTTAACAGAAACAAAAACTATGAACCCTTATACTAACACAAGAAATAAAGATGCAGATAATGGAACTTTCTCTAATAAATATCAACCAGATAACGTTAATGGTAATAAATTAAAATCATCAGGTAAAACAGTAGGACAATTATTTAAAAATCAAAAAGGTTCAACCGGAATTGATATGACAGGTCAAAAAATTTGGACAGTAAGTGGAAGATATTATATGTGGGATGGAAGTATAGACAGTTACATAGATATAACAAGTGAATATAAGAAAAAATTTAATAAATAGAAGGTGATTATATGGGAGCAATAACACTTGATGAATATAGAAAAAGATTAAAAGAAAATAAAAAGAATACTCAAAATAATAATTTAGGATCAGATTCTAATCAAAAAGTTACTGGCCCTAATACTATTTCTTATAGCAACTATAAAAGTAAATATAGTCCCCAATTGTCTAATGAAGCAACTATAACTGGTAATTCTATTTTATTACCAACAGTGACTACTAATAATAGGCAACAAAAAGATGAACAATACTTGGATACAGGCAAGACATATGGTGATTACTGGTATCAAGAATATTCCACAAGAAAAGATGATAAAATATATTCTAAAGGTGGAAAATATTATGTATTTAATAGTAGAACTGGAGATTATCAAGATGTAGATAAAATAAGTTATATGACTAATGCTGATGTAGATGCTAAGCAATTAGAGGAAGCACAAAAAAATGGTTATAAAGGAAATAAAGCAGATTTAATAAAGATATCAAATAAAATATTATTAGATACAGGAGATTTAACAAAAAAAGAATATGCAGAATATGCAAAAGATTTAAAAAGGCAAGAAGAAAAATTGAATAATGAACAAAAAGAAAAAACAAAAATTAGATATAGTGGTACTGGTATAGATGCAGTTAAACAAATAGGTTCAAATGTTAGTGATTTATCATATAGTGCAAATAAAGAAATAATTAATCCTATTGTCAATTTTAATGATAATTATAATATTGGAAAACAAAATAATGAATTAGCATTAGAATACTACAAAAAAATGGAAGGTAAGAAAAATAATGCCGAACAATTAGAACAAAAGATAAATAAATTTAATCGTTATAATAAAGATTTAATTACAAATCCAGGTGCTGCAGGTAGTGCTATACAAAATTTAAATACTCAAGTAGAATCATTCAAAAAACAAGGAATAGCAACAATTGCAGGTGGAACTATAGGAGGAATAATTGGTGGAACAAGTGGTGCTTTAGCTGGAGGCGTAGGAGCAATACCAGGAGCAATATCAGGAGCTAAAACAGGTGCTACCATTGGTTATACATTTGGAGGAGTTCCATATACTTATAAGTTAGAAGCAGGTAATCAGTATAAAGAATTAGTAAGTGCAGGAATACCAGAGAAAATAGCAAAGGATGTATCTAGAAAAACAGGTGCAATAAATGCTGCAATTGAGTCTGGAGAAAATATTGTAGACATAATTACTTTAGGACAAGCTGGAAAACTTACTGGAGCAGCTCAACAAGAACTATATGATCAGTTGGAAAAAGCCTATGGTAAAAAAGCATTAAAAACATTGCTTATAAAAACTGGTTATTCATATGGTCAAAATATTTTGAGTGAAAGTATGGAAGAAATGTCTCAAGAAGGGACCTCTATACATTATGAAAAAGAGGCATTCAAAAAAGCAGGGATAGATAGAAATGTAACCACTGAAGAAGATCTAGATAGAGTATTGGAAGCTGGAAAAAGTGCGGCTATTTCAACAGCATTTACAGCACCAATTACTTCTTTATCTGGAAGTATAGTTACAAATGTAGTTAATAATTTACAAATAAAGGCAAATGATAGGATAAATACTATATCAAAAGCCGAAATAAACGATGAAATAAAAAAACAAGTAATCAATTATAATAACCAAAACAGTACTAATTTAAGTGCTGATGAAATATTATCTATCCAAAAACAAGTAAATAATAATTTAGAACAAAATAACGTAACCATCGTAGATAACAAAACTGAAAAAACACTACCAACAGTGTATGACATTGTAGCACAAGAAAAAGTAAAAAAAGAACGAGGTACGAGCAATAGCACCGTAGCAAGTTCTTTTTCTGACAATAATATATCACAAACAAATGAGTATGTAAATTCAATTAATAATGCAAAATTAGTAAAATATACAGACCATGAAATAGATAATTTTAAAAATGGTAGAGTAAAAATTGCTAATAATTCAAGTGATATAGATATTTTCATTGAGACAGCAAAAAAAGCACCGAGCAATGCAAAACTATATTTTGGTAAGATAGGTAGTAATATAGCAAAAAAAATAAAATCAAAGTTAGGTGTAGAAATAGAGAACTATAATTTATCATTGTCAGCTAATGCAATAAACCATATACTAAAAAATCACGGAGATATTAAAACAGAAACAGATAGAGGTCAAGTTGCAATAAATGATAATGATTTTAAATTAATTCCTCAAATCGTTACTGAATTTGACGATGTAATCGATTCAGGATTAACTACAGAAGGAAAAAAAGTTATTACATTCAAAAAAAGAATAGGAGATACATATTATTTGATTAATTATGTGTCAGATAAAAATCATAATTTGGAAGTAAAAACAATGTATAAACAGAAAAAAAAGAACTCTGCCACTGCTTCTGATGAATTAAATCCCCAGAGTTGGACGTCCGAAACGGACAGCGGTACAAGTTCTTTTTCTGACAATAATATACCACAAATTAACGAAAATGTCAAATTTCCTATTGTCAGTAATAATGATATGCAAAATAATGAGAATAATACTAATAAGATAATGAATCCAAACGAAATATCACAACTAACACCTGAATCAGCTAATACAACTCCTAAATTACCAACAAAAAAAGTTTCAACTGGAAAGGGAGAAAGTCATTTTGTTAATAATATAGAAAATAAAACTAATATGTTAACAAAAGAGAGTAAGGCTGAAATATTAGATTCAAGTGAAGTTAAGTATTATCAGGAAGTAACTAATAAAGGCAGTTTGGAAAAAGCCTTTTCAAGACTAAATGAAGGTGGAGAAAGCGAAACATTAAATTGGTTTAATAAAGATAGTAATAAAGCAACAGATGTAGATGTAGCAGAGGGATGGATATTATTAAAACAATATCAAGATAAAATTCAAAATACTACTGATTTAGCTACGAAAGATGAATTAAATAGGTCAATGGTACAAGTAGCTAAAAAAATGCGTGAAATGGGTACAAAAGCTGGTCAAACAGTACAAGCTTATAACATCTTAAATAGACTAACACCTGAAGGAATGGTTTATTACGCACAGTCTGAATTATCAGAGGCTTTTGATATTATGTCTAAAAATAAAACAAAAGAATGGATTGATTCAAATAGAAATAAATTTAATATAACGCCTCAAGAAACTGAATTTATCATGAAAACAATGGAAGAAGTACAAAAAATGGAAGATGGGTACGACAAAAGAGTTAAACTTGCTGAAATTCAAAAAGTAATGACTGATAAATTGCCACCAGTAAAAGGTTCTGGAATAAAAGCGTGGATGAGAATATCAATGCTATTTAATCCAAAAACACAGGTAAGAAATGTAATGGGAAATGCAATTATTGCACCAGTAAACACTTTTAGTGATCTATTTGCTAGTGGAGTAGATAAAATAATTTCTACTAAAACTGGTATAAGAACTACTGGTATTACAGATGTAAAAAGTTATTTAAATGGATTCAAAAAAGGAGCATATCAGTCTTACAATGATTTTAAAAAAGGAATCAATACAAGAAATATAGAAGGAAACAGATTTGAAATAACCGAAGGGAAGTCTTTTAATGATAATAATTTTATTGGCAAAGGATTAAACAAAGTTGATTCATTGCTATCATTTATGTTAGATGCAGGAGATAGAACTTTCTATGAGGCTACATTTACTAACTCTATTAATAATCAATTAAAACTTAATAATACATCAGAAATAACTCAATCGATGATTGATATTGCAACAAGTGAAGCATTATCTAGAACATGGCAAGATAATAATGGATATACTAGATTTGTATTGAAAATGAGACAAGGATTAAATATGATACATGTACCTGGAATAAATGGTTATGGTTTAGGAGATGTATTAATACCATTTGCAAAGACACCAGCTAATTTAACAAAAGCAATAATAGATTATTCTCCTGCTGGAATGAGAAAAACAATTAATGAAGGTATAAATTTAAAAAGATCATTGAGTAATAATCAATATACCGCTCAAATGCAACATCAATTTGTTCAAGACTTAGGAAAAGCAACAGCAGGAACAATGTTATATGTTTTAGGTATTGCATTAGCAAAAGCAGGTATAACAACTGGGGAAAGTGATGATGATAAAGATGTTGCTAATTTTATGAAAAATACATTAGGTATTAATTCATATTCGATAAAAATAGGAAATAAATCATTCACTTATGACTGGGCTCAACCAATTGCAGCACCATTCTCTATGACAGCAAATTATGTAAAAAAACAAAAAGAAGGTGCTGATTTAAAAGAAAATATAATGAGTACATTAGATACTGGATTAAATGTATTATTCGAACAATCGTTTTTAGAAAGTATAAGTAATGTAATAAGTGAATCTGGTCAAATAGGGACTAAATTGATTGAGCAATTATTGGATTTACCCTCAAGAGCAATTCCAACATTTATGAGACAAATTGTAGATATGATAGATGGAACACAAAGACAAACATTCGAAAAAGGAAAACCATTAGAAACTGCGATGAATAAAGTAAAAGCCAAATTACCTGGACTAAGTCAATCATTAGCTCCTAGTGTAGATACTATGGGAAGAGAAATTCAAAAGTATGGTGGAAAAAATAACTTATTCAATGTGTTTTTAAATCCAGCAAATATTAATACAGAAAATATAAGTACAAGTGCAAAAGAAATATACAGACTTTATAAATCAACAGGAGACGCTACAATAATGCCAAGAGTTGCTCCTTATGATATCAATCAAAACGGAGAGAAAATATTATTAACATCTAATCAGAGAGAAGAATATCAAAAAATTTCAGGAGATATTATAGAAACTTCAATTAAACAATTGTTAAATAAATCAGATTATAAAAATATGAATGATATTGAAAAAGCATCTATTGTAAATAAAATTATATGTTATTCATATAACAAGGCTGGACAAGAAGTATTAAATATTGAAATGAGTAATCAATATAATAAAATTAATCAATATATCAATGATGGAGGAAAAGTAGCTGACTATTATTTAAATAAAGAAGAAATTGATTATTCTTATAATAACCCAGAAAAATATGCTACTATCAAACAAATAACAAATTATAAAAATTATTTAAACTATCAATCTGATATAGATGATTTAAAAGAAAAATATACAGATTCTAATCAAAGAAAATCGGCTGTTATTAAATATGTAAATTCATTAAGTTTATCTATTCCTCAAAAAGCAATGTTAATAAGACTAAATTATTCATCGTATGACAAATATAATCAACAAATAATTAGTTATATCAATTCACAAAATATAACCAAAGATGAAAAAACAGAAATATTAACAAAACTAGGATTTACTATAAGAAATGGTAGGGTGTATTCAAAATGAGTAGAAAAGAAAATATTTTAGTAAGAACTCCTCAAGATTTAGAAAGAAAATATGACTTTTCAAATATAGGAAAATTGTACAAGAATTATGAATTACAAAAACAAGGACTAAATAAAATTGAAAATGAATTAATTGAATTTTCTAAACAAACAACAAAAGATATAACAGATTTAAAAAGCCAGGTAGATGGTAAAATTGCTACTTGGTTTTTTAATGGAATTCCAACATTAGATAATTATCCAGCTAATGAATGGGCAACAAATGAATCGAAAATTGAACACCTAGCAGACATCTATTATGATAAGGATACTGGGTATGCTTATAGATTTATTCAGCAAAATGAATCTACTTTTGAGTGGATTCTAATTAATGATACAGCATTAACTCAAGCATTAGCTTTAGCTAACAAAGCAAAGGATACAGCTGATAAAAAAAGACAAATTTTTATAGATGTACCATCTCCACCTTATGATTGTGGGGATCTTTGGATAAAAGACAGAGAATTATATAGATGTCAAACAACAAAAGAAGATACTGAAACATTTGAAGATAACGATTGGATAATTGCTACTAAATATACAGATGACACAGTTGCTAATCAAGTTGGTAAAGATTTAACAATTTTAAGTGGTACTGTTACTAAAATAAAAGAAAATGTTAATAATCTTACAACAACAATGACTAATACAACAAAAGCAGTAGATGAACAAGGAAACAAAATAGGAGATTTGGAAATTAAAAGTAGTGAAACTTCCCAATCTGTCGATGAAATATTTGCCAATATAACTGATATAACAAATAATTTAGATGAAAATTATTATCCTGGTAGAAAAGTAGAAGAATTAATATTAAATCTAAAAAATGGACTTACTAATAAATATAGTGTTGGTGGTGGAAATAACATCTTTAGAAATACAGCTTTATACTTTGAATCTTCAAATTATTCAAGTGGATATGAGTTTTGGAAAGGAACAATAAAAGAAAAAACTAATATCGAAAGTAAAACTAGAACATCAATGTTACTTCAAAATAGTAGTGTTAGTCAAAGACAAGAAGTACCAAATGATATCTATACCATATCTTTTAAATATAAAAGACTAAATGATTTAGCAACTGCAAGTGTAAAAATAAATGACGTAGAGTATCAATTAGAAAATAATGGTATATTTACTAAGACTATTGAAGTTAAAACAAGTGATATAAATATAGAATTTATTTGTGATACTGTTGATGGATATGAGATATACGAGCTAATGGTCAACTATGGTGAAGTAGCTTTAACATATAGTCAAAATGCCAACGAAACTAAAACTGACACTGTTGAAATAAGTGAAGGTATAAAAATAAAGTCGGATGCTACTGATAGCGTATTTAAAGCAAATGCTGACGGCATTAGAACGGAAGATAAAACAGGAAATGTAGTAACAGAATTTTTAGATACAGGCACTAAAACAAAAAAGTTACAAGCTGAACAAGGAATAATTGCAAATTTGTTAATAGAAGATATAGATGGACAAGTTTGGATAACTGGACTAGGTAGGTGATGGAGATGGCATTACAAACAAAAACAATAATTGGTAGTACAAATAATAGTAATTGGACTTTTAAATTAGTTGTAACGGAAAATAGTACATCAATAGCTAATAATACTTCAAGTGTTACAGTAACAGCTTATATAGGTAGAATTAGCACAAGTGGTAGTTATATGACTGGAGCTTCTATATCTTGTAATGTTGGTATTACAGGCTGTTCAAATCAAACTATAAGTTATAATAATAGTGGAACAGTTAATATATCTGCTGGTGGTTGGCTAAATATTGGAAGTAAGACTTTTACAGTACCACATGATAGTAATGGTTCTAAAACAGTAACTATAAGTGCAAGTTTTACTAACAATGTTAGTCCATCAAGTGGTAGTGCAAGTGACAGTATGCCTTTAACTAAAATAGCTAGATATTCTGTTATAAGTAGTGCAGATAACTTTAATGATGAAGGTAATCCAACAATGAAATTTACTAATCCTAGTAATGGTTATTTCTCATTAAGGGCTAAAATTGAAGCTGGAGGAAATACACAATTAATAACAAGAGATTTAAGTAAAACAGCAACAAGTTGTACATTTAATCTTACTGATAGTGAAAGAAATACACTAAGAAATTTATCTAAAAATAGTAATACATTAAGTGTTAGATTTACTATTTGTTGTATGAATGGTAATACCGAACTGTCAGCTTCTTACCTAGATAGAACTATGACTATAGTAAATGCTAATCCAATATTTAATACATATATATATGAAGATGTTAATAATGAAACTATAGCTTTAACTGGTAACTCATCATCTATCATAAAAGGAAAATCTATACTTAAAGCCACAATACTTGCTGATGATAAAGCAATAGCACAAAAAAATGCAACAATGTCTTATTATCAAATAGATAATGTTAAATCTAATTATTCTGATACTAGTGATGTAATTTTAGAAGTAAACAATTATGATAAAAGTTCTATATCTCTACAAGCAGTAGATAGTAGAGGAAATAGTACAACTATATCTCAAAATATAGCAAATTTCATAGAATATGAAAACATAGTAAAAGATAATTTTTCTTTAACAAGAAGTGATAATGGTGTTGGTAAATTTGTAACTTTATCTTTCAATGGAACTTTCTGGAATAATAATTTTGGTAATGTAGATAATGAAATCTCTATATCCTATAAATATAAGAAAACTACTGATACAGAATATATAATAGGTACTACTAGTATAATTCCTACAATTGATGGTAATAATTTTAGCTTTAATAATTTAATAGCCGGAGATACTGATGACAATGGTTTTGAAATAAATGATAGTTACGACATTATAGTAACAGTATCAGATAAACTTAGTGTAGTTACATATGTAGGGATAATAGGTGCTGGCAAGCCAGCAATAGCAGTATATGGTAATAAAGCTTCAATTGGAGATAAATATGATACCAACTTAGGTGGAACCCAATTGTGGGGAGATATTTATTTAAACAGAGAAAAATTAAACAATAAAATAGTTTGTGACATAATCTTAGAAGATTATACTAATCAAATTGAGATAAACAATTTAGACTTAAATGCTGATGGTGGTGAATATGAAATAACGATGTATCATAGCGGAACTACACTTTCAGATACAAAAATAAGATTTAATGATTTAGATAATGGTTATTATCAAACGGCTATTTCATTTAATGGGACAGCAACTACAAGTGATGGAACATTAACTTATGAATCAGCATATAGACCAAGAAAGGATTGCATTTATTGGTGGATGCCAGCTTCAACAAGTAAACTTTATCTAGCAACATTAACAGGAAAAATTTTTAAACAAGTTGATAATAGAATTGCATATTCATTAAAAAATGAATGTAGTGTTTCAGGAAAGCAATGGATTGCATTTTTAACAGGAGTAAATGACCAAGAAACCACTAACTTAAAATCATTAAAATTTTTTAGAAATAGTGGTGAGTTTAATCCAGGAACAAGAATTATCATAAGAAGGAGGTAAACATGTTTAAAATAGATTCAGACAAAACAATTCATTTAACCAGAGGAGATGAAGCAAATATAAAATTTTCAATTGAAGACTATCAATTGCAAATAGGAGATAAGATAGTCTTTTCTGTCACAGAAAAAAAAGAACCCGCAAATGTAAAACTTCAAAAAGAAATATTAATTAATGAAATTAGTGATTATATTATTATTACTTTAACAAAAGATGAGACAAAAATCGATAATCTAGAAAGTAAAGTAAAAACTTATTGGTATGAAATATCATTAAATGATAAAAAAACAGTTATTGGTTATGATGAAGAAGGACCAAAACTGTTTTTATTATATCCAGAAAGTGGTGAAAAAATATGATTGAACCAGTACAAGAGTTAAAAGCAGGGAGTATAGGACCTCTTGGTCCTCAAGGACTATCAGCTTATCAAATTTATTTAGCAAATGGTGGAACATTGTCAGAAACCGAATGGCTAAAAAGTTTGAAAGGAGAAAAAGGCGATCAAGGAAATCAAGGTCCGCAAGGAATTCAAGGTGAAAAAGGTGATAAGGGTGAAAAAGGAGACTCTTTCTCAATAAAAAAAACATATTCAAGTATAACTGAAATGCAAGAAGATTTAGATAACATGAACATTAATGATTATGTAATGATTGCGTCGAGTATTTCTGAAGAAGATAATGCTAAATTATACGTAAAGACATTAGAAGGTTGGGTATTTATAACAGATTTTAGTGGTAGTCAAGGAATACAGGGACCACAAGGAGAACAAGGTATTCAAGGAATACAAGGACCACAAGGAGAAACTGGACAAGATGGATATACTCCAATTAAAGGAACAGATTATTGGACAGAAACTGATATAAACGAAATAAAGACATATTGTGATAGTCTTATAACAGGTGCTTTGGAAGGAGGTTATTAAATGGCAAGAACGGATTCATTAACTAACTTCTTAACAGATATAGCTAATAGTATTAGAACAAAAAAAGGAACTACTGATACAATTTTAGCTAGTAATTTTGATAATGAAATAGAAAGTATTCAAACTACACCTAACTTACAAAGCAAATCTATAACAATCACAACAAATGGTACTCAAAATGTTACAGCTGATGAAGGTTATGATGGATTAAGTGATGTTAGTGTTACTACGGATGTTCAAAGTAGTGATGTGCCAGAGGTGTTTTCAAGAACTGGAGCCAGTTTAGCAAGCACCCAATCAGGTTCTACATCCTTAACATTTTGGATAAAAGAATTACCTAGAGCTATTATAAAACAAATATCTGATTCAATTATATACGAATCTCCTGCATATCTATTTGCTAATATGAGATACTATAATGGTGTTCTTGATTTAAGAGATTTTGATACTAATAAAACTACGTGTAGTAATTTTAGATATATGTTCAGCTATTTAAGTAGTGATGTGACAAAAGACAATAATACTCAGATAATATTTCCAGAAAATTTTGGTTCATATAGTAACACTTTAAGTTATACTTTTGATCATGTCAAATTAAATTCATTAGATTTGACAAATGTAGCGACAAATACGGTTTCAGACATGCAATATATGTTTTCTAACGCAACAATACAAAATCTAAATTTATCTAATTTTCAAATACTTCGTAATGTTGATATGGGATATATGTTTAAGTATTTTACTACAAACATTTTAGATATAAGTTCGTTTGATTCTTCAAAAGTAATCAATGTTTACAGCATGTTTTCTAACTCATATACTAATCAAATAATACTTCCAGAAAATTTTGGTAGTAATTGTAAAAACATGGCTTATTTATTTGGGACAGCAAGTATATCAAACGGCGTTTTAGATTTAACCAAGTTAAACACATCAAACGTAACTAACTTTCAATATATGTTTTCGTTAATAAATTATAACTGTGAAAATGGTATAACATTGAATTTAAGCAGTTTTGATACAGCAAAAGTTACGAACATGAGCTATATGTTTGTTGGTAATAGTAGTACAACAAACTCTATGAAAATTGATAATATTATATTTCCAGAAAATTTTGGTATCAATTGTAATAACATGTCATATATGTTTCAGTATTTTAATTATAGTTATCAAAACGGACTTAAACATCTTGATTTAAGTAACTTTAATACAGATAAATTAGTATACGCTAGTAATATGTTCTATAATTCAAGATATTTAGCTAGCATAGATTTATCAAGTTTTAATTTTACAAAAGTAACTTCATTTTCGAGCATGTTTGCAAATTGTGGTACAAGTTGTTTAGCTAGTGATGGTGCATATGCTGATGGAATACCATACATATACGTAAAAGATGAAGAAGCACAGAATTGGATATTAACTAAGTCAAATGGTAAACCATCGACATGGAGTACAGCAAATGTAATAATTAAGGAGGTATAGTATATGAATGAAAATTATTTAGAAAGACTAGTAGCAGTAGAACAAAGAAGTAAATCTAATACAAAAAGATTAGATGAAAATGATAAGAAAGATAAAGAACAAGATGATAGAATTTCAGCATTATCAGATGTCTACATAGCACTAACTAAAGTAAATGACAAGATAGATAATTTAGAGTCAAATATGTGTGAAATAAAAACAGATGTAAAGGAAATAAAATCTCGTCCAGAAAAAAGGTATGAACAAATTTGGGGATATTTGGTTGGAGGAATGATAACGGCATTAATATCATTTATATTAACTTATTTAAAAATGAAAGGATAGTGTAAGTATGGAAGTATCTACAATTATTAGTGTTACTACTGTTGTAGTAACCTTTGTTTTAGGGTTAATTGCAAAGAAAGTAAAGTGGTTTAATAATAATTTAATACCACTTCAAAACTTGTTTATTGGATGTATAGCTGGAGGAATATATTATGGAATAACTAATGATATTTCTTTAGTTATTACATCAATAGGACTAGGCACAGGTGGTGCGTACGATTTAGGAAAGAATCTATTAATATTATTGAAAGGAAAAAATAATAATGAAAGTAATGATCAGTCAACCTATGAGAGGTAAAACTAATGAAGAAATAAAAAAAGAAAGAGAAAGTTTGGTAAAAATACTAGAATCAAAAGGACATGAAGTAATTGATACAGTCATTGAAGATTTTATTGATGGACAAGGAAATAATTATGCTATTAGATGTTTAGCGAAGTCTATTGAATTTATGGCTAATGTTGATGGTGTTGTATTTATGAAAAATTGGAATGAGGCAAGAGGTTGCAAAATAGAACATGAAATAGCAATGAAATATGGAAAATTTGTAATGGAGGTAGAATAATGAAAAATGATGAATTCTTAGATTTATGTAAAAAAACAATAGTAGACTATTTCAATCATAGAGTTGAAATAACTGAAGATAAAAAGCTAACAGAGGAAGAAGTGTTTATTGTATGGAGTTGTAAGACATTACAAAATAATAAAGCATTAGTAAGTACAACAGTATCAGATGGAATGTACTATGAACTCACATATAACGGAGATAAACAAGAACTATATTTAGATGCATATAAGAAATGGGAAAATAAATGTATTAAGGTAGGTGAATAATATTGAATAACGCAGTATTTGGAATTGATATAAGTACATGGCAAAAAGGTTTTGATTTCTCTAAAGCCAAAAGTGAAGGTGTACAATTTGTAATTTTAAGAGGTATGTATGGGAATGCAAAAGATGTAACTTTTGAAGAGCATTATAAGAAAGCAAAAGCACAAGGATTATCAATTGGAGTATACCAATGGGGGAGAGCAGCAAATGTAGCTCAAGCAAGAGAAGAAGCACAATTATTAATAGATCATTGCTTAAAAGGAAAACAATTTGAATATCCAATTTACTATGATGTAGAAGATAATATTTTATTAAATAAAGGAGTAAATGAAACCACTGAAATTATTAAAGCATGGGCAGAAACAATAGAAAATAGTGGTTATTTTGCTGGTATATATATGAATCAATCTTGCTTTGAAAATGAAGTGTTAGGAAAACAATTAGCCGATAAATATTCACAGTGGAGAGCAAAATGGACTACTATGGATAAGAAACCAGACACTCAAATGTGGCAGTTTGGTGG
>JAEDHQ010000065.1 GCA_016296945.1 Bacilli bacterium | reverse complement strand
CTTGAATTCCATCAACTTCTTTAGTGTAAATATTTCCTGCTAAATGATCTCTTTGCTCAATTACCGTAACCTTATTACCACGTTTTGCTGCTTCATGAGCAAACACTGATCCAAACAGACCTGCTCCTACTACTAAATAATCCATCTTTTTTACATCAATTCCTCACATTTTTATTTTAATTTTCTTAAAGATTCGTTAATAGCCCTTTTTGTAAACCAGCCTTTTGCTAATTTTTGGGACATACTGTGTACATTATTTGCAATATTTTTATATTTTTCCGGTGTAATTTTTTCTAAAATATTTGGTATATCATTCAATGAATTGATTTGATAGCCTAAATTATTTTCACATATAAAGCGTGCCTCAGCAGCTTTACGCCAGATGAAAACTGGTAAACCCGATACTAAATATAATGAAAGTTTATGTGGATTATTATATTTTAAATAATTACCAAAATCTCCCTTACAAGTATCTATACTTGTACCATCCCATATTAATCCAAATCCCTTATCTAATATTTCTGGTATTTTTTCAGCTGGCACAATGCCCTTATATTTAATATTTTTAAACGAACTTAAATTAAAATTAGGACCATACAGAATAAAATTAGTATTTATTTTATCTAAAAATTGTAAGTATTTAGTTTTTTGTTCATCTAGATTTCCAGCAATAGTTACTTCTTTAGAAAATCTGACTGACTTGCTTGATATATCTGCATCAACTAGATAATCAAAAATTTCCAAATTGACTAATTGATCTTGTGGATATCCCTTCTTGACAAAAAAATCAATCATTTTTGCGTTGTGCACAATTATAACATTAGCTAATTTTAGCATTTCATCAAATTGTTCTTTTTGAAATGGATCATTATATGCACCACGTAATTCTTCAACATCATGGACTACAAAAATTAGTCGTGCATTTTTTTCACTTTTCAATTTTTTTAAAAATCTACTTCTTCCCATCTGTTTGACATAAATAGGAGATTGAATCAATATAACAGACTTAGGTTCTATCGCATTATATATTTTTTTCCATTTACTTCTATAACCAACTTTAGTTTTAAATTTACTTAAATATGAGGTAGAATCGAACTTTAATTTGACTATTAGCTCTTCAAAATCTAAATCATTTGCTATTTTTCTTATATCACTAGGTGCTTTACTACCTGCATTAGCAACATCTTCAGATTCAAAAACTATTTGATACTTTTTCATCATTTCTCCCAATCAAAATTACATTGTAAACAGACGGACAAAGACATCTTCTTTAATCTTATCTGTGTTTATTTATAAGATATATAATTTCTCCCTTAATACCGCGTTTTATAATTACGTTTTTCATTCGAAGAGGTAAATTTACAATCTGAGCTATCTGATGTCCCTGTTTTGCGCCATATTTTCTTATTAATTTAGCTTCACGTGCATGTATTATTTTTTCTTGTGGTGTTTTCCAAGATTCACCAAAAAGATGGACGGTATAAGATTCTTCTGTTAGATTTATTAATCCTGTTTTATAATCTTTTGGACTAAAATACTCTGTAGGAAATACTTCTAAATTATCTACTTTTTGTCGACTATTATTAAGTTTCAATCCATGCTTTACAGAGATTTTTGTGAATAAAATTGTATTTGGCTCTTCACTCGTACATAATCCGCTTTGATACATACTAAGCCACTCTGAGAATAACTCCGTTTTAGGTTCAGCCGCTAAAAAAGCTGTACTTAACAAGTCCATGCTTTCAAAACCGCAAATTGCCGTATAATTCAACAACGAATCAAAGTTTTTCAATACTTTAACATCGGTATCTAAGTAAAAGCCTCCATAATTTACTAACGCATATAAACGAACATAATCTGATACAAAAGCCCATTTCTTTTCCTTATACATTTGCTTAGTAAAGTCATTACTGTTTATATCAAAGTTAGTTTCATCCCACATTTTAAATTTATAATCTGGCATTTTTTTCTGCCAATCTATAATTTGCTCTTTCACTTTTGGGGGAAGTGGGTTTCCACCAAACCAGCAATAATGAATAATTTTTGGTATCATATTTCACCTATACCTTAATCCTTTAGACAATAATCTATAAACTCTTCGTAATTATTAAATACTGGTTTATGAACTTCTAACTCTTTTACACTATTCTCATAATTTCCCATCAAAGTCAACATTTCATGAAATGTTTTTACATCATCATTTTTCTTAAATAGGAAAAAATATTCAGTCAATTTAGATTCCGGAGGAATTACTCCAAATCTTAATTTATATTCACGTACATAAGCCTTTGCTTCAGATAATTGTCTTTTCTCTCTTTTTGCTTTAAAATCAGCTAAACTCATTATCTTTTTGGCAGGATTTCCAGCATATACTGAATTATCTTCTACTATTCCACTTACGACGGCATTAGCTCCTATTATTACATTAGTTCCTACATGACTACCCCCCTAAAATAGTGGCCCCCATCCAATAAATACGTTATTTCCTATTTCAGTCTTTCTCTGATTACCATAAATATAGCCATACTTTTTTTCAAAACTGACCAACTATAGTCATGAGTAAGAATAGTAACTGGCCCAGTAATTTGAACATCATTTCCAATTGTCAATAAATGTGGATTTTGAAAATCAATAGTAGTGTTAAAAGGTCGATACAATTTTACATTAGTTCCTACTTTTATGCCTTGTTTTCTTAAAAAATTAATATAAGCCTCACTACTAGCACGATGACCTAACACTAATTTTTTTATTTTATCTTTATGCATTATCAAATCTCCTAGTAACTAAATCTTTCTTCTCTGATTTTGATTTAACATCTGCACTCAATAAATAAAAATATGGAAAGAAATAATATGCTTCATTATAGTTATTTTCTAGGAATGCATAACAACTACATAAAATTGCTACAGTGATCAACATATATCTCTTATTTTTTATTGCTTTCTTTATAAGTTGAATATAAGCCATATATATAGGAATGATGGTAATGATCCCTATTGTTAATAGCTGTGTTACATAAGCACTATCAACAGTGTTATATCGTTGATTTGAAAGCGAACCTGTTAAATAATTATATGCTAAATTAGCAGTATCAAAGAAATCTATTTTTTGGCCAAATAAAGAAAGCCCATACTTCACAAAATTATTATAATTAAGATATGGACGATAACTAAAGAATCCGTCTACTATATTACGAAATGGATTAAAAATTGCTTGTGGATATAAATAAAGCAGTAAGCAAGTAAATATCATTACTAATATTTGAAAAGCCTTCATAATAAATTTGCTAAAACTTTTATCTTTATCTATTCCTCGTTTTACCCATAAATATAAAAATGGTAATAAAATAAGAACTAATGCTGCCGTCTGAGTCTTCGTAAATATATTTATAAAAATAATAGTAACCAATATCATTACCAAGGAACTTACTTTTAAGCGCTTTTGTAAACACAAAATTAAGAAAATAATTGTAATGATAATCATTGATACTGTATTAGGTTCTATAAATCCGAAGGATATACCATTTCTTCGACCAATACCTGCATCAGAAATACCCATTAGATATAGGAAAAATCCTATTAAAAAAATAGTGCTAAATGAAATCAATAACGTCCGTAAAATATCATCAAATTTAACTTTTCGAGAAGCTAAAATAAGTAAGAGATATCTTAACCAACTTGTGCTTCTATTAAAATAAAATTCTAAAAGAAAAATTGTTATAACTAAAAATATAATAATATACTCTTTAACAGAATATCCCGCATCAATCATTAACATAACTAAGATTGGATAGGAGATTAATTGTGCAGCCAAGTTTATTATATTCACAGTTGTATTAGTTGAAAAAATATATATTGTAGACAAACTATATGTAAAACACAACAGAAATAGACACAGATTATATATTAAGCCGATTTTGGGATTTGGCTCTATGTCCCTAGCCGTTAACTCATTATTCAAAATCATTCACCCATTAATTACATTACACTTAACTTACTTAAAGCGGTTAAAACCCCACTCATTTTATATTTAATCATTAAAATAAAACACAATTGACTCTTTCCTAACTTTTTTATGGGATAGTTTTCAATTGCCTGCTCTAAAGTAAGGTTATTACACATGTTTTTAATATGATCATATCCACTTCTAAAGGTATTATATTTTTCTTGAGATATAGCCGTTCTCACATTAATAAATAGATTTTTACTTAATCTTTGTTTAGCCTCTTCATAGATGATTGAATCCCTTAACTTTTTTGTCATACATTCAAAAAAATACACATTTTTTTGAAATCTATCTTCTTTATAGACTTGAGTCAAAGAAGTAGGATTTAAACGATAATAATAAGTGGCAGCAGAGATAAGTTGTACTGATTTACAGAATCTATAATAATCAGTATCCCATACAATATCTTCTGAAATTAGCTCTCTTTCCGAAACAAACGATAACTTATTCTTTTTAATTATATTAACAGAATATAATGTATTCCAGACTGAAGGTCTAATCGAATCATGATTATTGGGACTGCTACCCAACATTTTAACAAGTAATTTTGTATAAATATCTTTCTCAGCAAATATTTGCGAAGAATACTTTTCTACATATAATTTTTTTCCAGTATCGCTGACTTTTGTAAATCCACCAATGACTGTATCATTTTTACCTTTATCTAAACCAGCAACTAAACAAGAAATCGCGTCTTTATCCAAATAATCATCACTATCTACAAATGTAACGTACTCACCCTTTATCAAACTCATACCATAATTTCTTGTTAAACCTAATCCAGAATTTTTTTTATGATAAGAATATACATTTTTATACTTAGCTGCAAAATCATCACAGATTTCTCCACTTGAATCTTTAGAGCCGTCATCAATCAGTAAAATTTCTATATTTGAATACGTTTGATTAACTAACGAATTTAAACATTCTATTAAATATTTTTCTACATTATAGACAGGTACAATTATTGAAACTAATGGTAACACAAAAACACTCCTTGTATACTTTGAGATTATTTATGAACAGAATGTGACTTAACAATGCCCTCTTACACCATAAAAATTGCTCTACTCCATGCCATCTAAAATATCATTTAATTTATGAATAAAAACTTTGTTATTAAATTTATATTCTTTCAATCGTATTTCTTGTGCTTTATCAAGTACACTTTTTAAATTCGAGCAATCACTTTCTAATACAATTTCTTTTTTAGAAAACCCATAGGCAATTTGTTGTTGGTGATCATCTACATGTTCATTATATTTTTTTAATCTTGGAACTACTATTACAGTCTTATTATTTTTTTTTGCTTCTAAGATCGTCCCAACACCTGCATGTGTTATTAATAATTCACAATTTTTTATATTTTGATTGTACTCACTCTGAGACATAAATTTTATCGTTTTATAATTTTGGGGAGAATATGTTGAGTACCCAGCCTGGCAAATCACCTTATCAACAATATCTTTATTTTCTATAAGATTATCTATCGTTTTAAGTAATCTATTAAATTGAAATTTTTGCGTGCCTACTGTAATAAATATCATAATTAAAAAATACCTCCAAAGTATTTAGCTTTTGGATAATATTTTAATAATTCAGGCCATTGTACAATAAATTCATCAGCAACTTTATACATTATTTTTCCCGTTAAAGACGGATTATAAATTCTAGCAAATGATTCAATATAGATAATTTTTTTATGATGTAGTTTTGCAAGAATGCAAATTGGCACTGTCACGAGAGCCCCCGTCGAAATAATGACTTCTGGATTAACATCATTATATATTTTTCTAGATTTTAAAAATAATTTTACAAAATAGAAAAGAAAATGCTTTTCTTTTCTATTAATTTGCTGTACCTTGAAAACTTTTTCAAACAGATTATTATGTAATTGATTTGTTTCTGTTAACAAGTAAGATTTATTTTGAATAATTATTTTCTTTAATTGTAATAACTCGGTTAAATGTCCGCCTGAAGAACAAGTAAATAAAATTTTCAAATTCTACTCCTTATAGTATAAACTCCCATAATAATCTTTTAAAATGTGACCACTTTCACTTGCGTCATATCCCTTTTGTTTCAACTTCTTTTGATTATCGATACTTCTTAAGGATCTATCATCTATTTTTGTATTTCTCACTGATGACACCCAATCATTTATCTCTAAAGGAACAAAATTACAATTACCTGTTATATCAATTTCTTTGGGTACTTTAGCTGATATAATACACGGCAATCCAGATGCAAGTGCCTCAATAATAACAAAAGGTTGTCCTTCAAAACGCGACGGCAATACAAAAATATCCATTGCCGCAAGATAATCTGGTACATTAGACACTGCTCCAATGGTCATAATTCGTTTCTCTAATTTTTTATCCTTAACAGTCTGAAGAAACTCATTATATAAATTACCTTCACCTATCAACACTAATTTATATTTCTCATCTAGTTGCTTTATTAAATCTATTAAAAATTCCTGATTTTTTTGATAATTAAAGAGTCCCACATGTCCTAATAAAATATCTGTTTTTTTTAAATTGAATTTTTGCCTGAAATTTTCTCTTTTTGTTAAATTAAATGTATATTTATCAAAAAATATACCATTTTTTATTACAAGAAAAGTTTTATTCTTAAATAGCCATTTCCCGGCTTCTTTATTACAAGCTACTCTTCCATTGACTAAAATATTAAAAAAAGGCCTTAATATCTTATTAATAAGTGGATGTTCCGTAATAGTATTATGACTGTGTGCCACCCTAACAGGAATATTTGCTATTTTTGCGGCCAACAATTCAATCGACATTGTAGTACTATTTCCATGAATATGTACAACATCGTAATTATTTTGTTTTAAAATTTTAACTAAAAAATGAACATATTTAATTTGAGATTTTTTTCTATCAGGTAATTTTATATACGATATATGATTTTCTTTTAAAAAATTGTTTATATCTGTAGATACAGTGTTGGTAGCAGCTATGTCTATATCAACATGTTCTTTTCTTAAGGATTTACAACTATTTAGAATAAAAGTAGTGACTCCATTTTTTTCTAAATTTACAGTATTAATCATTAAGACTTTCACAAATATTACTCCTTCTTTTCTAATAACTGCTCCAATTTTTGGATTTCGCTATCAAAATTAATCTCTTCTTTATTTAAGTTTGATTTTATTTTTTTCCGCAGACTTTCATTATAATATGCTTTCATAATACAATTACTTAAATCTAACTCATTAAGCTTACACATAAGTCCATTCTTCTCGTTCTAGATTTGCTCTCTACTAACCGGCAAATCTGAAACTATGACCATCTTCTTTAAAATTCTAGCTTCTAAAGTTGCAAGGCCATAGCCCTCGTGTCTAGATGGTAGAACAAATAGATCTGCATTTTTGACGTATGGATAAGGGTTAGCTTTTTTTCCTAAAAAGAAAAAACTATCTTCTAATTTTAATTTACGAAGTTGCTTATTTAACTTCTTTTTGTCTTTACCATCACCTATGACAAACCATTTAAATTTAAAATCTTTCTTTTTCAGAATATAGGCTGCTTTAAGGACAATATCGAAGCCCTTTTGCTCAGTTAATCTCCCAACCGAAACAATATTATATTCTTTTTTATCAAATTCGATCGGAATAAACTCCTGTGATTTAAAGAGAATATTATTTATATCCACAAAATTATAAAATACTTCGCTTTTCCTATTAAACTGTGGATATAAATTATCAAATACACTTTTTATTGTTTTAGAAACACAAAAGACTTTATCATAGTCACGAAGATAATCCTCAACATTTTTAATCCATGGCATTTTGAATCTATGTAGCTTTTTTTAGAGTTTTTATTTTTTTGCTACTATAGCAGTAGTAAAAGACCCATAGCCATAAAAATCAACGGCCAAATCATATCTAAACTTAAACATAGATGAATTTACATGAGGTAATATCTTATCATAGATCTTTATTTTTTTGTTCAATAATGCTTTTTTTATAACTTTTCCTTCTAATGCATTCATTGATACTAAGTTATGATAGATATTATTATCAAAGGCCAAATAATGTATTTTTATATCTCTTTTTATTCTATCAATGAAGTCAGTATTTTTATCTACAAGTAATAATGTCACATCAAACTTATCAATAGCTAAATGATTAATAAATTCGGTTAATGCAACTTCTGTACCTCCACCACTTAGCGATTGGACAACTATGATTATTTTTTCTTCATCATTCTATCCAGACTTAATTAATATGCACTATTCGGATGAATAACAACACCGACAGTTTTGAGCAAAATCTTAAAATCAAACCATAAACTACTATTATTGATATATTCAAGATCTAATTCTACCATTTCATCAAAATCTGCATCATTACGCTTAGTTACTTGCCACAGGCCAGTACAACCCGGTGTAACGATTAAACGTAACTTGTCATACGGTGTATAATCTTCTACTTCCATTGGTAGAGGTGGACGAGGTCCAACCAAAGACATATCACCTTTTAACACATTCCAGAGTTGCGGTAATTCATCTAAACTATACTTTCTGATAACATGTCCAATTTTAGTGACACGTGGATCATCTTTAATCTTGAACATTGCCCCATCAATTTCGTTTTGTTCTTCTAACTGTTCTACCATTTGGTCGGCATTAA
>JAEDHQ010000064.1 GCA_016296945.1 Bacilli bacterium | reverse complement strand
GCGGGTGGTTTTACTACCTTCCCAAACAATTCACTGGATTGTTTGATAAGGTATATTAAAAAAACGCGATTGGCTTATCGCGTTTTTTATTTACCTAAACAGAAATTTGTAAATAAGTTATTAATCAATTCTTCTGGATTTCCTTGCCCAATTAATTCGCCTAAACTATTCCATGCGTTTGTTATATCAACATTGATCATATCAACAGGCATTCCTTCATCAATTCCCTTTAATGCATCCTTAATTGAATTTAATGCCTCTTTTATTTTTGATACTTGACGTGCATTACCAATATATGTTGCATCTAGATTATTAATCTTTGAATAATTACATTTCCTTTTAATTTCTTTTTCAATTATCTCTGGCGTTTCCTTGTCTAATAAGGATACTTCAATCGCTTCTCCATCATAAAAATTCTTTTTTTCTAAGTCCTTTTTATTGATAACAACGATTCTAGTTTTATCCTTAGTTAATTCAAGTAACTCTCTATCAATATCATTTAATTCTTTGTTATTATCTAAAATCAAAATTATTAATTCAGCATCACTTAAAACTTGTCTTGTTTTCTCAACCCCTATTTTTTCAACTTCATCGATTGTTTCTCTTACTCCAGCAGTATCAATTAAATTTAAAAGTAAACCACCCACATTTATTTTTCCCTCAACGATATCGCGTGTTGTTCCCGCAATATTAGTTACAATCGCCTTATCTTCTCGAAGTAGCGCATTAAGCATACTTGATTTACCTACGTTCGGTTGACCTATGATTGCTGTTTTAATTCCTTCTTTAATAAATTTGGTCATTTTAGCTTTTTCTAAGATGTCTTCTAACTCTTTTTCTAAATCAATTAAAATAGGTTGTAAATATTCATTAGTTATTACTTGTTCATCTTCATATTCTGGATAATCAATGTTAACTTCAATTTTCGCAATACAGTTAAGTAATTTTTCACGATATTTAGAAATTAATCTAAAAACTTCTCCTTGCATGGCGATGTTTGCACATTTTAAGCTATTTTCAGTTTGCGAATTAATTACATCCATAACGGCTTCCGCTTGCGTTAAATCAATTCTTCCATTTAAAAATGCCCGTTTTGTAAATTCACCTGGATTGGCAATTCTTGCTCCATTTTCTATCAATATTTCCATAATCTTATCCGCAACATACATGCTACCATGACAATTTATTTCTACTACATCCTCTTTAGTATATGTTCTAGGAGCTTTAAAAACAGATACTAACACTTCATCAATGTATTCGTTATTGTATACTATTTTACCATAATTAATAGTGTGTGATTTAACTTCTTCTAAGTCTTTCCCTACAAATACTTTATTAGCTATTTGAATAGCTTCATCTCCACTCATTCTTACAATAGAAATAGCGCCTTGTCCTAATGCTGTTGATAATGCCACAATTGTATTCATTATTTTAATCCTCACTTAAATAATATATATTAAAATAACCCTCTTCAACTCTTTCACATAAAAATATAATATATGTTTGATTAGAAACAATTAGATCGTTACCTGTTGTATAAAAACTATCATAATTAGTCTTTATTCCGTTTCTTTTTAATACTCTTGATATTAAATCAGTACAATAATATTTATCTTTACTATAAAAGGGTAAAAGAAAATTATATTGATGTCCAACTAAACTAATTAAATCATTAGTAATCTTGTCACGACTTTCTTTTGTTGTGTTTTTTAATCTTAACCCGATAATTATTTGAGCGTCATTACCATATCTAACCTCTGTTTCAATCCATGAATTTTTAGAAATACGTACACCGTTATTGCTTGAATCGTTACCTACCGCTTCAATTAATTCTGATCCATCATCTTTAATATTAATTGTAGCGTGTCCAATAAAAAAATTTTTTGCGAAAAAGCCTGAAATATCACGCACAATCGCATTACCGTTCTTACGCAATGGATTTCTTGAAGTTAAAATAATGTCCGTCATAGAACCAATATAACAATCTTGATATCTATTTGTATCATAGATAAAACGCTCAGTATCTTCATAATCATATTTCTTAGTAACTTTATAATATGTAACAGTTTGTCCTTGGAGAATTGTTGTTTTTTCAAAAACAGCTCTTGCTTTAAAATCATCTATTTCATTATTAACTGGTCCCTTTTCGATTAGACCATTCCCTAAAAAAATAACAGCGTAAACAAACACTAAAAATAAAAACCAGATTGCTGTTCTTATTGCATATATTCTCCTCTTATATTTAGATATATAGTATTTCATTCAACTAATCACCTTGCCATATTATAACACGATATTATAAAAATGTTAATATGTTTGTTTTTTTCATTTACATTTTATTTATTTATGTTATAATAAGTTATCCGATGTTTTAAAGGGGGTAATTATTATGGATAAAATTAACACTTTAAACACTCTTCAATTCGCTTCAATTTCAAATGATTTCCTTGTTGACTTCATTTCAAATTCTATTTCTTTAGATACCGCTATTGTAACTCCTGAAGATGTACAAAGCATTTTAGATGGCGCTGTTGAAGGGTTAAACCCAAGAGTTGTTTCTTTAGTAAACAATTATCTTGATGGTTTTTTATATGCTCTAACTCTTACTACTAAAGAGGATCCTTTCAATGAAAATGACTTAAAAGATTTACATGAAAAAGTCGTTAATAGTTTTGCAAAAGGTGGCTTATATAGAAATGTTGATATTTCTATTCGAGGTTCTAATCATACACCACCAAGTTTTATCAAAGTATATGATCGTATGAAAAAGTATTTTGATGAAATCAACAATGAAAATAACGATGTTTACTACAATATTGCTTTTAGCCATTTACAATTAATGAAAATTCACCCATTTCTAGATGGTAATGGACGTTTAGCACGTATCGTTTTAAATTATATGTTAATTAAAAACGGATTAAAACCTATTATCATCAACTATAATGATAGAGAACGTTATTTTGAACTTTTAGAAGAATTCAAAGTTAACAAAAATATCAACCCTTTTATTGAATATATTAAATCACAACAA
The DNA here is from genome assembly GCA_016296945.1 of Bacilli bacterium. GTDB lineage: Bacteria > Bacillota_I > Bacilli_A > ML615J-28 > CAG-698 > CAG-698. Next base: position 6,031 of record JAEDHQ010000064.1, on the reverse strand, counting down.
TAATAAATTAAAAGTTGCCGTTGGGCAACTTTTTTTATTGTTTTGGTTCGATAATTAAAACTCGATCAGAGCCATCGCCTTCAGAATGAGTTTGTACATCTTTCCATGTTGATAATTTATTGTGAATAATTTTTCTTTCATAAGCGTTTAAATCAGTTATTGTAATTGCTTGTTTAGATCTTGCAACTTGTTTTCCCCAATCTACTGCCATAGATTCTAAGTTTTTCTCACGACGTTTCTTGTATCCGCCAACATCAACTAAAACTGCTTTTTTATCTTCTTTGCTATAATATCTATTAACAATTGTAGAAACAAGAGTTTGAAGAGCAATTAAATTTCGAGAATTTTTTCCAATTAAATAACCATTAAAATCACCGGCATCAATGTTAAATTCTACATTGTTCCCTCTTACTTTCTTTTCAATAAATCCTTCAGCTCCATTGTAATCTAAAATAGCTTTAATATATTTCTTTCCTTCTTCAATTCCATCTGTTGTAACTGATACTTCAACTTCTATTTTAGATCCAATTCCTAAAAAACCTTTAGTTTCTTTTAAAACTTCGAATTTTAAATCTTTTTCAGGCAATTCAAATTCTTCTATTGCAATTTTTTTTGCATCTTCTAAATTTTTAACTTCAAATATTTTTCCCATTTTTCTAACCCCAATTATAATGTTTATTTTCGTTACTATATTTTTCTCTTAATTTTTCCATTTTCTTAGCACTTAGTTTATAACTAATTAAAGATTGAATAGCAGTATATAGATTACCAACTAACCAATACCAACCTAAAGCGGCAGGTGAACCAATAATGAAGATTACCATCATTACTGGCATTGTATATAACATTACTTTCATCATTGTTTCTGTTTGTTTTTGTTGATCGCTTTGAGCTGGTTTACGATATTCAGGGATATCACTTGTCATTTCTTTCTTTTGTTTATTTGTTCTATGTTGAGAAAGTAATTGAGTTCCTATTTGGGTAATCGCAACTAATGCCGCTATAATATAAACTCCCCATCTTTGCCAATTCCATTCAGAACCCGCTTTTGACATTAAATCTATTCCTAAAAGATTTGTATTTAATTCATCTACATTAATTATAAATTTACTTGTATCAATTGGCGGCATGGAATTGCCTTTTTTATCTAATAATACATTTCCATAAGTGTTAAAAAAGTTTACTGATGAGTAAGGAATTCTTCTTAATGTTTCATAAAAAGCTAAGAAGATTGGCATTTGAATAAAAGGCATTAAGCATCCGGCAAATGATACTTTATATTTCTTATATAATTGCATCATTTCCATACTCATTCTTTGTTGGCTTTCTTTATCAGTCTTATTAGCATAACGTGCTTGAATCTTTGCTTGTTCTGGAGCTAATAATTGCATTTTAACTGTCATATCATTAGTTTTACCATAAATCGGCCATGCAATAGATCTAATTAATACTGTTGCAATTAATATTGTCAATGCGAAATTTTTGTTAGCAACAAAAAATGCAATAAAATACATTAACCAAGCCATTGGATAAACTAACCAATCAAGACTTCCACCTTCACCATACATTCCTTTTACGATAGGAAAGAAGATTGCTTCATCATAACCTTCAATTGTGTAAGTTGATGTTCCGCATCCCATTCCTAAAGCTACTACTAAAACTATGATGCCTACTAATACATAATTTTTTAATTCATTTTTCATTTGTTCACCTTATTCTTTTTAATAATTTTATTATTTCTCTTTCTTTTTCTTCATATACTAATTTTAAACTTTTTTCTTTGATTACGATTAACATATGTTTATTTTCCAAAAGAGTCATATTCTTTCTTAGTATTTCTCTTACCACTCTTTTATTATAGTTTCTTTCGTGTGCTTTTCCTAATTTTTTTGAAATCGATATAGCAACTTCTATATCATTATGAAAATCATAATATATTGCGAAAAAACTATTTCCGACACTTTGTTTTTTTAAAAATATTTTTTGGATGTCATAATTTTTCTTTAAAGAATATTGTTTATTCATTATCCACCTCAAAATAAAAAGACCACCTGTTTATGAATGACATGAGTGGTCTAAGTATTCTAAATTTATGCAGTTAATTGTTTTCTGCCTTTTCTACGTCTACGAGCAATTACGTTTCTTCCATTTGCTGTAGCCATACGAGCACGGAAACCATGTGTTACACTATGTTTACGTTTGTTTGGTTGATAAGTACCAATTTGTTTCATCTGGAGCACCTCCTATTTAAGTTTGCTAAGATATTATACTATACTTTTTGTCTTTTGTCAATATTAATTTTTTTATGCAGCTGTCAAATCTGAATAAGTTTTTTTCAAATAAACAATTCTTTCTCCATATACTTCATTAACGACTCTACACTTAACAATTATATATTCAAGGTTAATCGCGTTAGTTACTTGTGTTTCATGTGTAAAGTATGAAGATTTACAATTTTGCATATTGTAATATCCCATTAAATCATAGGCTTTATTTTCATCATCAATTCCAAAAATTTGTAAATCAACATGATAATTTTCTTTATTACTTGCATTCAAATTAATACTACTAACGAAAGTAACTTGAGAAGTTTCTTTTTTAGTTCTAATATCAAAAGTACTAATAACATCACTTACATCTAAAAATGTATTACATACATCCATCTTGATTTCTTTTTTAGAAAGATCTAAAATATCTTCTTTTAAAGTTAAATACTCTTCTTTAGTTCTTTTTCCATCTTCGTATCTTGTATATTCGAATTTTAAATATACTTTCGTGATATCTTTATTACTAATGCTAGTGTTACTTGTGTAGTATTCTGTAGTAAGAGTAGTACTTGAAGTATTTAATATATCTTTACCTGCGTAAATTACTTCTCCTTTATTAGTTACAAATGTAACGATTGGACGATAATCGATAAAACCATTCGAATTTGTTTTACCATAGTATGCTCCTTGAATACGATAGTTCATACTAATTTCTCCAGTGTCTTCGTTCAAAACATAACTGTTGAAAAATCTAACATGTGTATTCACCCATTCAGAATATAACTCCTCCTCGTAATTAGGTTCTACATTATAATCTTTAGGTAATAACACGCACGCATCTAACAAAACAACAATTCCAAAAAATAAAACGACGATAAGAAATAAAAATATATTATTAACCTTTTCTGGAAATGAAATTATCTTACTTAGTGTTGTTTGATTGTTTTTTGCCATATTCATTCTCCTTATTTTACATAACTACTATATATTATATAATATTTCCCCATTTTTTTCAATATCTATTTTATTCCTTCATTTTCCAACATTTTTTTATTATGCTCTTTCTATATTATATATATGATATTTTTTTACATTTTTTATCATCTTTTTATCCACATGTTGATATGTTGATAAACTTTTTTCATTTTCTTATTTATTAATTTGTCATTTTATGGTATTATATATTAGTAGAGGTGATTTTATGGATAATTATCAAAAATTATGGAATGATATATTAAAAGTTTTGAACGACGAACTAGGAGATAACACTTTTAAAGAAATCTTTAAAGATTGTAATGATATTCATAAATTTGAAAATAATTATCTCTATATCATCGTTCCTACTCCATTAATTAAATTTAGAATCGATCAATTCTACGTTAGAAAGATTCGTGACATTGCGAAAAATTCATTTGATTCAAATGTTGGTTTCAAATTCATCACAAAGAAAGATGCAGAAGAAGATAAACCAAAAGAATCAGCTAAAATGATTGTTGATGGAGATTTCAAAAATTTAGGTAGAAATTTATCAACATTATATAGATTTGAGAACTTTGTTGTTGGAGAAAGTAATCGCTATGCTTATATTACAGCTTCTAAGGTTGCGGAAAATGGACCACTAATTTGTAATCCTCTATATATTTTCGGTGATGTTGGTTTGGGTAAGACACATTTAATGACATCTATTGGTAATTATATCCTTGATAACAATATTAATGCCAATGTTGTTTATACAAGTAGTCAAAAATTTGCTGAAGATTACTTTTTAGCAACCTCTAACAAAAATGGTCGTGAAAAAATAGAAGAATTTTATCGTAAATATAACAATGCAGACGCTTTATTAGTTGATGATATCCAATTTTTTGAAGGTAAGAAAGCTACTCAAGAAGAATTTTTCAAAATCTTCGAGCATTTAGTATCTCAAAACAAACAAATTGTTTTAACATCTGATCGTCCTGCTAATAGTTTGAAAAACATTATGTCAAGGTTACAATCACGTTTTAGTTGGGGGATTTCAGTTGATATTAAACAACCTGATGAGCTTTTATTGCTTAATATATTAAAAAATAAATTATCTTTCATTATTGAGGATCCGTCTGATGTACCTGATGAGTTACTTTTGATAATAGCTCGTTGTTTTCCAAACAATATCCGTGATTTAGAAGGTGCATTAAGAACTTTTATTAATTATTGCGTTTGTATGAATTGTCCTTTTACTAAAGAAAACCTATATATTGCTTTAGAAAATCTTATTCCTAAAGGTTATGATAAAAAGGATAGCGTAAAAACTACAATCGAAGATATAATTAATATCATTTGTTCTTATTATTCAATAACTGCAGCTGATCTTTTATCTTCATCAAGAAAACAAAAGATTACTTATGTAAGACAAATGCTAATGTATATCCTAAGAACAAACTTTAATTTTCCTTTACAAACAATTGGGGATAATTTAGGTTCTAGAGATCATGCTACTGTCACACATGGAATAGACAAGATAGCAGAATTGATAAAAAAAGATAATATGACAAAAAATGACTACGAAATTTTAATAAAAAAGATAACTAAATAAAAGTTATCAACTTATCAACAGTCTTAATAATAATATATATTTATATAAAATAAAAAGGAGAAATTATGAACTTTACAATTAACCGAGAAGTGTTATCTCAAAATCTACTACAAGTAAGTAGAGCTTTATCTAATAAGATTCAAATGCCTGGTTTGACTGGAATTTTATTCAATGTAACTAAAAAGAAAATCGTTTTAACTGCAAGTAACAATGAAATTTCTATTCAAGCAACAATAAATGATAAGTTTAATGTAATTGAAGAAGGAGAATTTTTATTACAAGGCAAGTATTTAATAGAAATCGTTAAGAAATTATCAAGCACTGATGTTGATATTATAAGTTTCGATGAAAATACTGTTAAAATATTAGCTGGGAAGAGTGTTTTTACATTGAATTGTTTACAATTAGAAAGTTTCCCGATGATTTCTTTTAATAATTCAGATATTAATTTTACGTTAGATGCAATTAATTTAAAACAAATAATCAAAAAAACAGTTTTTGCAATATCTAATAATGAATCTCGTGTAGTTTTAACTGGAGTTTCTTTAAAAGCAAAAGATAACGTTATTGAAGTAACGGCCACAGATAGTTATAGATTAGCAAGAAAAAAAATCGAATTCAATTATTCTTTTCCTGAAATAAATATAGTGATTCCGGGTAAAAGTTTCGACGAACTTAGTAAAATACTAGAAGAAAACGATGAAATTATTCAAATTCATTGTTCTTCATCAAAAATATTATTTAAATTTAGTAATATTTTATTCCAATCAAGACTAATTGAAGGAGTTTTCCCAAAAATTGATTCATTAATCCCTTCTAAATATTTAAATGTATTAAAATTTAATAAAGATGAATTGATTTCAGTTATTGATAGAGTATCAATTTTTGTTAATAATGAACTTTCTAATATTATAAAATTATCTATTACTGATAATGGCAGTGTTGAATTTGCTTCAATATCTAATGAGTTAGGAGCTGCTAAAGAAGATGTTACAGCAATAGAATCTACAATCAATAGTCCTATGCAAATAGCTTTTAGTTCAAAATATTTTTCAGAAGCACTCAGATCATTTGATGATAATGAAGTTATGGTAAACTTTACAGGTGAAATCAAACCATTTACAGTTACAAGTGAAAAAGATAAGAATTTAATTCAATTGATTTTGCCTGTTAGAGCATAAAAAAAGAGAGA
>JAEDHQ010000063.1 GCA_016296945.1 Bacilli bacterium | reverse complement strand
GTAAAATCGCCAATCATGATATACGAAGAAGAGTATTGAATCATAAACTGATACAGCTTGTTAAATTCGGCAATGGTGTTCGTATGTAAATTCGTTCGGTAGGCAATCGGAACTTTATTAATATGGTCTTGTTTTAAACGAGAATTATATTTTTCATTAATTAAGAAACTGTAATACTGAAAAATGCAGCTATCAATGTGTGCTGCATAACAAATAGTACGGTTCTTACATTTCCTACCTTCCACCTTATTGTACTTATGATATTTAAGGTCGTATTTTATAAATGGGTAAAAAACATGTTGCTCTATATTTTTTGGACTAGTAATGTATTTCCTGCATTTAGTTAAATTAGTTCGAATATCAAAATGGGCATAACTTCTTTTGCTCTTTTCCATTACTTTTGGATCTTTAAACTATTCATCAATATTCATACTTACCTCTATAAATGAAGATACCCACTGGCAACGGAGAGTAGCGTTCCTAACCAGTGGGTACTGTACAAAAAGATCTTATTATTCATGACAGATAAACACTGAGATGAATTATAACTACTCAGTAATGTCATGCATCTTCATGTTATTATAAAGACGAAAGGAATTGTTATGCATCTTTCTCCAAGATTACGAATTCTCCTATTAATGTGGGAGTCTTCTGGACTACTTTAGATCAAGACACATATTCTTCAGCCATCAAACTTGGCATTGAAATTATTATTAATAAATTATGGACCAAGATCTTGACTTCAATCCTTCTCCGTTATGCCTAATTTCATCACAACATAGTTATATAATATAAATAAAAGCAGATATTGATTATTTTACCTCTAATATCAAAACAGTACATGATACAATATTAGATGTGAGGAGAAAATAGAATTACATTAATAAGCTTTCCAACTCCTCTATAAAAAAGCAAATTTGGCTTAAAAACCAAATTTGCTTTTTATTTTGATTTTATATTTTCCTGGTCTACGGATATCTACAATATTCTATAGACAGTTATGCATAAAGAAAAACGAGCATAACTTAGCTCTTAAGTTAAGTTCAATTAAGTTTATCAAAAATTGTATTATATTCTCTAACAAAGCTTCTATTACAATTTATTTTAATATTTAGGACACATATATTATTTTTACTATTATTTTAAAAGTATCTCATTGACAAGCTTCATAAAATCTACTTAATTAAACTCATTTAGTTTTTACCCGCATTTTAGTCATTATACTTCGAATATACAATTTATTACTGTAGTCATTCAGTAACTATCAGCTTATTTACTCGGCTCACTCAAAATATAAGCAAATAAAACATTATTGATTTTTAATCAAACTGCTTACGATTACAATAAATTTAAATACTTATTAATAGAATCAAACTTAAAGAAAATTGGATCAAATAAGGAAGACAAACCAAATTTCATAAAAGAAAAAGAATTAAACAGTTATTTTATATCTGTTTAATTCCCTTTCTACTTACTGCATATCTATTTGATAAGCAGTCTATATATTGACTCGGTACGATCATTTTACCTCTTTTAAACATTTAATTCAATGCTACCTAATATAATTATTTCTTTGATACTTTTAATCCCATTTCTAAAAGATTTAAAATTATGTATACTAACCAATCAAAGGAATAACTATCATGAGAGACGTTACTGTGTATTTTACTTATTACTTATGTGTTTTTTCTTTAGTAATCCTCCAGCTTCTCTAATAATTGATGCTCGTAAGACTAAAATCATACCTCCATAAACTAATATCCCGACTATTATCTCTATTCCCATCATCACCCAGGAATTACTTAAATGTGTATTCATCCAAAACACTGGTACAAACATTACAAGTCCCGCAGTAAAGTACTTCCAAGAATCGGCAAATAATTCTTTAAAATTAAGTAGATGTCTTACTGCCCACAATTGATACAACGTGACAGAAATTTCAGATAATACAGTCGACCACATAGCACCATTTAATCCCCAAATTCGTATAAATGGTATATTTAAAATCAAATTAACAATAGCTCCTAATGTAACCGACCACGTAAATTGTTTTTGTTTATGTATAGGTAATAAATACTGCACACCCAACACATTACTCCATGCAATGATTAAAATTACTATAGATTCAATCATCATCGCAAGACCAACAGGACCATATCCCGGACCATAATATTTAGGTGCCAAAGTTAATGAAATAGCTGCTAATCCAAACATCATAGGATAGGAAACCGCAGAAACAAAGTTAAATGACTTATACAACATTTTATTGACTTTATGCATATCACCATGTGAAACTGCATTAGCCACATGTGGCAACATAACAGTACCGGTTGCTGTAACTAACGCCAGAATTAATTTTACTAAGTTATCAGAATACTGATAGTACCCAGATGCAGTTTCACTAACCATTACACCCAACATAGTTTTATTAAGCTGAACATAAACCTGAGTTGCTATTTGCGGAATGAACAATTCTGCCATTGGTAAAAAGTGCTGCCATGGATTTAAGAAATTAAAAGAAATCTTGTTAAGATCACGTCTTATGTTTGGCCATAACGTTAAATTACCAATTAAAGTTGATAGAGCAAGCACAATAATATACAATGTTACATCATTCGGCCCTTTTATAAAGACAAAAATAGCAAGCATTGATAATACTTTTACCAATGAGTTTTTCAAAACCGTAACTTTAAAATCTTCTATACCTTCATAAAACCATGAAATATCAAAAGCAATTGCAATCAAATTGAGCGATTGAGCCCACATATACTCTGGCTGACGAGTATAAAAGATCATAAAAATTTCAAATGCTACAAAAGCATAAAGAGTCATAATTGTCTTGACTATTTGGATTTCCCAAAAAGTTTTTGACATTTGATCCTTATTTTCTCTAACATAAGCAATTTGTCTATTTCCATAATATCCAATACCCATATTTGCAAATAAAATGAAATATTGAATTATGGAATTAGTAAAAGAATTTGCACCAACACCTTCTGGACGCAAAACACGACTAACGTACGCTGATGTAATTAACGGTACAATTATCGCTAATACTTGATATCCAACATTGTAAAGGTAATTTTTAATGACCTTCATAAAAATTATTCACCAAACTCATTTTTTACAGATTCTAAAGCTGCTGCAATTACTTGATCCATATTGTAGTATTTGTATTGGCCTAAACGACCGCCAAAAATAATTTTATCGTTTTCTTTTTCTGCTAAATCTCTGTATTGTGCATACAAAGTGTTATTTCTTTCATTGTTAACTGGATAATATGGTTCATCTCCACGTTTCCAGTCAGCAGGATATTCACGAGTAATAATAGTCTTATTCTTATCACCCTTACCAAATTCAAAATGCTTATGCTCAATTACACGAGTATATGGCGTTTCAGCATCAGTATAGTTAATTACTGCATTACCTTGACAATTACCTATATCTTTTTCTTCAGTTTCAAAACGAAGTGAACGATATTCTAGTTCGCCTAACTTATAATCGAAGAATTTATCAATCATGCCAGTGTAAACAATCTTATCAAGGCTCTTTAAATATTCATCCTTTTTATCAAAGAAATCGGTATTTAATTTGACTTCAATATTCTCATTATTAAGCATTTTTTCGACAATTTGCGTATATCCACCTTTAGGAATACCTTGATAATCGTCATTGAAATAATTATTATCATAAGTTAAGCGAACTGGGAGTCTCTTAATGATAAATGCAGGTAATTCTGTAGCTTTTCTGCCCCATTGCTTTTCTGTATATCCCTTGATTAATTTTTCGTAGATATCACGTCCAATTAATGAAATAGCTTGTTCTTCAAGATTTTGAGGCTCTTTCCCGGCCATCTCTTGACGTTGCTCATTAATTTTATCCATAGCTTCTTGTGGTGTTCTTACCCCCCACATTTCACTAAAAGTATTCATGTTAAATGGTAAATTGTACATTTTACCATAATAATTTGCTACTGGACTGTTAGTATAACGATTAAATTCGGCAAATTGTTGTACATAATCCCATACCTCTTTATTTGACGTATGGAAAATATGTGCACCGTATTGATGAACTTGAATTCCATCAACTTCCTTAGTATAAATATTTCCTGCCAAATGATCTCTTTGTTCAATTACAGTAACTTTATGACCGCGTTTAGCTGCTTCATGAGCAAATACCGCACCAAATAGTCCTGATCCAACTACTAAATATGTATTTTTCATTATTATTCTATTCCTTAATCTAATTCATTTTCATTTATCTTTAATTTTTAAATATATTTCAAATTTAGCAAATAAAACTAATAACAGCAATAAAATATATTGATAACTAAATATAGTAGTACAAAATAAATAAAAAGTTCCCAATATTAAAATAAAATTATTTAGTGATTTAAATTTAATCGTTAAATATAATCCCCTTATAAAAGCATACATATATGCAATGCTAACATATATTCCTCCTTGAGCTAATACTTCAGCAATTGAATTACTAAAACCAATCATAGAAATACGCCAACGCCAACTAGCCATATTTTCTGTCAACGCCATGCTATTTCCTAAACCAGCGCCAAATAATGGATGTTGTAAAAATGTTGTTAATCCCACTTTATAATCATCTAACCTTAAGCTGGTTGATTGAGTACCATATGTTGCTCTCTGTCCAATCAACAAATTAATTCCAATAATTGCAATAATCAATACTGGTACCATGAATAGTAGCTTATAGATAAATTGATTTTTATTTGTTTCAAGCCATTTCAGAAAGAATGTCAGAATCAATAGGATATATCCAGTAGTCGAAAAAGTAGTTAAAATAGCAATAATTAACCAGATTGTTGTTTTAGTTTTAGCCCTCATAACTATCTTTATAAGAAATGCTAAGCAAAAGTTTAAAGAAGCCATAGGTGCTTCAGTAAAAATTGCCGTATTTCTAATTATATTTCCAACAACAGGCAAAGTTATATCTTGAGTTTCAAAATAGATATTTTTATAAGTGGGGATCAATTTATATATTCCTTCAGTTGAAGTCCAATTGAACTGTACGTATCCACTAGGAGACATTAATTTAAGTAAAGAACAAGTTAGCCACATTAAAATTGAAATAACTGCAATTACAATAATTACATTGCTGTAGGCTTCAAGAATAATTGGTAATTTTCTTCCTTTAATTTGTACTATCCATAAGAATAAAATTAAAACAATTAATAACAGTAAATTATTCTTTAAATTTACAGAATTAAAAAGTAAATAAACAAAAAAATAAAGAAAGACAAATAAACTAACTAATATAGTACTCTTCAAATTATTTATACTATCAAAATTGATTAAAAGAAGACAAATCGAGCCACACACCAGTATCAAATACAATCCCATATTTAATACGGAAGTCCATGCTGGATTACTAAGCCAAACACTTCTACAATTTACCATGATAACCACAGCAATCAAATAGGCGCAGATATTACTATAGGTTTGTTTTTTCATTTTATATATTACTTGTCCCTCATTTTACCTAAGCATATTATATTTAAGTAGGATTATTATTTATTAATATATTTTTCTTTCTCTATTTTTGGATTAAAAAATACACCAGCTATTGTTCCTTTAATCGAAATCCATGCTCTATAAAACTTGTGATTTTTGGATTTTAACAATGCTTGTACTGGAATCTTAATTCCTTGTCTTATAGTAGCCTTAAATACCTCTTTTTTATTAGTATGTTTCTTTAAATAAAATATTGTATTACGTTGTGCAAGATAATATCTCTTTATTCGATTTATATTTTCTTCTTTCACCAAATCTGTAGCAATATTTTGTTTAATTTTATGCTCTACTAAAGAATCATTTACCATAAATCCTTCAAAATCATAATCCTGAGTAATTCTAAGCGTATATTCCATATCATCACCCCAAATAAAAAAGTCAGATATCGGATAACCAACTTTTTCCACAACTTTGCGGGGAAACATTATGGAAACAAAAGATGCAGAATCAACTTTTGTCACACCATGCTCAGAAAATTCATTCCAATTTTTTGATGGGGTAGGAATATTCATGACGGCAACACTTTTATCTTGCCAACGAACATTACTACATAAAAAACCTAGTTTAGAAGAAACCTTTCTTTTTTTCATCAGATTTTCCAACGCACTAAAACTAGGAATAGTATCATCGTCCATAATCCATACATAATCTGAATTACTTCTATTCATAAATGCTTTCAGGCCCATATTAAAGCCTCCAGCCCCTCCCAAGTTTTTTCTTAATCGTATTGGTACTATATTTGCCCTTTTTATAGATTTCAAATAATCCCAGGTATTATCTGTAGAGCAATTATCTATTATAAAAAAATTATTAACTGGATATGTTTGCTTCTCAATAGCATGAATACATTCTTTTAACAAATCAAGTCTATTGTAAGTTACAACTACACAATCAACAGTTTTCATATTTTTCATATCCACCTTTCTATCATTTATCCTCTCTCATACAATTTAAATAGAAGTTAAATAACCTTTTATTTTGAACCTTTATATCATAATTGCTATTTCCCTGAAATTTACGATCACTTTTTCTATTTTGCAAAACTTGTAACTTTTTGACCCATGGCTTAATGCCCTGATCAATTGGAAGCATATCAACTTTATCAGAAAAAACTACAGACTCATCAATATTATTCGACAAAAGAGTAGGAATCCCAGAAGCTTGGGCCTCAATAGCTACCACCGGTAATCCTTCATATAAAGAAGGCATTAAAAACACATCAAAAGCAGAATACATCTTTTCTGTGCTCTTTACTGCATTGATTCGAATGATTTTATCTTTACTTTTCTTACTATCAATATACCTATTCAAATCATCAGATAGTTCTCCATCACCAACAATAAATAAATAGCTATCTTTATGTATTTTGTTATAACTATCAAAAATATCTATTAAAAATTTCTGATTTTTTTGTTTTACTACTCTACCGATGGTACCTAGCACTACACTATTTGGAGTAATATGATATTGATTTCTTATTTTTTCTCTCCATTCTGGTCTATATTCGTATTTACTTTGATCTATTGCGTTATACAATACATCAAATTTTCTATTACCATACATATAATTACCAGCTTTTTTTCCACAAGCTAATAAATTAGTGGCAAATAGAATATTTAACTTTTTTAAAAGCGGAACTATATGCGGATTAAATTCATCTTGAGCTATATGTGAATGCGCAATTCTCACACGTATACCTAAAAAAGCAGCCACAGATAATGGAACAAAACTAGTCAAACTCATGTGTGCATGAACAATATCCGGTCTTTCATTTTTTAAAAGTTTATAAGTTACATACATATGCCTAAAAATTCCATCTCTTTTTGCTGGAATTTCGATCATTCTATTACCAATCTTTTTAGACATTCTTAATTTTTCTGGATCTGCAGTATGCTGGTAGACAATTATATTTTCTATACTATCATTATAATTTTTATTAAGTAATTTAGTGTAGTTTAGTAATACTTGTTCTACTCCACCATTTTTAAAACCCGATACGAAATGCATAACTTTGATTTTCTTTTTATTTTTCATTTAATCTATTCCTAATTATTCAATGATTTCAAATAAATTTTTTTATATCCTTTAGCCATTGCTGTCGAATTATAATGATCTAAGATATCTTTTTTTGCATTTTTCCTTATTTCATTATATTTTTCAATATTATTATATTGAAGAATTTCTTTTATAATATTTATAAAGTCCATTGCATTATTACATAAATATCCATTATAACCACTCTTTATAACATCCTTATTTCCCACAACATTAGAAACTAAACATATTTTTTTCAGATACATCGCTTCTAATAAAGCCATCGGTAGACCTTCCCATAAAGATGTTAACAAAAATATATCAGTATCATTTAATATGTCTAAGGCTTTAGCTTTATTTACCCATCCTGTTACTTTAATATTATCCGCTAAAAGTTTCGATTTTAATTCTCCATCGCCAATCCAAACAAATTCTATCTCCGGCAAGGATTCCGCAATTTTATTAAAAAGCTCAGGATTTTTTTGAACAGATATACGCCCTAACGTTGCAACTTTTATATTTTTATATTTTCCCCTTAATACCTTATTTTTCATATCTAATAAGTGAGAAGAAAATTCTTGTAAATTTATCCCATTATCTACATAAGTTGAATTTGAGGTAATCATTCTGGAAATATCATATTCACTTTTACTACATGCAATAGTTTTTATATTTTTAAAAGCAAATTTTTTCTCTAAAGTTTTATAAAACCATCTCTTTTTATTAGAAATATTGGTCATTAAAAAACTATATCCATGTGGAGTATAAAAAACAGGGATTTTACTATTTTTCAATAATAATCTCCCTAAAATACCTGCTTTAGATGAATTTAAATGAATTAAATCGGGATTAATTTGTTTCACCACATTTTTCATTTCCTTAAATGCGGCTAAATCCTTAGAAAAAGAAATTTCACGCTGATAATTATTAATACGAATTAAATGGACTCTTTTATCAAAATACTTTTCAAAGTTCTTAGGAGTTTGCTCTCTAATTCCATATGCAATATAAATATCAAAATCATCGCAGAGTTGATTTGATAGATTACAAAGGTAAGTGAAAATACCCCCACCAAATGCTTCTACAAAATAAAGTAACTTCTTTTTTTTCATTCTTTTACCCTTTAATAAGCACTATTTGGATGAACAACGACACCAACAGTTTTCAACAAAATTTTAAAATCAAACCATAAACTACTCTTATTAATGTATTCCAGGTCCAATTCTACCATTTCATCAAAATCTGCATCATTACGCTTAGTTACTTGCCAAAGACCAGTACAACCCGGTGTAACAGTTAAACGTAACTTATCATATGGTGTATAATCTGCCACTTCCATTGGTAGAGGTGGACGAGGTCCAACTAAAGACATATCCCCTTTTAACACATTCCATAACTGTGGTAGTTCATCAAGACTATATTTTCTAATCGTATGACCAATTTTAGTAACACGGGGATCATCTTTAATCTTGAACATAGCGCCGTCAATTTCGTTTTGTTCTTCTAATTGTTCTACCATTTTATCGGCATTAACAA
>JAEDHQ010000014.1 GCA_016296945.1 Bacilli bacterium | reverse complement strand
AATTATCAATAATAATGATTTCATTATTAGCTGATTCAAAAATTGATTGTATTAAAGTATATGCATCATATAGTTGTCCATCAAAAAATAGTTGTGAATGTTTAAATTCTTGAGGTTTATAATTATTCTCAATATTACTTACTCTTTCATCAAGTGACTCTACTTTATTTATAAGTCTTACATAATTTTCATTAGTAACAAGTGATCTTTCTTCATTGATAGCATAGCCTTTTATTAAATAGTCTTGTATTATATTACTAGCCCATTGTCTAAAAAGGACTCCTCTTTTTGATTTAACCCTATAACCAACAGAAATTACTACATCTAAATTATAATATTTAACATTATATACTTTACCATCGTTTGCAGTATGTGCAAAAAATGCACAAACTGAATCTTCCAATAGTTCTCCTTCAAGAAAAATATTTTTAATATGCTTACTAATTACTGATCTATCTCTTTCAAACAATACGGACATTTGTTCTATGTTAATCCATATTGTTTTTTCTAATGGAGAAATATTGACGTCTAGTTTAACTTCCTCATCAACAAATTTGACAATTTCATATTTGTTCATTATTTGTCACCTCTATTAATTCTACTCCATTTAAGATAACATCTAACTCAGTATCCAATGCATTTGCATATTTTACTAAAAAGAAAATTGTTGGTGAATTGCTCATATTTTCAAATCTAGTTATTTGTTGACGCATTACTCCCATTTTATCAGCAATCTCTTGTTGAGTGTATCCAAGTTTTTCTCTTAAGGACACAAACTGCATTACAATTTTGGCTCTAAGCCATTTTTCTTGTTGTTCAATTGACATTTCTTTTAATTCTTTATTATTATAAATTTCTGCTATTTTTTCTAATTTTTTCATAACTTTACCTCAATATAATTATAACATGCTGGATCTAAGTTTGCAACATTTTTGTATCATAGGTAACTAAAAAAAATAAATCTCAAAAAGAGACTTATTGTATCATTCTAATGGCGCCCCAGAAGAGAATCGAACCCTCAACCTACAGCTTAGGAGGCTGTTGCTCTATCCGTTGAGCTACCAGGGCATAACACAAGTATTATACCACTTAAATGTGCATTTGTAAAACTATTAAATTTATTTTTCTTCTATTTCTATTATTTGTCCAATATATAAACGATGAACATCATCATACCCATCTATAGTCTTATAATAACGATCTAACACTTCCTTCGGAAAATTCAGTTCGTTCATATCTTGTTTATATAATAATTTACATAATACAGACAACTTTGCTTCTTTAAATGTAACACCAGCACCTATTTCTTTTCTTGTAAAACCCACATCTTTTACTTTATCAGTATCTCTTCCACTTTTAGTTCCTAAATAACCTAATGCTTTTTTATATTCTTCATCATAAAATGAAACTGTAAAATAGTTATTTTTCTCCATATAATTATAAGTATGTCGACTTGGACGAACATAAACAATCATTACATTTTGTCCCCAAATTACTCCTTCAGTTGCCCAACCAATTGTCATTGTATTGAAATCATCAATTGTACCAGCTGTAAGTAATGCCGCTTTTTTCATTTCATCAAAAATATTTAGTTTTGATAGTTTATTTATATTCATTTTATATTTCCTTTCATAATTAATATAATTACAAATCAATTATAACAAAATTATTAATTTATTCAAGCATAAAATCAAATTACATGAATATATATAAATAGGTGATTAAATGGAATCTGTTATTTATCTAATTAATGAGTATGGTATATACTTTATTTTCATTTTGATTACTATTGAATACGCATGTTTCCCAGTTCCTAGTGAAGTAGTTTTACCTTTAGCAGGAGCAATTGGATATGTAAATAATATCAATCCGTTACTTATGATTTTAATTGCTAGTATTTGTGGGTATATAGGATCATGTTTTTGCTATTTTTTAGGTTATTTTGGTAAAACAAAAATTATGAATAGATTAACAAGAAATAAAGATAAAGAAGTAAATGAATCCAAATCATTCTATTCTAAATATGCGAATATTGCAATTTGTGGTGGAAGAATCATCCCGATTTGTCGTACATATATCTCTTTTATAGCTGGAGCTAACAAACATAAATTTTTATCATATTCATTCTTCTCTATAATTGGAATAATCATTTGGAATGCTACTCTTATCACACTAGGATACTTATTTTATGATAATATCGACATTATAAAACCATTCTATGATACATATAAATATATTATTTTATCTATTATTTTTATAGTTATTTTTATTATCCTTTATAAGAAAATCAAGGCAAAACATATCACTAAATCAACTGAAAAGATATCACGTAGATAGTTTTTGAAATAAAAAAGACGAAAAACCACTAACAAGGTTTCGTCTTTTATTTTTTTTGCTGTTGATTTTTTTCTTCTGTTGCTTTTTTCCTAAACTCGTATGATTCATCTAATGATATTAATACTTTAGATAGTGGCTTATATAACCAATATATAGTTAGAAAACTGAACAAAGCCAACATTATTTCAAACGGAATATCCGCAATTAAATATGGGATAAATTCAGTGTCAGTCATTATTACTGTTGCAGGGATAAATGACCATGAATATAAAAAAGCATATAGAATACCGCATAATCCTAATCCTAAAGGACTATTAACTTTTTTAAAAACTGTATTTGATAAAATTGGAATCATCATCCATCCTATTAACATTGCTGGTGTATAAATAATATTAAATGATCCCATAACCAAATTATCTAAGATAACATGAATAAAAATAATTATTGAAGCTTTTAAAAATCCTAGGCATTTAGAATATAAAACCATTAAAAGAATCGTAAATTGAAATTGAGGTAGAAATGTTAATATTTGTTCTTGCGCAAAAAGAATTGCTGTTAACATTGCTAACAATACAATATCTTTTGTTTTAAATGAATTTTTTTTCATTTTATAATTTTATATATAAATATAAACTATTAATATATTTCCTCAACATAATGAACATATGGCAATTTACGGATTTCTTCAATTACATCAGTATGACTTTGAATTTTGAATTCTCTTTCATGAGATAAGTAAATCGTATACACACTTAATCCAGAACTTTCATAAGCCATATTTTTTTCTAGTGCCTTAATCTTAAGATTTCTTTCACGAACATAAGATATAAATTCTCTTAAGTTTTCACTTTTTTCAAATTCAATATGTATTTCATAATTACTAGTATGTTTTGTAAAATAATTTTCAAGAATTGGAAGGATAGTCAAAGCAATAAAAATAATCAAAAATCCTATAATTGCTAATGCGTAAAAACCAACTCCTAAAGCAAGTCCCATTGCTGCACAAGCCCATAAAGCCGCAGCAGTAGTTAATCCTTTGATTCTACTTCTAGAAGTAATAATAATTGTTCCTGCTCCTAAAAAACCAATACCACTAATTACTTGAGCTCCCATTCTTCCTATGTCACCTGTACCAAATGATTCTACAATAAAAATATTAGTTAGCATTACCATACATGAACCGATAGATACTAAAATATATGTTCTTAAGCCAGCCGCATGCTTTTTTGTTGTTCTTTCAATCCCAATTATCCCTCCAAATAATGCTGCTAAAACTAAGCGTATCATAATGCTTATTACATTTAGTTCTGCTAGCCAGCTTCCAGTTGTGGAAACAATTGGATCAGTATATGTAATAAAATGTGAAATATTCATTAATGCCACTCCTATCTAAATCTTAATTCTTTGTAACTTCTTTTTTTTGCATACCTTTCCATGTACTTAACATAAACCATCTAGGGAAAAATCTTGCGCCAAAACGATGGAATTTTGTATACCAATTATATACGCAGAATTTCTTTCCTTTCATTGCTGCATTTACTGCTTTCTTAACAACTTTCTTTGATTCTAACATTGGTTTATATTGTTTAGGCCCATGGACATCACTTGTATTCTTCGCTACATCAAAGAATTCTGTTTTTACCCAACCAGGGCAAACAACTGTAACACTGATCTTACGATTCTTTAATTCATCATGTAAGGCATTTGAATAATGTACAACAAATGCTTTTGTAGAAGCATAAACATTTAAATTAATTAATGGAAAAAATGATGATGCTGAACCTAAATTTATAATCTTTGCCCCACTATTCATATATGGTAATGTGTTCATCGTCATATATACTAAAGTTTTACAATTTAAATCAATCATTTTTAAACTAACAGCACAATCAACTTCTTGATAATTTCCAAAACGACCAAAACCAGCTGAATTAACCAAAAATTTTACATTCGGTTTAACATCATTCAATAATTCTGTATATTTTTCCAAATCTTCTTTTTTCTCTAAATCTAATGAGATAATTCTCGCTTTGTTTTTTAACTCTTTTTCTAAAGCTTCTAATTTATCAAGACGACGAGCAATTAACCACATTTCATCGAATTCAAAACGTGAATCTAACTCTAAAACAAAATCTCTCCCCATACCAGATGAAGCACCAGTAATAATTGCAACATTCATAAAAACACTCCTAATCAATTATTTTATATTTTTTTAAAGCTTTTGTAATCCCATAATGATCATTATCATCTGTAATATACTTACTTACTTTTTTAATCTCATCAATACTATTTCCCATAGCAACACCAATGTATACATTTTTAATCATTGGATAATCATTCATTGAATCTCCAAAAGCCATTATTTCATCATCATTAATTCCATATAACTCGCTTACCTCTACTAGTCCCCGATATTTATCTGCTTCTTTTTTAAATATTTCAATAAAGCATGGCATAGAAATCAAGCAAGTATAATCATCAAACTTGTCTTTAATTGCTGCAAATAACTTCTTTATATCTTTTAGATCTGCTCCCACCATGAATTTATGAGCAACAAACTTTTCATCTTTCCAATATTCTTTTTGAATAACTTCAATATGGTTATATTTATTTTCCAGATTAACAAAAAAGTTTAAACGATCTGTATAAACTGAATTATTATAATGTGTATATAATGCAAAATCACCATCTATTTTCTCTGCTTCTTTTGATACTACTTCATAAATGTGTGCTAATTCAAAGCCATTTAAATTATGCATGGAAACAATACTTCCATCTGAAACCTTATAAACAACTACTCCATTATAAGCTACATAATAAGCATCATTTACAAAGTCTATTTCTTTATAATAATCTATTGTTTGTTTTACTAATGGTCTTCCAGAACAAAAAACCACTTTAACTCCGCGCTTGATTGCTTCCTTAATGGCTTCTTTATCTCCTATTTCTTTTTGACTATTCAATAATGTATCATCTAAATCAAAACCAATTAATCTAATCATAATTCACCTATATATTAATTATACCATTTTATTTTAATAATATCTAGAGAATTTATCAATTCTATTGCGTTGAAATATCCCTTTCTTACAAAATATAGGAAAATACGATGACATTTTGGAAATAACATTTCAATTTCATTAATGCTGATTTCTAAATAGTTCTTTGAAAATAATAAATCAAAAAATCTAACTCCATCAACTGAATCAAAATACTTTAAACACTTTTTTATTATTGTATATATTCTAGCTCGAGCTTCAGTTGGTGAAACACACAGGCTTTGGCTTAGAAGTAAATAACTATTATAATCTAGATATTTTTGAAACAACTCTAATTCACCTATATCAAGTATTGAATAAAATATTTCATCATTCAAATAGTATTTATCTACATCATACATATATCGAGAAATATTTGCATAATCAAATTGATTCACTTCTATTTCTTGTAAATATAAGTCTGATAATCTATAAATTCCCTTTTCATTCAAAAGTCTTCTTGTTTCTATTGATAAAGATAAGGGTAAATAAAAATCTAATTTATCATATATTATAAGTTTTCTTACTAATCCATTGCAATTAATAAATTCACTAACTTTTGAGTAATTACAAACTATTAACTTTCCTGTTGATGATGATTTACCAAAATATCTACGGACAATCTTTTTTAAATCACTATCTATTATTATTCTGTCATCAAGATATTTTTGATAGATATCATTGATTATTTTATAATCCTCTTTTTTAATATTATCAATAGGTCTATTAATTTGGTATTTATAATATATTTTTTTTGTTTGTAAAAAGTCATGATTTTTATCAAAACTTTTTAGATAAACGAAAGGTTTTTTAAAATTATCATTATCTTTCATATAACTTGATTCCTTTTTTTGCCATTATACAACAAAAATAATAAAATTACAAATCACCATTTTTATTAATTCTACCTCTTTTTATAAAATTAAAAAAATATATTATATTAATCAATAAACAAAACTTTTTTTTCTAATTATTTAGAAAAAAGGCTTAATCAAGCCTTTTAAATATTTTTTAAAAATATTAATTCATCATCAACCACTTTCAAATATCCTTCATTAACTAGTACTGCAGGAATACTTGCTAATAATGATTTGTTCTTCAATATTTTAATAGCATCAAGACGATTTAATCTTTTATCTTTACTATGTTTTAATAAGACATTATACATCACATCAATATAACTATTGCATTTACAATTATTGCAAATCACGTAACTTGCATCATTGTAATTATTTAAGGCAACAGAATTAAATACCTTATATTTATCTAAATAATATTCCACATAAGATGATAAAGAATACAAATCCATTGGATAACGCTTATCGCCCTTTTTAGTTTTCACATAAAAATATAACCCTTTAGATAAATCCTTTAAATCTTTCATAAAAGCAATAGATTCGTTTCTAAATAAATCAGTTAATCGATTATTAACCATATACTTAACAATATCATCAAAATATACATTTTCTTTTAACGTTAATTGATCATGATTTATTCTAAATATATTGATTTCCGATATTCTTAAATTATAAACTAATGAGAATTCTTTGTTAGCAGTTATTTCTTGAGCTTCTTCAGTAATCTTAGAAATTGATACAACATCATTGTGTTTATTTATTATATCTAAAAGGATGTTTCGCATAGACACTGGCTTATCATATTCTATATTTTGAATGTATGGAACATTAAAAATATATTCGTTATCAAAGAAATATCTTAAAATGTGGAAAAGCATTGTGGAATCTACAATATTATTTTCTTTCATCAATTCGATATTATTATTGAACAATATATCACGATGAATATATTCTTTCACATTCACAATAATTTTTTCTAAACTACTTTTAATATTATCTTTTAAATTAAGTTTATCAATTAAAGTGTATTTTTCATCTATAGCGATAATATCCAGTCTTTCTCGAATAATACTAAATAGAGTATTTTTGGGAATAAATAATTCAGAAATAATATCCTCTTTCGTACATAGATCATGATTATCTATATAATTATAAACTAAATCGCTTAATGTTTGATCCTTTAGCTCTAATTTTCGAACAGCCATTTTCTTAAAATAGAAATCTTCATTTAAATAGTACTTTATTACTCCATATAATTTATATTTATCAGTAATCAATGTACCTTTTAAAATTGGTTCTAATTGTTTATAAGCATCATCAAACAATAAGTAATCAACATTAGCTACTATTTTTTTAAATTCCTCTAGTAATAAACCTAATTGATCTTTATTAAGCCCTATATTATTAATATGATTTCTTTTTAACTTTCCCCATAAAATTAAATCATCATTATTCTCGTCTATTTTAGCTATAGCTGATGAAACTTTAAATGGGTAATTAAGTAACTTCTCAATAAAAATAGCAAACTCTTTTATTCCTTTGTCATCTAAAGTAATCCCATTAGGATAGTAATCTCTAATAACCATCGAAATGATTTCACTAATTGAACATTCTCCATAAATATATGCTAGATTTCCTTTAAACAAATAACTATTATTTCGCAAATAATTTAGGTAAATATCTAAAGAAAAATCCAAAATATTTAGTTCAAATATTAATGTATTATTAAGTTTACTAAAACTATCATAATAATTAAAGTACTTTTCTAACTTAATCTTTTTACTTATTTTCTTTAATAAATCTTTCTTTTCTTTATGAACAAAACAAGAATATTCTTCATTATATATTGCAAAAATATTTTCTTTGTAATAATTAATCGCATATATTATTACATTCACAATATCATTATCAGCAATAAAATAAAAGATTTCTTTAAAATTAAAAAAGATGTTGTTATTAAATTGTCCTTTGTTATATAAAGCTTCTAAATATGTATTAATATAGATTAAGATATCATCAACTGCATTTTTTTCAATTTGACGGACTCTTTCTCTTGTAACATTTAATTTGGCTCCTATCTCGTTTAGCTTCTCGCCATTACATCTTTTAATCAATATATCTAGATGCTCTATTTTTCTTATTTTTTCCTCTAATTTTTCTTCAAAAAAAATGAATCCTTTTGACACTGTTTCAATATAGGATAAGAATTTATCATATGTATTCTTTCGTAAATTCTTCTTCAAATTCTCAATGTTGTAATAACTTAATTCCTTTAAGTATTTAAAATTTGTTAGATAAAATACTTTCGGGATCAAAACATTATCAAATGTATGATCATAAAAGTCGATAGTTCCACTATCGATATTTTTTTGGGCATATTCCATTGAATCTTCAATAAATTCAAAGATTGAGATTGTTTTTTCTTTATTGCTCATGTTCTTACACCTATATCATAATTATACCACTAAATCTTTAAAAAAGCAAATAAGATGTAGCTTTTTGCTACATCTTATAACTAAATCTCCATAATTTGTTTTTCTTTTTCTTTACCAATCTCTTCAACTTTTGCAATGAATTTATCTGTTAATTTTTGAACATCTTCATTATAGCCTTTTAATTCATCTTCAGAAACTAATTTTTCTTTTTCTAATTTTTTTAATTGTTCATTTGCATCACGACGAATATTACGACATGCAACTTTAGAGTTTTCAACTAATCCTTTGACTTCTTTTACAAGATCTTTTCTTCTTTGTTCTGTCAATGGTGGAAATACAATACGAATTACTGTTCCATCATTTTGAGGAACTAAATTAAGATCTGCTAATTGAATTGCTTTTTCTATTTCTTTTAGTTGTGTTTTATCATATGGTTTAATTTGAATTAATTGTGCTTCTGGAACACTTACTGATGCCATTTGATCAATTGGTGTAGGAACACCATAATAATTAACTCTTACACCTTTTAAAACTGCAGGATTTGCACGTCCTGTTCTGATTAATCCCAATTCTCTTTTTAATGACTCTAAAGTCATTTCCATTTTTTCTTCTGCTAATAATAAAATTGTATCAGGCATAAAATCTCTCCTTTTTTTAATTATTTGAAATTAGTGTACCGAATGAAAAATCTTTTCCAGCTCTAGAAATATTACCTGGTTTATTCATATCAAATACAAAAATATCTATATTATTCTCTGCGCATAATGCTGCAGCAGTCATATCCATTACTTGTAAATTTTTATCCATAACTTCTTTATGTGTTAATTTCGTAAATTTCTTTGCGTCTTTATGTTTCCTTGGATCTTTATCATAAACTCCATCAACACCATTTTTTGCCATTAAAATTAATGAAGATTTTAATTCTGCACTTCTTAATGCAGCAGTAGTATCAGTCGTGAAAAATGGATTTCCTGTTCCACCACCAAAAATAATTATACGATCTTTCTCTAAATTTGTTAGGGCTTTACGATGAATATATGGTTCTGCAACTGATGGGATTGAAAGAGAAGTCATTACTCTTGTATCAAGCCCTAAAGTTTCTAATGCATTTTGTAAAGCAAGGGCATTAAGGATTGTAGCTAACATTCCTACATAATCAGCACTTGAATGATCCATACCATATTGTAAAGCATCACGACCACGCCAAATGTTTCCGGCGCCACAAACGATACCTAATTGGATGCCACCCAAATCATATAATCCTTTAATCTCTTTTGCAATTTCTAATACTTTAGCTTGATTAATTCCAACTCCATTTTCTCCTGCTAGTGCTTCTCCGCTTAATTTTAAGATGATTCTTTTTTTCATAAATTTAATGAAATCCTCCGTTTTGTATATTATAGCATATTTTATTTCAAAAATAAATAGAAAAAATAGGTAATAGCAAAAACTATTACCTAAATACACAGATTTTTTTATTTACCAGCAGCAGCAACAGCAGCAGCTACTTCTGCAGCGAAGTCATCGTTTCTCTTTTCAATACCTTCACCAACTTCAAGACGAATGTAACTAACGATTTTTCCGCCAGCATTTTGAACATATTGGCTAACAGTAATGTCTGGGTTTTTAACGAACATTTGATCTACTAAACAGATTTGTTTAAGCATCTTTTGTACTTTACCAGCAACGATTTTATCAACGATTGCGGCAGGTTTGCCTTCATTAATTGTTTCTTGTTTTAAGACTTCAGTTTCACTTGCTAAGAATTCTTGATCTACTTTAGAAGAATCTAAATATTTAGGATTCATAGCAGCAACATGCATACAAACATCTTTTGCAACTTCAGCGTTAGCACCATCTAATACAGAAACAACGGCAATTTTTCCACCCATATGAGCATATGCACCAAATACTTGGTTGTCATTTTTAACGATATAATTAACTCTTCTTAAAGAAATCTTTTCACCAATTGTAGCAGTAGCAGTAACGATTTCATCTTTAACTGTTGCTTCTCCACAAGGAGCATTTAAAGCTTCTTCATCGTTTTGAGGTTTTGCAGCTAATAAAGCTTGGCCAATTTTTTCAACGATAGCTTGGAACTTTTCGTTTTTTGCAACGAAGTCAGTTTCACTATTAACTTCAAATAATACAGCTTCATTACCAGCAATAATAAATTTACAAACACCTTCAGCAGCGATACGGCTTTCTTTCTTAGCAGCTTTCATGATTCCTTTTTCACGTAACCATTTAACAGCTTCATCCATATTACCATTTGTTTCAACTAGAGCCTTCTTGCAATCCATCATTCCAGCGCCAGTAACTTCACGTAACTCTTTAACAGCTTGTGCACTAATCATTTTGTTCCTCCTAATATAATTTATTATTTAGCTTCGTCAGCTTTAACTTCTGCAGCAACTTCTGCTTTTGCTTCTACAGTTTCAACTGCTTCTACAGCTTCTTCAGCTTTAGGAGCTCTTGGTTTTCTTTCTCTAACTGGAGCAGCTTTTTCGCCTTCAGCTCTAGGTGCTCTTGGTTGTCTTTGTCTATTATCACGATGTTGATTACGTCCATCACGTCCGCGAGCTTGGCCACGACGATTTGGTCTTTCTTCTGGCATTGGTTCATCAGTGAATTCTACAACGATTGGAGTTCCACCTTTTGCTTCAACAACAGCATTTGCCATAGTTGCAACGATTAATTTTACAGAGCGAATTGCGTCATCATTAGCAGGGATTACATAATCAGCATCATCTGGATCACAGTTAGTATCAACTAATGCAAATACAGGAATACCTAAACGATGTGCTTCTGCAACTGCATTGTGTTCACTCTTTGGATCTACAACTACCATAGCATCTGGTAATTTAGTCATATTTCTAATACCACTAAAGTATTTAACTAATCTTTCTTTTTCTTTTAAAATTAAACCAACTTCTTTTTTAGGTAATACTTCAAATGTGCCTTCTTCTTCCATTTTTTCAATTTCGAATAAACGAGCGATACTCTTACGAATAGTCTTATTATTAGTTAATGTTCCACCTAACCAACGTTGGTCAACATAGAATGATTCAGCTCTTAATGCTTCTTCTTTAATAACATCTTGAGTTTGTTTACGAGTACCAACAAAGATTACTGAACCATTGTTTTGTACGATTGTGAATAATGCTTTGTAAGCTTCTTCAATTTTGTCTACTGTTTTGTCTAAGTCAATGATATAAATACCATTTCTTTCGCCAAAAATATACTCTTTCATTTTAGGGTTCCAACGGCGAGTATTGTGACCGAAATGAACTCCTGCTTCAAGTAATTGATTTTTACTAATTACAGCCATTTTTTTAATCTCCTTTTTTATATTTTGTTTGGCCTCCATAATCATCAACAAACATACGCTCCGCAATCTCTTGCGCACTCGACGACATTTTCCGATTATGTGTGTATTCGCTATTTCTAAAGATATATTAGAAACTTTAGCCTTATATATTTTACCATAATCATTAATAAAAATCAAGAAATTTTTTAAACTCAATTATAAAAAAGGTTTAATAGATCGTTTTTAAAAAACCTACTAAACCTTTGTTTTATTTTGTTGTACTTCCAAATCCACCTACTCGTGATGCAGACACATCATCATCATTTGTTTTTAAAAAATTAAAAATAATTCCTTGGGCAACTCTTTCCCCTTTTTTTAATAAAACATCATCATCAGTAGTATTTTTGACAGCTATCATAATATGACCATCATTATCCACATTATTATAATAATCACTATCAATAATACCTACTTGATTTGTTAAGATGATTCCTTTTTTAGTGGCTAAGGAACTTCTAATACAAACCATTAAGAATAAATCGTTATCAAGTTCAATTTTAACCCCACTATATATTACAGCATTAGAATTTGCTTTTATCAATAAATCATAAGGCAAATAAAAATCATATCCACAAGATCCACTTGTTTGTCTTTTCGGTAAAATAACATCTTCACTATTAAATAAATTTTCAAATTTTAAAAGTTCTTGCTCTTTAATTTTATGAAACTTAATCATTATTTTCTTCTTTATTCTCCTTACTCTTATTATCTTCAATTTTATTAGCATGAGGATGGTACTTAACATACTCTGCAATTAATTGTTCTTTTGAAACATGCGTATAAATCTGTGTTGTAGCTAAATTAACATGGCCAAGTAATTTTTGAACACTTCTTAAATCTGCCCCTCCATTTAGTAAATGTGTGGCAAAAGAATGTCTAATCATATGAGGATGCACTTTAATTGTGGTAGCCGCACTGTCTGTTATTTCATCTAGAATAACACGAACCCCTCTTTCTGTTAACGGACCACCACGATGATTCAAGAACAAAATATCGGTAATTTCATCTTTATTCTTTAATAATAGTGAACTTCGAGAATACTCAATGTAATCTTTTAAAGCACTCTTTAAACTTTTTAGTAATGGCACATTACGTTCTTTTTTACCTTTTCCTAAAATTGTAATAAAATCACTATTGTAATCAATGTCACTAACTTTTAAACTGCATAATTCACTAACACGTAGTCCTGTATCATATAACATTTCTAATATAGCATAGTTTCTTTTCCCGAATATGGTTCTACAATCGATTGCATCAAACATTGCTTCAATTTCATTAACATATAATTGCTTAGGAAGAAGCTTTTCATGTTTTGGCGCACTTACTTCATTAAAAACATTATTTTCTACATACCCTTCCATAATCATATAGCGATATAAACCACGTAAACTAGATAACTTTCTAGATACACTAGTAGCTTTATATGAATTTTTATTTAATTCCATTAAATAAAATCTTGCAATATTAACACTAACATTACAAATTGAATCTATTTTTTTACTTCTTAAAAAGCCACAGAATTCATCAATATCATCTAAGTAATTAGTCACAGTATATTTAGAGTATCCTCGTTCGACTTCAAGAAAATCCCTATAATTTCTTAATATCTCTTGATCATTTCCTCTATTAGCATTCATCGTTCATTAACTACCTTTAATAATGAATTTAGTGTTTCTAAAGCACGATTTGCATACATTTCTTTACGGTCAATCTTTTTACATTTCACATTTAATTCTTCAAAGATTCCAAAGTTCACATTCATTGGTTGAAAATCAGTATTAAATGAAGAAATATAATTACTTAATGAACCTATTGCTGTTTTCTTTGTAAAATCAATTAGTTCTAAACCTTTTATGTAGCGATACATATTAACTGCTGCTGATAATCCTGAGGAAGCACTTTCCAAATATCCTTCAACACCAGTAATTTGCCCTGCGAAAAATAAATCGTCTCGATTATTTATTTTTACTTGATAATATTTATTTAATACTTTTGGTGAGTTTATGAAAGTATTTTTATGCATAACACCATAACGAACAAATTCAGCATTTTCTAATCCTGGAATCAGTCTAAAAACACGTTGTTGTTCACCCCATTTTAGATGCGTTTGAAAACCAACTAAATTATATAGTGTTTTACTAGCATTGTCTTGACGCAATTGAACAACGGCATAAGGAGTAATGTCTGTTCCTGGAAGTCTTAATCCGACAGGTTTTAATGGACCAAACAATAAAGTTTCACGCCCACGAGCAGCCATATCTTCAACAGCCATACATCCTTCAAAAACTTTCAATTCAAAGTCATGAGGAACAACTTTATCAGCCTTTATCAATTCATCATAGAAAATGTCAAATTGTTCTTTTGTCATTGGACAATTATAATAGCTTGCTTCACCTTTATCATATCTTGATTTTAAATATGCGATATCTTTATTAATTGAGTCAAATGTCACAATTGGCGCAACTGAATCAAAGAAATATAAATAATCTTCACCAATAAACTTTTTAATACTTTCACTTAATCCATCACTACACAAGGGACCACTAGCAATAATTGTTGGACCATCTAAAATTTCTAATACTTCTTGATGTATAACATTAATTAATGGATGCTCTGATACTTTTTTAGTAACATAATTAGAAAAAAGTTCACGATCTACAGCTAAAGCTCCACCAGCTTCAACTCTTGTATTATCAGCTGCCTCCATTATTATTGAATTCATTCGACGCATTTCTTCTTTTAATAATCCAACAGCATTTGTAATAGCAGCAGCACGTAATGAGTTGCTACAAATAAGTTCTGCAAATCCTGCTGTCTTATGAGCTGATGTTGTTTTTTCAGGACGCATTTCATATAAATCAACTTTAATTCCTCGATTAGCTAATTGCCATGCCGCTTCACTTCCAGCTAGTCCAGCACCAATAACATTCACTTTTAGATTTTTCATATCATCACCCATCTACTTTCTTTAAAATTATTCTATCATAATTAATTAAAAAAATAAAGAAAAAAGTCATTTCAAACAATTTTATCTTTATCTATTATCATAATCTATTATGTTATCACAAATTTAATACAATTTTTTAAGCATATCAAAAAAGATATATTTTATTTAAAAGAGCATTTCTTTAATCTTTAAAATAAAGGATGGAAAAAGGTTAGTATAAAGATAAAGTTGCAATCGTAACTAGTTCACAAAGTGGTATTGGAATTAGAATCACACCTTTTGCTGTTTCTGATATAAAAAAAATTTTTAAAAAAATGTTATTCTTCGAATTGAAGCATATTTTTCTTATACATTAAATGATTTCCTCTTAAACAATAATATGATTATCGGCAATAGTAAAATAGAAGATATTTGGCATATTTGCGTATTCTTTCAATTAGATAAAAGTACTTATTTTTTTTTAGGTTAAATGATTAATGATAATTGTAGATTAAACATACACTTTTTATGAGTTGATCCATTTAAAAGCATAAATCCTTGTAATTTATAAAAAGCAATCAGTCTTTTAGTAAACTGATTGCTTAATTTTTTTAATTATTTTTGAAAATTCAAAGTGTTATTAATAGTTGTTTCCCCATCAGTTGCGGAAATAAGACAACCGCGATATTCACTCTTGTTATTCCAATCACATAAACAGATTTCTACAGTAATAAC
The DNA here is from genome assembly GCA_016296945.1 of Bacilli bacterium. Taxonomy (GTDB): domain Bacteria; phylum Bacillota_I; class Bacilli_A; order ML615J-28; family CAG-698; genus CAG-698. The sequence goes on along the minus strand of JAEDHQ010000014.1, from coordinate 21,813 downwards.
TTTATCACCAAAATCTTTTAACCAACTATATTGGTTACCATTACTTGTATATAACAAGATTTGTTGTGTACCATCTAAAGTTGTTAAATAACAATTAGAATAATATGCTGATTCTACAAAATTAACTTTTACTTCTACTACATAAACTTGAGTTGTATGATATTCTTCTGTCGATAAAGAAATCAAATCTTCCAATTTCTTAGTAGTATCAAATGATGCTTTAGAATATTCATGTTCGCCATAATAATTGATTACTAATTCTGCGTCTAATAAGCAGATTTGTTGAGTAACTCCTTTAGATGATTCATAGATAACTTTAGTACCTTTCATAATTACTTCATTACCAACTTGAAGATCTGCTAATACTGTATCTGTTGTACGTATAGCAATAACACCAGTTTCATCAACTAAATAGAAACCTTTTTGATTAACTAATGATCCAGCGACAACACCTTTTACAGTATATTCTGTATCAAATTCACCATCTAAACATTGTTTAACTGTAACTGATGTAATTTCACCAACCAATTCTACAATAATATCAATAGTTAAAGTGGCTTCATAAGTCTTATATGCAGCTTTAACTGCAATAGTAGCACTACCATTACTTAATGCATTCATAACTAGATTATCATCAACATTGCTAAACTTAATAACATCGCTATTACTTGATTCATAACTTATAGCAACACCTTCAAATCCTAAAAATTCATTACTTGCAGTTGTTAAAACTTCTAGTTGAGGATCACTATTATATTTAGTTAAGAATTGATCTTTTACATAGTAATCTAATACAAACTTAGATACATCACTATCATTCATTTGATAATTATCATCACTTACAGCAACAGGAATAAAACGGTATACACAACCTGCATCGGTTACTTTAGCATTAATTGCAGTTAAATAAACAGTACAAATTTTTTGATCAAATTCATCTAACCAGCTAAAGTCGCCACCATTACATTGTGTATAGACATATGAACCAGTTTTTCCATCTAAATCATCAATATAATAATTTACAAATCCCGGATTTTCAGCTTTAACCACTAAAGCATTTACTTTATAAATTGTAGAAGTAATATCAGCACTTGGATCTGTTTCTAAAATTCCTTTGACAGTATTTTCTTTAATCCATGATTTATCAAAATCATGACTTCCTTTATCATTTTCTAAAACAACAGCATTAGTTAATTGTAATGCACCTGGATAACCAAAACTATTATCACTAGCTCCATAGTGAATTTTTTCACCAGCAATTTTTACTCTATTACCAACATTAACTGTTTGGGAAACTTCACCATAAACATAAATAGAGGCTGTATCATCAACTAAGAAGAAACCATTAGGTATATATCCATTAGCCATTGTAATAAAAGCAACAACACCTTCTACTGATACTTTTGTTCCATCTTCACTACTTCTAGTTTCACTAATAGTTTTACTTGGATAATCTTTTTCATCAATATCAATTGTTTTATGAGTAAATTCAATTATCCATCCTTTACTCATTTCTGCTTCACCTTTATATGTTTTTAATGGTCCATATAAAACAACTTCATCCCCAGCAACTGGTTTATCTTCAAGTTCACTATAACGTAAACTACCATCTGCTGAATAAGTTCCATAAACATAAAGTGAACCAGTTTCATCTTTAATTGTCATTTCCCCATAAGCTGGGTTGCTTACTGTTTCAATAATCCCACGGATATAATATCTTTCAACTGTTTCTGTTTCTCCAGTTTTATTTGCTATTTCTATTGCTTCACTGATTGTTATATATTCTATTTTATTATCTTTTTCCCATTTTGCTACTAGATTATAATTGCCTTTTGTAATAACTTCAACTTTTGTATCACCATCATACCAACCAATAAAAATATAACCATCTTTTACTGGTGTAGGTAATTTAACTTCAGTTCCTTCTAAATATTCTATTACTAAACCATTACAATCGCCACCATCTAAATCATAATTAATAATAAACTTTTCTGCATTACATCCTACAAAAACACAACATAACATTAATACTAATAAAAATAAACTAATTCTTTTCATTGTAAAATATTTATATCCTTTCATCATTAATTTTACTATTTTATTATATTATATTGATAATATTTTTTCAATTGTAAAACGCTTTTCATAGATTGGTATAAAAACTCTTTTTTACAAAATCTTACTAATAATATTTTCTTACAAAAATAATTTTAAAAAAAACTAGCGGTAAAGCAAAATCGCTAGTTTATGTTTTTAATATTTATATTATAATACTTCACAGTTTTCTTTTTTTCTAAAATATAAATTTAAACAAAAATCAAAGAGAGTCATTAACAAGTTTATACAATAAAATACAAAAACATATGTAATATTATTATTGATAACTTTACTAATAATTCCACAAATATAACCAAAAGAAATTAAAGCAATAAAAATAGGGCTCTTACCTGCAACAGTTTTTGATTTTAATGTTTTAATAATTGAGACAGGCCAAGATAAACCAAAACTAATTACCATAATCAATTCAAAAATTTCTGCCATAATTATCTCTTCCTTGCCTTTGCTATTTGTTTATTTGCAGATTCTTTTTTCATATCTTCACGCTTATCGTATTTCTTTTTACCACGGCATAATCCTACTTGTACTTTTGCTAATCCGTCTTTTAAATAAACCATTATTGGTACAATCGTTAAACCTTCTAGTTTAACGCGTTGTCCCCATTTTCTAATTTCTTTAGCATGAGCTAGTAAATTACGATCTCTTTTTTCATCATGATTAAAAATATTTCCATGATCATAAACGGCGATATGCATATTATAAATCATAAATTTACCATCTTTAGCTTGGCAGTATGCTTCTTGCACGGAAACTTTCCCTTGGCGAACTGATTTGATTTCTGTGCCTTTAAGGACAATTCCACACTCCAATTCTTCTAATATTTCATAATCACGATGCACTATTTTATTTCTTGCGATAACCTTTATACTTTCCATATCTAGATACTCCCTTATTATTATACACTAGTTCAAAATCAATTTCACTTGTTTTTTTATTTGCATTAATTAATCTTACCTTCACATTTTCTCCTAGTGTAATCTTTCTGCCATTTCTATTAATAAATACATTACTATAATTATCAAAACTAAAACCATTAATTCTTAAATTATCTTTTCTAATGAGCCCATCTACAGTATTAGGTAACGTTACAAAAATTCCAAATTTATGGATTGAAGTTACAATACCTTCATATATTGAACCGATAAATGAAGACATATATTCTGCTTTTTTCATATCATTTACAGCAAATTCGCATTCCATTGCACTGCGCTCACTATTACTATTTTGCTTAGCAATTGAAGCGATTTGTTCTTTTAATTCAAAATATTCAGAATCACTTAATAAGTTTTGGTGATTAAAAATATACCTTCTAATTAGGCGATGGACTAAAAGGTCAGGATAACGTCTAATCGGAGATGTAAAATGAGTATAAAAGCGACTCGCTAGTCCAAAATGACCAATGTTTTCTTCACTATATATTGCTTTTGCCATTAATCGTAACATTGAATTTTTAATGTAATTATCTTTTGAATCTAGGGCGTTTAATAGTTTTTGTAATTCTTTAGGATATAATCCTTGGAGTTTATAACCTAACTTGCTTACCATTGTTTTAAGCATTTGAAATTTAATATTATCTGGTTTATCATGAACACGATAAATAAATGGTAAATCTAAACTGCTAATAAACTCAGCTACTGTTTCATTACAAACAATCATAAATTCTTCAATGATTGTCTCACTAATACCACGTTCAATTGGAATAATATCAATAGCAATTCCTGCTTCATTTAAAATGATTTTTGGCTCAATTGTATCAAAATCAATAGATCCTCGTCGTGTTCTTTTTTGATTTAAAATATCACGTAGTTCAACCATTAATTGAAGATTATCAATTATACCTTGATCATAATCAATCTCTTCTACAAGTCCTTTTTCTAAAACTATATTACACTTTTGATAAGATAAACGCTTAGTGGTTTTGATAATTCCTTCTTCTAATGAACTTGTAACTACATTACCTTGTTGATCTATTTCCATAATACAAGATATAACTAACTTTTCTTCATTAGGATTAAGTGAACATAAATCATTACTTAAGCGAACAGGAAGCATCGGAATAACCCGGTCAACTAAATAAACACTAGTACCTCGCGTCAAAGCTTCTAAATCTGTAAGCATTCCTTCACGAACATAAAAACTAACATCAGCAATATATACTCCTAATTCATAATTGCCATTATCTAATTTTCTTAAACTAACGGCATCATCTAAATCTTTTGCATCTTCACCATCAATAGTATAAATTGCAATATCGTAATGTTTACGTCTCTTATATTCATAATCAAAATCAATATCAATATTATTTACTTCCTCAATAACTTCAGAAGAAAATTCTCTTAAAACTCCATATTGTGCAGCAATACTTGAAATGTCAATTCCTAAAGTGTTGCTATCACCTAAAATATCAATTACTTCACATTTTAGTATTTCGCCATAACTATTAATCTTTACTCGAACTATATCTTTGCTTTTCGCATTCTTAACTAAATTTACAATAACAGGTTTAGTAATTTTTTTATCATTTGTTTTTAAATAATATTTATTATTCTTAAAATACAATTCACCTACTAAATATTCATAATTCCTTTTAATTACATCAAGGATGACTGCTTTATAACCACTTGCACCAAAACGATCTTCTGTAACATGATACAAAACATAGTCTTTATCTAATGCACTATTAAAATCCTCACAGTCAACATAGAAATCGGGGTAATATGGATTAGAAACAAATCCATAATCATTATGTTTAATACTAATATAACCTTTATATTTATTTGCTAGCCGATTAGATAAATATTTATCCTTCTTCTTATTTAAAAAGATTTCATATTGAGCTAGCAACTCATTTAATGAATCAATTAATGCATCATCTTTAAATTCAAACTCATAATTATTAATTAAAATCTCTTTCAATTCATCTAATGTTTTTGCTTGATAATCAATTTGCGAAACAATTTCGATTATCGCATTTTTTATAATCTCTTTGTAATTCATTTTTTATTCTCCTATACAATTGTATAATAAAAAGGCCTTCTATTAAAGGCCCTAAATCTTAAATTCCAAAACGGATTACGAAGAATGATGCAATAACTGCTAAAACGAAGAATGCTATGCATAAACCAGCAGTAATGTATTTAATCCAAACATCAATTCCACGTTCTTTTTTATTTGCGAATAATTCTGATTTTTCTCCTGTAAATGCAGAACTAGCATCATCATCAGATTTTTGTAATACTACAACAGCTATTAATAAAATAGAAACAATTAATAGTAATATATCTACAAACTTCATAGAGCCCTCCAATATCAATGACATTTTATAACGTATATATATTATACCACATTCAAAATTTAAATGCAAGATTAATTTAATAATTTGTTTTTGTTGATTATTAATTTGACAGTAAGTTTATACAATGATATAATCAATACAAGAGGTATTAATGTATGAATAATAATGGATGTCGATATGATTCAATTAATGATAGTAAAAATAAGCATCAATTAGAACATTATGAAAATATTAATCCGGAATTTAGATCTAAGGGTGCCTTAATTATTTCGATAATCTCTTTTCTAATTTTAATAACTTTAGGTATCATTGATACATTTATTCCCTTTTTATTAAAAATAGAAAAACCATTTCTATCACTTATAGTATGGCTGATAATTGCATCTTTTATGACATATTTTATAAATTATTTTGTAAATTATATATTGAAAAACAAAAAATGATAATATAAATAATTAGATTAAATAGAAAAAAGCGTAGTTTACATTCTACGCTTTTTTATTTTAATCAACTAAAGCAACTTTAATAACTTCTTCAACACGTTCAACTGGAATAATTTCTAATTCTTCTTTAACGCTTTGAGGAATTTCATCTAAGTCACGAACATTTTCTTTAGGAATAATAATAGTCTTTAAACCACTACGATGAGCAGCAATTGATTTTTCTCGTAATCCTCCGATTGGAAGAACTCGACCACGTAATGTTATTTCTCCAGTCATTCCAACTTTGTTATTAACATAGCGATGTGAAAAAGCAGAAATAATTCCTGTTGCCATTGTAACACCTGCACTAGGACCATCTTTAGGTACAGCGCCTTCTGGAACATGAATATGAATATCATTGTTTAAGAATAACTCTTCATCTATTCCATATTTTTTGGCATTCGATCTAACATAACTTAATGCTGCTTGGGCAGATTCTTTCATTACATCTCCAAGTTTACCAGTTAAAACTATTTTTCCTTGTCCTTTATAGTATGTTACTTCAACAGGCAGTGTATCACCACCATATTGTGTATAAGCAAGTCCAGTTACAACACCTACTTGTGGATTAACATCAACTTTATTATAAACAAATTTAGGTTTTCCTATCCAATCACTAATGTTATCTTCTGTGATAACAATCTTTTGATCTTTATTCATTAAAATCGTTTTAATCGCTTTTCTTACTAAAGTTCCAATTGTTCGTTCTAATTCACGAACACCTGCTTCTTTAGTATATTCACGAATTATTTTCCATAATGCTCCATCTGTTAATTCAAAATCACATTTACTTAATCCATGATTAAATAATTGTTTATCAATTAGATGACGTTTAGCAATTTCATATTTTTCGTATTCAGTATAGCTACTTACTTCTACAATTTCCATACGATCACGAAGTGGAGCAGGAATATTTTCTAAATAGTTTGCTGTCGCAATAAAAAATACATGACTCAAATCATAAGGTTCTTCTAAATAATGATCACTAAAGAAACGATTTTGCTCTGAATCTAATACTTCAAGTAAAGCACTTGATGGATCGCCTCTAAAATCACTACTTAATTTATCTACTTCATCAAGTAAAAATACTGGATTATTTGTCCCTGCTTTTTTCATTCCTTGTAATATACGACCAGGTAAAGCTCCTAAATATGTACGACGATGACCACGTATTTCTGATTCATCCTTCACACCACCCAACGCTTGCTTAACAAATTTTTTATTTAAGGCAGTAGCAATACTTTTTGCAAGTGAAGTTTTTCCGACACCTGGAGGACCAACTAAGCAAAGGATTGCTTGTGGAGTTTTATTAGTCATAATACGAACTGCTAAATACTCTAGAATACGATCTTTTACAGATTCTAATCCAAAATGATCACTATCTAATTGGTCTTTGGCAACCTTTATGTCTTTATTATCTTGACTTTCTTTACTCCAAGGAAGACTAACCATAAAATCTAGATAACTACGAGAAATTGAAGCTTCCCCTGAACCAGCTCCTAATGTTGCATATCTATTAAGTTCATTCAATGCTCTCTTTTCAATATCTTCTGGCATCTTACATTCTAATATCTTTTTGCGTAATTCTTCGATATCTGATTCTTTACGGGCTTTATCTCCTAATTCATTTTGAATAGCTTTCATCTTTTCACGTAAATAATATTCTTTTTGACTATCATTAATTGATTTACGAACATCATCTTCAATCTTCATATCAATTTCAGCAAGTTGTTTTTCGCGTTTAATATCTTCTACTAAATATCTTAAACGCATTGTAATACTTGGATTTTGAAGATACTTCAATTTAGTAGCCATATCAAGTTTCATGTTAAATGCTAAGATATCTGTTAATTTATCAGGAGTTACTCCTTGACTAATTAATGTGATAACATCACGATTGCTTCCTAAAATTCTCGTACCATTCTTTTCAATTTCGCTAACTAATATTTTTACATAAGTAAGTTCTGCAGCAGTATCCTCACTGTATTTAGGCATTGATGTAACATTTGCAACTAGATAAGGGGTTTCTTGTTCTAATGAATTGATACGAGCACGCACAATTCCTAACATTCTTGCTTTAGAACTTCCTCCTTTAATAAAATAATTCAATTCGCAAACCACACCAATAGGTTGAATATTGTTTATACTATAATTATCAAGTAAAGGATTCTTTGGTAAAAATAGTCCAATATACTTATTTGTTTGCGAAGCAGCTTGAATTGATTCTAAGAAGAGTGGATTTAAGATATCTAACTTAATTTCGTTATTTGGTAAAGGAATAATATTTTTTACAACTATAATTGGTATTGAATAAGTATCAATTGTGTCATTAGAAAACATATCATTCACCTCTTTCATAAATAATGTTTTAAATAATAATAATTTAATTAATAATGTTTTAATTATTATATTTTGTTTTTCATTCAAATACTTTTTCTTTTTTTAAATAGCAATAAATTTGATACTTCATCAAATAGATTTCAAATTTATGTGGATAAAATTGACCACTTAAAAGAAAATCTTCATATTCATCTTCAAGATTATCTATTTCATCATTTGTTAATTTTTGATTTCTCAACTCGACAATTTTTAATAATAAATCAAAAATATAGCATTTTTTAAGGATTTCTTCTTTTATTGTTTTACTCTCTTTTTTGTTAAGTAAATCACTATAAATCAGAAACTCTTTTCGATTATAGAAATCAATAACATTTTGATTAATTTCTAAATTTGAATTTTCATAAACAAAATCAACACAATAATCGATATATTTATTAACCTTCAATTGATTGTAAAATGATTTTGTAAATCGATTAACTAAATCTTGATAATTTTCAAATCCTAATGCTTGATAAACATCATTAGCAGTATTTTCATCATATGGAACTTTTTTTTCAATTTTTTTGATTAAGAAATCAGTGATCACACCATCTGCATCACTAACAACAACAGCATCATTAATCTTAGTTCCTAGAAAACGAGATTTATCAATATCAGTATCTAAATACATTGCTAATAGTTGATCTTCATATGTAGAAACAACTTTTCCATCAATCATAAATCTTAAGTCATAAGTAACAACACAATCACAATCAACTGTATCAGTTTCTACTATATCAACATAATTATTTTCCATCATTGCAATCTTAAATTGACTCATGGCTTTTTCTTTTTCTTGTTGCACTTCTTTTTTAATACGTAAAGGCAGTGATAAAGGCAACGCTAAGTTTACTGTTTCAGGTATGACAAGAAAACGAGCAACCCCCATAAATGGTTTATCTTTTATTAACTTTGATAAGAATTTAATTTCTTTTTTTCCAACACAAATCAAATTACGAGCTACCAACTCATCATTTAAGTATTGTTCATCAATAAAGTCTTTTAAATATTCTTCTGTTAAAGATAAATCACCAGCAAAATCTTCTTTTGTTTCTTGATAAATATGCATTGCTTCTTTATAGCTTAAACTAAAGTGGGCAATGCATAAATTCTTATCAAAAATTCTTGTAAATAGTTGCATTTAGGCAAGGTTCTTCTTTCTAATAATTTGAGGAACACTGCCATTTAATACAACTTCTTTTGTTATAATACACTTTTCAACATCCGCTTCGCTTGGCAAATTAAACATAATTTCCAACATAATTTTTTCTATTATTGAACGAAGGCCACGAGCACCAGTTTTTTGTTTTTCAGACATTTCCGCAATTGCATTCACTGCTTCTTCTGTAAATTCTAAATCAATATTATCCATATTAAGAATTGTTTGGTATTGTTTTAAGATTGCATTACGTGGTTCATTTAAAATTGATTTTAAATCATTAATACTTAACGGATGGAGCGGAGCGATAATTGGAAGTCTTCCCACTAGTTCAGGAATAATACCAAACTTTTTTACATCATCATGTGTAATCTTTCGGTATAACTCACTCTCATCAGTTTTCACTTCTTCACTTGTACTAAAACCAATACTTTTCTTTCCAACACGCGATTTAATTACGTCAGTAATTCCTTCAAATGATCCACCACATATAAACAGAATATTTGTAGTATCAATTGGAATGAACTCTTGATGAGGATGTTTTCTACCTCCACCAGGAGGAACATTAGCAACAGTTCCTTCTAAAATTTTAAGTAGAGCTTGTTGAACACCTTCACCAGAAACATCTCTAGTAATCGATGGATTATCTGATTTACGTCCTAATTTATCAATTTCATCAATATAGATGATTCCCCTTTGTGCTAATTCAATATCATAATCTGCATCTTGAATTAATCTTAATAAAACATTTTCTACATCTTCTCCAACATAACCAGCTTGTGTTAAAGTGGTCGCATCAGCGATTGCAAATGGAACATTTAAGATCTTTGCTAATGTTCTTGCAAATAATGTTTTTCCACTACCAGTTGGGCCAATTAATAAGACATTACTTTTATCTATTTCAATTTCGTTGTTTCCAGATAAATTATTTTGAAGTCTTTTATAATGATTATAAACTGCTACTGACAAAACTTTTTTGGCATATTCTTGTCCTACTATATATTCACTTAATTTATTGTAGATTTCATGAGGTGTTAAACTTAAATCATCAACTGCTTTGGAGTAATTACTTTGGTCATTAGAAAAATCAATTTTATGATCCTTAATCATATTATAAATAAATTCGACACATGAATCACATATGAAACAGTTATCTCCACGAAATAAAATCACTTCATCAGATTCAACTGCACCACAGAAAGAACATTCATTCTTTTCAGCCATAATCTCACCCCTTATTTATTATACCATTATTTCTTAAATTTATTTGTCAACTTCAATAAATCTTTGTATATTATCTTAATTTAAATTATTCACTTACAACATTTGCTAAAACTAAGTCATGAGCTTTTAACATCTTGAAGTATTCAGTAACTGCTTCTTTTGGATATTGTGCTTTTACATCTTCAACTTTTTGGTTGCTTGCCATCTTCTTATAATATTTATTATAATCAGCAGCAGCTAGTTTTACATTTTCTTTCTTAGCTACAGCAGCAACTACTACTTCATAATGAATATTAGACTTAATTCCTGGAGCAATTAATTCTTTGTATTGATCGATTGATTCAATTCCTTGATATTTTAATAATAAATCAGTAGGAATATTATATTGTTTAGCTTGTGCTTCTAGTTGTTTAACACGGCGATCAACACCTTCATTAACCATATCATCAGGAATAACAACTGGATTATTAGCTAATAATTGATTAAAAACATCATCTTCAAATTTATTATTAGCTGCTTCAGTACGATCTGTAACTAAATTAGCTTTTAAAAATTCTTTCCAAGCTTCCACAGTTTTAACTTTTGCAACTTTCAATTCTTTTACGAAATCATCATTTAATTCAGGTAATACTCTTTGTTTGATTTCATGCAATTTTACTTTAAATTCAGCATCTTTTCCTGCAAGTTCAGCAGCATATTGTTCTGGGAATTTTACTTTTAATGTTCTTTCTTCTTCCTCTTTCATTCCAACCATTTGATCTTCAAATCCAGGAATAAATTGGCCACTACCAATTTCTAAAGAATAATTTTCTGCTTTTCCACCTTCAAATTCTTTACCATCAACATAGCCACAGAAATCAAATACTGCAGTATGACCTTTTTCTAAAGCAACTCCTTCTACAACTTCTAAATCGGCATGTTGAGATAAAACACGTTTAACTTCTGCTTCAACGTCTTCATCAGTTACATTAACTTCTTCTTTCACTGCTTTAATTCCAAAATAATCTTTTACTTCAAGTTCAGGGTAAACAGCAACAGTTGCTTTATATCCCCACTCATCATCAGCTATATCTGTTAAGAAATCAATTTTAGGCATTCCTACTAAATCAATTTTTTCTTTTAGCACGATTTCACGATAAGATTCATTAATTAATTCATCCATAACATTGCTATGAACTCTTTGATCACCAAATTTCTTTAAGAACATTCCACGAGGTAATTTACCTTTTCTAAAACCAGGAGCTTCTGCTTCAGCCATTTCTTTAGCTAATTCAACTTCATATTTAGCATCATATTCTTTCTTTTCAAAAACGACTCTAATTTCAACTTTACTTAATTCTTGTAATTTTTTTATTTCATATTTCATAATTTTATCTTCCTTTTCTTATTTTCATTTTTAATTATTTTTTAAATTTTAAAAATAATGTGACCAATATTTGTTAGTTCTTTAATCACACTATTATCATAACCAATTTCATAAAGGCTTCCAATTAATTCAAAATAATTAATGTTAGCCTCAATGTTTTTCAAAATACTTTCATTATCTTTATTCCTTAATAAATATAAAGCAACTATTAATGCTTTTTGGATATTTATATCAAGTTTTAAAATATTTATATAGTTTGCTCCATCAACTTCTAAATAGCTTTTAATCTCTTCATCATTTAAAAGTGGATATTTCTTTATTATTGAAAGTCCTAAATATATATCATCAAGTCCTATACAAGCTAACAATCCGTAATATAAATAATTATAATCATAAATTTTTAATTCATCTAAATGATTAAATATCTTAATAACCTCATTAAAATTTTCTTGATAAAACTTTTCTTTAATTTCTACTAACATATCCTATCTTAAATCTTCGATAAATCAAAATCATCTAACCATTTTTTCAATGGTTCAGTTACATATTTAACTGTTCCTTGAATAAATGGATTCCTTAGATTGGCAATCTTTAGTAATTCTAAGAATGATTGCGAACCACCAGCTTTACATAAGTTGTAATAATCATGCCATGCTTTATCATGATCTTCTTGATTCTTTACCCAGAATTGATGAGCACAATTTTGAGCTAGTGTATAATCAATGTAGTAAAAGGCAGTTGAGAAAATATGTGATTGACGAAGCCAATAATTTCCTTTTCTTAAAAATTCATTATCATACTTTTTCCAAGGCATATATTTCTTTTCTAATCTTCTCCATGTTTCTTTACGAGCTTCACTTCCCGATTCAGGATTTTCATAAACCCAATGTTGAAACTCATCCACTAATACTCCATATGGAATAAAAGTTATTGAACCACTTAAATGCGCATATTTATATTTATCTTTTGCTTCACCAAAGAATAAATCCATCCAAGGCCAAGCAAAGAATTCCATACTCATTGAATGGATTTCACATGATTCAAGTGTCGGCCAAACATATTCGGGAACTTGAAAATCACGGCTACAGTAATTTTGGAAAGCATGACCAAACTCATGAGTTAAAACATCGACATCCCCACTTGTTCCATTGAAATTAGAGAATACAAAAGGAGCTTTATAATCCGCAATTGAAGTACAATAGCCACCACCTTGCTTACCAGGTTTTGCTTCTAAATCGATAAGTTCATGATCTAGCATAAAATCAACAAATTCTTTGGTTTCTGCACTCAATTCGTGATATAGTTTTCTAGCACAATCAATTTTATATTTTAAATCGCCAAGTGGAACAGCATTACCATCTAAAAATTCTAGCCCCAAATCATAACTCTTTAAATCACTAACTCCAATTCGTTTAGCTTGTGACATAAAGATTTGATTGGCAATTGGCACCAGTTCTTGATAGACTTGATCACGGTAAGTTTTTACATCTTCACTATTATAATCTGTTCTTCCTAAACGTTTATATCCTAAATCAATATAATTTTTATATCCTAATTTCTTAGCCATTCTGTCACGAACTTTAACTAAGTTATCATAGATTTCATCAATCTCTTCAATATTATCTTCAAAGAACTTCCAACTTGCAGTTTCCGCATCTTTTCGAACATTACGATCAACGCTTGTTGCGTATGGTCCCATTTGTGAAAGATTTAAAATTTTTCCATCAAAAGGAATCTTAGCGGAAGCAATTAATTTACCATAGCGCGTAACTAATTTAGCTTCTTCTTGCAATTCAGGAATTATTTCAGGACTAAATGATTCTAATTGAACTTTTATTAATTTAAAAAGGTGTTCACCATATTTTTCTTTTAACTTTTGATGATGAGGTGATTCAAGCAAACTAATTGATAAACGATTTTCTAGTTCAGCATACTTCGCACCATATTCATCAAAGAATTCCATTTCTTGATTATAGAATTCATCTAGGGTATTAATTGAGTGACGAATTGAAGCAATACTTTCCATTGAAGAAAAATGAGCTCTGATAACATTATAATCATCAATAGCCTTATAAGCCTCTTCTACATTGCTTGCTTCCATAATTACTTTAATAGTTTCATCACATTTTTTGGAAATATCATCAAAGTCTGGTCTTTGATAAACGAAATCTTTAAATACCATAACAATTAATCCTTTCATCTATCTCATATAGTGTCAACGCGCACTACGCTTTGTATATTATATCATACTTTTTAATAATTTGAAATATCTTTTTGAAAAATGATTATTATGTCATTTTTTAAAATTATGTTCATACCTAAACTAATAAAAAAGAATAGACGGTTAGCAAATCTATTCTTTATTAATTACTTATTCATTTGTTTGTGATTTCAATCCATCATAAATAGCTTGTATTAAATCATCAGTCAAATCACAACCATTTTCCCAATACATTACACCGCACATTTAGTCTCTTTTACATAATTGCATTTAGCAATTACTGATCTTGGATCATCATAAGAAATAAAGAATGTTTTTTCTTTGTTAGTAATATATGGAACTTGACACACTTCATCAAAGTAATAATCATAACTGTCATTATTTAAATAATCTTTTTTAATTGATGTATAAAAAATGCTACTTCCTTTGACCCATTTTCCATCCTGTTTCTTTTGAGAAACACCATAGAAAGCTAATCCAAAAATTAATTTATTATTAGCAACACCTAAATCATTATATATCTTGACAGTTTCATGAATTGAACAAGATGTTGTAGCTTCACCAATTTTATTAACTGTATCATGAAAGCCATCACGAGGATATAAAGCATTTTGATAATAAGCACTATTAGTAATCATTCCATATGTCATCACATTAATATAATCTAAATATTTTTCAGAATTAGGTAAATCATATTTCTTAGGTTGCCACATACCACCAGCAATCGCCGCAGTAACTAAATGATTCGGATTATTCTTTTTAACTGCTTCATTTAATTCTTTCACAAAAGCAGTGAAGTATACTGATTCTTCATTTGTTGGTGTTTCCCAGTCAATATCAATCCCATCAAATCCATATTGATTAATTAAACCAATTAAACTATTAATAAGGATTTTACGTTTCAAAGAATCAGCGGTAACACTTTCAAATGCTTCTTTTGCAGCTGTACCTCCACCTCCTAATGAGAACAATGTATAAATACCTTGTTCTTTTGCTTTCGGTAAAACATAATCTTGAATATTTCTTAAAACAGTTGCATTATATAAAAATTCACCATTCTTATCAAATCTAATAAATGCGCAATAGATAATATCTAATGTTTCAAACAATTTATCACTTAATTTATTATAGTCACGATAAATATATCCGGAAGCAATACCATTACTTAAATCCTTAAATCCCTTTAATGTCATAGGAATTTCGATTTCCCTTTCTTTATCATTTTTGGTTAATTTTACAGTAACAAAAATTACTGTTTCGTGATATGGTCGTGATAACTCTCCTTTATTGCTTAAGAATTCACTATTAGTTTCCCATATTAAATTAAATCCCTCAATATTTTCTTCAAAAGTTAGGTTTGATTCTACTGCTTGATTACTATATTTTTCAAGAAGTTGAGTTTTAATTTCTTGAACCTTTTGATAATCTTCATCAACTTCATATATTAGTTTTACTTCCAAATCTTCGGTGATGATAAAATCATTATCTATGCTCCATCTTCCCACATATCCTTCTTTATAAGGTACTTCTGGAAACTCACTTATAGTTTCCCCTTTTTTACATTTGCAATCAAATACTACTTCCTCATCAACAATAAAGCAAACATTAAATATGTTTCTTTGATAAATTGGTTTAATTACAGCATCTTTAGTTACATTTAGATAATCTTTAGAATCTAAACCTACAAATTCATAACCTAAAATATCGTTATAATTAGGAACAACTGCATCTTTGCCTTCTTCGATCAATTGTTTGCTTATAACATTATCATTAAAATCAAGAAATGTGATTGTATACATATCAGTTACCATTTTAATCTCTAATATATTAGTAATTTCCCTATATGTAACAGCAATTTGATGAATTCCTGTTTGCTTAAACTTATTTAAATCTTCACTACTTATCATTTCTTCTGATAAATCAATTAATACATCCTTTGAATCATTGAACTTTAATCTCAGTTTTATGTCACTAAGATTAAAAGTCTTAACATTCACTTCATCTTCTAAGTTTGATAAATCAAAACTAAAGTCCACTACTACAGGTTCTGTACAGCCTATAAAAAACAGAGAAGCAAGAATACAAATAAATACTACCATAATACCATTAAATAATCTCATAACATTCTCCTTTTTTAAAAAGTGTGTAACTTTCTGTCATAGTCATTATAGCATAAATATTTTTTTTGTAAACCTTTATAAGCAAATTTAAAAACCTCACTAAATAATCTTAGTGAGGCATCATTTATTAGTCTATTATTCCATGTCTAAATTCTATTTTAAACGCTTTTGCAATCTCCAACAAATTCTGATTTGTAATTGACTGCATAATCTTTTTATCACAAATTTTCAAGTAAATTTCTGCGGCTTTTTCAATTGTTTCGATGAGACCAAAAACTTCATCTAATGTTTTTCCTGTGCAAAAAATTCCATGTTGAGCCCAAATAACGCTTCGATATTCTCCCATTAATTTAGCTGTTTCGATCCCAATTTCTGAGCCTCCACATAAAATCCATGGTAGTACTGCAACACCATCAGGGAATACTACAATTGATTCTGTTTGCATCTTCCATAATGTTTCCGTAAAGAAATCTGAATCTAATGGACAAATATGTGTCATACAAATAATATTTGTTGGATGCGTATGAATTACTAAACGATGGTTTTTGTCAACTTTCAATCTTTCAATATGACATTTAAGATGGGTTGGTACCTCACTAGTAGGTCTTCCTCCTGATTCATACCCCCACAATAATCCTAAAGTAGTTTTATCTATGACTTTTAGTACTCCTAAGTTGTCTTTAGGATTTTTTATCATATTCTTAAAGTATGTCCCTGTTCCAGTAATCAAAAAACATTTACCTATTAATTCTTCTAAATCAAATCCATTAAAATCGTATGTGAAAGATTTTATTACTTTGTTAGGATCACAAATAGATTTTACTTCTTCTTCCGTTAAAATATAAGATAGATTCCCACCATTTCTTTCATCCCAACCATGTTTATATAATAAATCAAGGATCTCTGTTACTTCTTTAATAACTGTCATCTTACATGCCCCTTTTTCTTAAAACATTATTTTCGTATTCTAAACAATCTTTGAACCAATCTTGTTCGCCCTTAACACCACAATATTTTAAATATTCCTCCCACACTTCTCCAAATGGTAAAGTTTTAAACTGTTCCTGTAAAACTAATACTTGAGTATGGTCTTTTTCATCTTGGGCTTTTGATAATATTTTCCATGGTGTAAGCATTGCTTTAAGTAATGCTTTTTCCATATTTCTTGCTCCTAAAATTAATGCAGCTACTCGATTAATAGATGCATCAAAATAATCAAGACCGATATATGTTTTATCTAAAGCATTGCATTTAACTAATTCATCAGCAACTTCTTGTAACTCATCATTAAGTTTCAATACATGGTCACTATCCCATCGAACTGGTCTTGAAACATGAAAAGCTAATTTATCATTAAATAAAAGCATTGAGGATATTTTATCAGCAACATTTTCTGTTGGATGAAAATGGCCAGTGTCTAAAAGACACAGTATATTATTTTTTATAGCATAATTCATATAAAACTCATGACTACCTGTTGTATATGATTCCATTCCTATTCCAAACACTTTCGACTCTACTGATACATCCATAACATTCTTATCATATTGATAACCTTTTAATATTTTATCTAAAGATTCTTTTAATCTTTTTCGCGGACCCATTCGATCGGCAGGAACATCTTTTAAGCCATCGGGAATCCAAATATTCATTAATGCTTTTTGTCCTAATTCTTTTCCAAAGTACTCTGTTATTTTTAACGAATTTATGCAATGTGTAATCCAATAATCTCTTACCTCTTTAATTGGTGAAGATAAACTCATATTATCCACAAGCATTGGACTAGAAAAAATTGTAGGATTAAAATCGAGGCCTAAATTATGTTTTTTTGCGAAAGAAACCCATGGTAAAAATTGATGATACGATATATCTTTTCTGTCAACAATATCTAAACATTGATAACTTGCATGTAAGTTTATTTTTTTAGAACCAGGGATATATTTCAATGCAAATTCTAGATCACTAGTTAGTTCATCAAAATTACGTGCTTTCCCAGGATAGTTTCCTGTTGTTTGAATTCCTCCTGTTAACTGCCCTTGATTTTCAAAACCATTAACATCATCAAGTTGCCAACAGTGAATACTTATTTTTACATCTCTTAGTTTTCTAATTACGGAATCAACATCAATTCCATAACTTTGATATATTTTTACCACTTCTTCTCGCATTATGTTTATCCTCCAATAAACAATTATCTTATTATTAATAATTGTTTTTATACTTTATTATACTTTTAATTAATCATTTTTTCAAGAAAATATATCTTTATCGCCCACCACTAACAAACTTTGATGCTATCAAAGGAATGTTAGATGTTAATGAAGAGATATCTGTAAGTAGCTTATATATTCAAAAAATGTAGTCATAACATAATATTTCTGATACTACACCATTACAAATGAATATGATAATTGATTATTCGAAAAGAGTTTTGAAAGATTAAGAAAAATATGCCTCTCATTTATCTGATGCAATAAAAGTAAAAGTTATTTGCACCGCTTTATATAAGTAAAAGTCTATTAAAATATCAACAAAAGGCAATAGGTTCTCTTTATATATATCTAGTATTTTCATCACAAAGTCTTATTAATAATATTTTAAAAAAATAACCAATCAAACATCTATCGAGTACCGAAAAGCACATGAATAAAAGGCCCAATCAAGGCCTTTTTTTAAATACTATTTCATTATAACCAGTAGAAGAATCAAACTCTTTTAAAAAAATATATTCACTACTTTCTAAAATTCCTAATTCACATGTTGTATTAATAATACTTCCTTCCACTAAATGCCCACCATAAACTTTTAAACTTTTATCACTAACACTTAAATGTAAGTGAATTCGTTTGCTTGATACTGTACCATTTAAAGAAATGATTTCTAAAGGTCCTTTTATTTTCAAAATTTCACTGGCACCTGCATTACGTAACAAACATTCATCTAGACAACCAACAGAGCTAATCACAACCCCTGCAAAAATATTATTTTGCAAACAAAAATTTTGAATTTCTTTCTTTAAATCTTGTCCTTTTGTTAATCTAATAAAATGAAGTTTCATGTTTTACTATATTCCTTTCTTTTACAAAAAAAATCCTTTCATGTTATTAACTATCAAAAGATTAATAAGAAAGGATGTGAATACTCTATAATTAAAATAGATTTTTATTTCTTTTTTACCCTCAGGGCCAATCCACCAGTTGATGTTTCACGATATTTACTATGAATGTCTTTTCCAGTTTCATGCATAACATCAATTACACTATCTAATTTTACATAATGACTTCCATCAGTTATTAGGGCATAATTTGCGGCTGAATAAGCAAACTCAGCAGCCATTGCATTACGCTCAATGCAAGGGATTTGTACTAATCCGTCAACAGGATCACAAGTCATTCCTAAATGATGTTCTAACGCAATCTCCGCTGCGTATTCCACAAAGAAGCAATTTCCTCCTTTAATATGAGCTAGCATTCCTGCTGCAGCACTACATGCAACTCCCACTTCCCCTTGACAACCTACTTCCGCACCAGAAATGGAAGCGTTAGTTTTTACTATATTACAAATCAAACCAGCAATAGCTAAAGCTTCAATTAGTTTTTCTTTATTCACATGATTATAATAATACTCTGTAAACAAGACACCAGGAACAACACCACTAGCTCCACAAGTTGGTGCCGTAACAACAACTCCCCCACTCGCATTTTCCTCACTAACAGCTAACGTTAAAGCAAATAATAAACTTAGATGAGTATTTTGTGTCAAATATTTTTGATACATTTCATAAGATTTACGTTTTAAATTTAAGGGACCAGGAATAATTTCTTTTGATGCTAAACCTCTTTTTATGCATTCTTCCATAGAATTAAAAATATATTCTAGATAATTAAAAAATTCATCATCTTCAAAAGTTTTAATATAATCAATTAAAGTCATATTATTTTTATTAATATACTTTAATATCTCGCCCATATTTTTATGAGGGTATACTTCATGATGAAATTGATTTCTTGGTTCATCTAGTTCTTTAAGCATTCCACCGCCAACACTAAAAACTAACCATTCATCAACTAATACATCATTTTTATAAGCATAGAACTTCATTCCATTAGGATGATAACTGTAAACTATTTCCCCATGAAAAACAACTTCTGTTCTACTTTCCCCTAAAATATGCAATAAAGTTACATCAGTTAAATGACCTTTACCAGTTAGTGCTAGTGAACCATATAGATCTACTTTAAAACGATCAGCATTAATGTTTTTTTGTAAAAACTTAGTAGCGGCATATGCTGGTCCCATCGTATGAGAACTAGAAGGGCCATAGCCAACTTTAAAAATTGTACGAATCGATTCCATAAAACCACCTTCATCATTTATTTTAAAAAAATAAGCCCAAAATATCATTTTATTTATTATTTATAAAGATATTTGAATAACTTTATCGATAAAAATAAAATCGATTAAAAACAAGATATCATGATAATAAAAGTTTTTAATAATCTAAATATTATCATATCATCCTTATAACTTATTTAAAAGACAGTCAATTAATCTTTTTTTATTTTCCCTTTAGAAGTAATGCGTCCGCCGCTTTCTTAAAAAATTTATAAGATTCATTAACTTTCTTTTTCAGTTTCAATTCCTTTTGCATACATTTCACTTAGTTTCATCATTGAATCTTGATGACCTTGTAATGCTGCTTTTTGATAACAAAAAAATGCAACTTCATAATTCTTTTCAATTCCAGTTCCCATTTCACACATTTTGCATATTCGTATTGCGCTGCACTATGTCCTTGCAAGGCAGCAGTTTGAAACAAGGCAAATGCTTTATCAATATCAACTTCTAGTTCTTCACCTTGACTTAGAATCAATCCTAATTCATACTGTGCATCATTATTATTTCCATCACAAGCTATTTCATAAAATTTGATTGCTTCCTTAATATCTTTATTAACTCCTTTACCATTATAATAGAATTTTGCAACCATTCTTGCAATATTACTATTTTCTTTAGTTGCGATCTTTTTTAAATTTAAAACGATTCTTTTTTTAACTACTCTTTCACCAAAATGAGCAACATAAAGAAAGCAATACCATGGATAATCTTCAATATCAGGTTTTTTTTCAATAATTTGCTCTAATTTAAACTTCACTTTCAATCTATTAAACAAAGATAGTTTCTCAACAGTATCTTTTTTATTCTTTAAAAAATCATCAATATATGTTGTATTAAGCTCGCTATTTTTATTATGTGTTTCCATAATATTCTCATCACTATTTTAATTATATATCCATCACAGATGTATTTTACCATATAGTGAATTTTTTTTAAATGTTTTATAATATTATTTTAAAAAAAGTTTGGTATCTCTACCAAACTTAAGCTTTAAAAAATGGCGGAGTAGAAGGGATTTGAACCCTTGCACCGGTTGCCCGATCTACACCCT
>JAEDHQ010000062.1 GCA_016296945.1 Bacilli bacterium | reverse complement strand
TTTATGTTTTGCATAGAAGCAAATTCCCACAGTATCAGGTCCACAATGGCTACCAGCTGTCGGATTTACAACAACATAATCAATTTTCAATTCTTGACCATATTTCTCAATTAACATTTCACCTAATTTGTGAGCTTTATCTAAAGCATCTGTGTGACCGATAATAATATGGTGATTATAAATATCATCACTTAATTCTTCAAAGCAACTTAATAAACGTTTCATTGCTTTATTAGCACCTTTCTCTTTACCAATATTAGTCATAGTTCCATTAGCATCCATATAAATAATAGGTTTAACACCAATAAAGTTTCCCATTATCTTTGAAAAATTACTAATTCGACCACTCTTAGCAAAGAAATTTAAGTTGTCAGCAAAGAAATAAGTTGCAAATTTATTGACATTTTGATCTGCCCAAGCTAATAATTCATCAATATTTTTGCCTTGTAAATGTAATTCACCAATCTCTTTTACAATATTATAACTTAATATTGTTATTCCAAGTGTATCAATAGTATAAAACTTACGTTCTGGATATTCTTCCAATAGTTCTTCAACAGCAACATTCATCGCATTAAATGTTCCACTCATTGCTTTTGAAAAATGAACATATAAAATATCATTTCCCGCTTTAAATTCAGGTTCAAAATAATCACGATATGCTAAAGGACTGATTGCAGAAGTTTTTGGTAGAACACCACCTCTTAATGTGTCATAGAATTTATGATAATCAAATTCTTGAAAATCAACATACGGTTTAATTTCTTGATCATCAATAGAATAAGGCATACTAATTAATTTATAACCATAATGCTTTGCCTCTATTGGTGTAATATCTGTATCTGTATCTGTAAATAAAACTAACATTTTCCCTCTCCTTTTTTTTAGTAATACTATTATAGCAAAAATAACTAGTTTTTACAAATACAAATATCGAAAAATGTCGAAAAAAGGTTTCTTTATCAGAAACCTAAAATTCTTTACTTATCTTTAATATGAACATCTAATTGATTATAAGGGATTTCAATCTTAGCTTCATCAAAGTTCTTTTTAATTGCTTCCATCATATCAAAATAGACATCCCAATAATCTTCAGATTTAGTCCATACTCTTGCCACAATATTAATTGTACTTTCACCATGAGTATGTAATCTTACAAATGGCTTTGGATCAGATAAGATCTTATCCATTGAACTAATTACATTATTAATAACTTCTTTTGCCCTTTCAAAATCTTCATCATAACTAATAGAAAATGTAAAATCAACACGTCGTAAAGCTTTTTTTGAATAATTTGTAATATTACCATTAATTAAAGCTCCATTAGGAATCATTACAACTTTATTATCAGGTGTAATTAAATGAGTGTAAAAAACATTAATAACTTCAACTGTTCCACTTTCACCTTGGCATTCAATAAAATCGCCTAATTTAAATGGACGTAAAACCAATATTAAAATACCGCCAGCAAAATTAGCCAATGATCCTTGCAAAGCTAAGCCAATAGCAACACCAGCTGAAGCAATGATTGTTCCAATTCCTGCTGTGTCAATACCAACATAACCTAAAACACCTAATAATATCAATCCTTTCAAACCTTTACGTATGATTTGATTAATCACAGAAATTATTGTTTTATCCCGGTTTTTCTTTTCTAATTTCTTTTTAACTGTTTTAGCTAAGATATTTACAATTTTAAAACTAATAAATAGTACAACTAACCCAATTAATAATTTTAACCCTTCAGTTGTTATCCACTCTATAACGACATTAACAATATCACCAAAAGTAATTGATTCTGTTTTTTCTGTAGTTTCTGAAGTTAAATTAATAAGATTTGTAAATTTTATATTATTGAATATTTTAAACATAGTTACTCTCCTTTCATTTCTATTAAAAGTTGAATTATTAATGTAACATAAGATATTAAACATTAAATAAGAAAAGATATTATCGGTAAAATAACCAATAATATCATTATATTTTAACCTAATTTAGGTAAACTAGCAGCTGCAATACTTTGACCTACACGGCGGTTCTTTTCATCAGGCATTAAAATGTTAACATCTGCATATTCAGGGAATTCATCATGTAAAACTTTCTTAGCAACTTCTAAAATTGTTTCTCCACCACGACCACTAGTAACACGTCCTAATAATAATACGTATTTAATTTTATAGAAATGTGCATAATAAGCTAATGTATATCCTAAATAAATACCAATATTTTCATAGATTTCATTAGCTAATTTATCGCCATCAGCGTTTAATTTTTGAATTACTTTTAACTTTTCCGCAGGTGATAAACCTTCTTCAAATTTAAATCCACCATATTCAGCTAATTTAATTACAGAATCTTGTGAAAAATACTTAACACCACATCCATAATCTCCACTCCATTCATCAACCATAGAGTCTTTATTAGCATCAACTGGCACAAACGCTAATTCATTTAACCAACCTTTAAGATTTCCTTTTTCATCAACATAACCTGTTGCTTCACTTGTTCCCATCGCAATACCTAAAACTTGGTTATCTTTTAAATCCATTGCACCAGCTAAAGCTGTAACATCACCATCATTTGCAACTACAAGAGGAACATCACCAAATTCCTTAGCAACATCAATATACATATTCTTAACATGTTTATCAAAGTTTTCTTTGTTAACTTTTAAGAATAATGAGGCAACCATAATCCGATTGTTTACATAAATACCAGCACTAGATACACCAATTGCATCTACTCTAGGCATTTTAGAAGCAGCAGTTTTCATTGATTCGAGGATTCCTTGATAATGGTACATTGGATCTTCCGTAATTTTTGGAAACCATACAGTTTCTTCACTATAAACAACTTCCCCATTAATAACAGCAGAAACTTTTCGATCTGACCCACCAGCATCAAAACCAATACGACAACCATCTAAGCTAGAATTTAAAATAATTTTTTCTTCTTTTGCAGCAGGAATGTTTTCAGTTTCAATAACTTCAAAAGAATTTTCATAAACATTTGCCATAAAATCAGAATCAAAGGCACGATTGCCATTAACTAAATAATCATTATATGTTTGTGTAAAAATATAATGTGAACCCTTGATATAAATTTTATAACCACCAACAACCCATATTAAGCTTTTGATAATTCTTTCAACTATATCATAGTTTTCTTCATCATGTCCTGTTCCATCTTTGAAAATATCAATTTCATAAATGTAATTGTAACCTAAATGTCTTTCAAGACAAATAGTTAAATGACTTTTTTCACTAGCTTTAGCAACTTTTTCATTAAAAGCTCTAAGTTTAAGAATTAATGGACTAAAATTTTTATCTAGACTTGGTACGTATTTCATCGTAAAAAAACTCCTTATATTATTTTGCGTCTTTAATATTCTTTATTAATACTGAAAATTCATCGCCTGATTCTGGTTTTACAAGAACTTTAGAACCAATATTAGCTTCATAAACTGCTTTTCCTAAAGGAGATTCTTTAGAAATTTTACCTTGCATTGGATCAGCTTCTAAAGAACTACTTACTAGTAAAAATTCTTCGGTACTTTCATCATCTTCATAAACGATAGTGATTAATTTACCAATATTACTTGCATGCACTTCATCTTCAATTACAACAGCATTACGAATAATATCTTCTAATTCTTTAATTTCATTATCAATACGTGCTTGTTCATCACGAGCAGCATCATATTCCGCATTTTCAGATAAGTCACCTTGAGCACGAGCTTCTTTTAAGTCTTCAATGTTTTTAGGCGCATCAACTTCTCTTAATTTCTTTAAACGAGCTTTAATATTCGCTAAGCCTTCACTCGTAAATTGATGTTTTGTTTCCATAATATTAATTTCTCCTATTCAAAAATATTTTTTATTACCTATAAATTATATCATAATTTGTATTTTTAGTAAATTGAAATAATTATTTTATTTATTTAGATTTAATACATTTTTAATTATTTTCGCATCATATCATTTTTTGATAATCTAAATGGAACTTTAAATTTTATGATTTGCAATGGGTGACGAGCAACCTCTAGTTCTAAACCATTTTCATCAGTCATTTCATCAATGACAAATGACGTATTTTCTAAATTAGGACCAAAGAATTCTACTTTATCACCAACTTTAAAATAATTTCGTTGTTCTAAAGTCACTATTTTACTTTCATCATCATAATCTAAAACAATTCCTAAAAAATCTTTTGTTGGATTTTCAGTTCGAACATTATATAATTGTTCTTTTTTGGTAACAGTTCCCTTTAAAAAACCGACAGAAGTTAAACGATTTTCCGCTTTTAAAATTTCGTTATTATAATAATCGAAATTTACTTTTGTAATATCACCATTATAACGATAATAATCATCAATAATTTTACGATAAGTGCGGACAATGCAAGCAATATAGAATAAAGATTTCATTCTTCCCTCAATCTTTAAACTACTTACACCCAATTCTATCAAACTAAAGATTTGTTTATAAGCATTTAAATCCTTAGAACCCATATTAAAATAACGATTATTTATTTTTTTACCATTATCTACTAAGTCAAAGTTCCAACGACAAGAATGAGCACAACCACCACGATTAGCATCACGATTAGTCATATAATTACTTAACATACAACGTCCTGAGTATGAAACACACATTCCTCCATGGATAAATACTTCTATTTCAGCCTTACAATTATCAATAATCGATTTAATTTCATCAAGATTTACTTCACGAGCTAAAACAACCCGTTTAAAACCGAAACCTTCATAAAACTTTATTGCTTGGTGATTAGATACGGAAGCTTGGGTACTTAAATGAATCTCAAGTTTTGGAGCATATTTTTTCGCAACGCTACCAATATATAAAGATGAAATAATAATACCTGTAACATTTACACTTTCTAAAAACTGTAGATAACTAATCAAATCAACTAAATCAGAATTATGAGGAACAATGTTCATAGTAATGTATAGTTTCTTTCCAAGATTATTGGCAAATCTAGCCGCTTCTTTTATATCCTCATACGAAAAATTAGATGCACGAGCCCGTAAACTAAACTTCTTACCACCAACATAAACTGCATCAGCACCATATAAATAAGCAATTTTAAGTTTTTCTAGATTGCCAGCAGGAGCTAATAACTCTACAGAGCGTCTATTTTGTTCTGTCTTCATTATTCGTCCTCCTTCTCTTTTAATAAAATAGATTCACGAGCTAAGAATGAATTATCAATCTTTAAATTATTTAAGGCTAAAACATCTAAGATATTTTGATAATTAGTATCCACCCCATGAACTAACTTATAATATTCTAAAGATACTTCTTTAATAATATTACTTAAAAACATTGAATTTAAACGAAAAATGAAAATATTATTAAAACAATTCATTTCTGATTTCAATTCCTCAAATAAACAATAAACTCCTTTATTATATATAAATGTTCCATAATTATATTTATTACGTTTTGTTTCATATATTTTATAATTTTCATCTCGTGTTTCTTCTACTAAATCGTAAAGTTTATTAGTTTTAGCTTTACCTTGTGGTAAAACTAAAGTTAATAAAGGACGACGTGAATACATCATTTGTCGATAACCAAAGCAATCAAGGCAAAATTGTTTCTTTGATTCATTAAACTTCTTAATTTCATCAAGACTTAATTCGGATGAAATAAAAGAATGTGTTGGAATTACTTCTAGTTCTTCCTTTGCACAAACTAAAGTTTTCGAATCATAAATCAATTTATCATAGGACGATTTATCAAAAAAAGAAAGGACAGAATAATCACTATAAATTAAATAATCAAATGGTAGTTTCTTTATTTCATCTAAAAACTTATAAAATAATGTAATTTCACTTTGAGGAATAATTCGATCACAATTAATAATAACTAAATAACCTTTTGCCTTTATTTTTTTAGAAATTTTTTTAATTTCAGTTAACGAAAAAACATTATCATTAAAAGTACTATATAAAGATGAATTAATTATTAATCCATCAACTTTTAATTCTAAAGATTCATTAGATAAATAATCAGTAATTAAGATTGGCATCATTTCACCTCATCTTTTTTGTACTAATCGCCATTCCATCTCCTATATCTAAGAAATGACTTTCATATTCTTTATTGTTCTTTAACCATTGATTAAAACGATCAATCTTACGTGCTAAAGCTCTTAAATCTTTAGACACATCTTCCATTAGATCTTTATTATAATATCTTTCTACATAACCATGGAATAAAATATTATCGGTGATGATTACACCATCATCTTTTAATAATGGACTATATTTTTCAAAGAAAACTTGATTTTGAGCTTTTGCGGCATCAATAAAAATTAAATCATATTCTTTCTTTAAATTATTTAATTCTAAAGTAACAGCATCACCATAATAAACAGTGATTCTTTCGTTTAAATTTAATAAATTAACATTTTCAAGTGCTTTTTGATACATTATCTTATTACGTTCAATTGTATCTATACAAGCATTAGAGTTTAATGCCATCATTATTGCACTGAAGCCAACAGCAGTCCCAACCTCTAAAATTGTCAATGGCTTCTTTAGATTTATTATTGCTAATAATAAATCTAAGCCTTCATCTTTTATAATTGGCACGCCGACTTCTAAAGAATTATCATGAATTGTTTTCATTACATCAAGATATTGTTCATTCAATTGATTAATATATTTATTCCCCATAATTCATTTACTCCAGAAACATATTATTATCGATATATTATATACTTTAGCTATTATATCATATTTTAATTAGTTTGTAAATTAAAAAACCTATAGATGGAAGTAAACAATCTATAGGTAAAATTAGATATATTATATCTAATTCAATTCGTAATTATTTATTTTCGCTCAAAAGGAAAATTATTTCTAATAACTAATTCTTTTCGCTGGTTGTTCAAAAGCGTAAATCCTTCTTTATAATGGCTTTCAACTTTTAAAATATCTAAATAGATGTCTAGATAAACATCATTGTATAAATAATAACAATATTCATTTAATTCAGGAAGAATTTCATTTTTAAACTTATTAATAACCTCACTGTTAGAATGATGATAATGATTAAAGACAATAAAATCAAGAAATCTTTGATGAATTTTATCACGCTCTTCAAAAAGATACTCCCGATTTAAATCAGCTAATATTTCAAAACACTCTTGATTATTTAGCCAATATGCACAATAACATAATAATCCTAAATACCTTGGATCAACAAAATATCCTCGATAATAAATCTCATCAAAAATATTTTTTAAATCAGCAAACTTAATTTTAATTAAATATTCATAAAACATAATATTAAGATGATTTTCATCAGGAATAATATCATAATTAATACTTTCAAGATCATCAAGAACACTAATCGAAAAATCATCACTAAGGGATAGATTATATAAAAGTCGCATTTCCATCATTCTTCCGATAGGGTAGCCAACAAAAGATAATTGATTAATCCGATTATAATAAACAGATACTCGTGATTGCTTATTTAAAAATGCGGCAACATAAATATTAGCCTCCATTACCAAGAATTTCAAATATCGATTTTTTATCTCTAAGCATTCTAGATTTTGTAAATAATAAAGAGCTTTTTTCAATTTGTAATTTCTAATATAATAAATAACGGCTAAATAGATGTAACAACACGCTTCTAAAAACCCTAAAGATTCTTTTATTTCTGATAAAGAATTAAATGCATCAAAAAATAATTCATCATATCCAACCTTATAGAAATAAAAACATTTTATCAAACTATTAGACGCAATATTTGCCATCCTTTTAACTTTTTCTAAGATATTCTCCAATTTTCTTAAATCATCATAAAAAAAATATTTAATTGCATCTTCTAAAACTTCATCAAAATTATCTTTATCTAAATCTTTATAATTTATATCAATTTTTTCAAACAATTTTACATAAAATGAGTCGTTTGACTTGATTGCGCCATTTTCTAACTTAGATAAATAACTGATACTACAAATCCCTTCTGATAATTCATTTAAGGTCATCTTTTTTCTAATTCGTTCATTCTTTAATAATTGTGCATAAACAGATCCTTTATAATCTGTTCCTTTTTCTTTGATTTCTTTAATAAATTTTTCTAAATTTTTTATCATGATACCTCCTATATGGGGAAGTTGGTATCCTGCATCTATTTACAAATCACACTATATTCTTTCAATGTTTTAATTGCGTTACGATAATTTGGAAAATATTTAAAAACTAAAGCATAGAAACATTTACTATGGTTAGGAACATCAAAATGACAAAATTCATGAACAATCACATAATCAATTAAGTATAGTGGTAGATGAACTAACCTAGTAGATAAAACAATTGTATTTTCTTTATATTTACAATAACCATATTTACTTTTCATGTCCTTATAAAAAACAAGTGGTTTTTTATGAAAGACAAAGCACCAATAATCAAATCGGTCTTGTAATTGTTTAAGAAATTTAACACGAATTTTCTTAAGTTCAATATTTCTTAAATCAGATATATTATTTACTCTTTTTGTAAGATAAAAAGTAACATCATCAACACGATATTGATTATTAGAAAGAAAATAAATTTCTTTCAAATCTCCATAAAGATACACTTTTTTGAACTCTTCAATTTCTTCTAGTTGAAAAATAGATTTACGATGACTAAACTCATCTAATTTCTTAACAAGCCAATCATAATTTCTTTGAATAATATTGTCGCTTTTCTCTCTAGTAATATGATAACCAGAAACAATAATTTGATCATTATCAACTTTCAACCGTATATTTTTCATTTTTCTCTCTATTAATTTGACTAAATAAACATTATCATTTATGATAATTGAATATGTTTTATTCATATATATTCTTCCTTTATTGCAAATAAATTAATTAATTATATTCAAATGATATTTAATATATAATAAATTATACTATATTTTTTTGATTCTCTCAATATCATAATTATATTTTTTAAATAGAGAATTTAATGAATTCAAATGATTTTTTAGTTCTTCTTCATGATAATTTCGATTCTTATATAACAGAAATGATAAAATAAATAACACACATAATGATTTAGTAAATATGAATAAAATAAAGAATATTATATAAAGAATAATTTTTATAATTTTATAATTTTTATCATTATAAAATTTTGTTTCTTTAAAAATATTAAAACCATCTAAAGGATAAATTGGTAATATATTAAAACAAATCAAGATAAGATTATAAAATACTAACTGTTCATTTTTAAAAAGAATTAAAAATAAATTACCTACGATACCGCTTAT
>JAEDHQ010000061.1 GCA_016296945.1 Bacilli bacterium | reverse complement strand
AGCTCATTGGTTTAATTTAGCAATGGAATGGCTAAAGAGCGAATGGGGCGAATAAGAAAGAGTTCTCGTGAAGAGAACTCTTTTTTAGTTTGAATATTATTTATTTTTATGATGTTTTTGAATCAAAGAGTTGATTCAATTAAAAAGATAAAACAAAGTTATGAGGACAAATTGGGCATCAATCGAGTACGCAAATAATTTAAAGTTAAGAACTAGAGTGATAATTAACCAGACGCAGTAGATTGCTTCGATGGGTAGAATGATTCTGTCGATTTTGCGGTTCTATCATGCATGTTATTCACCACCAGCTTTTTAGTTAAATTATCGGCTGGATTAGTGGCGTTGTCTTTGTTTTTGGATAAAAGGGATGCAATTGCAAATATGAAATTAGTAGGGCAGATTCTTTGCTAGGTTAGCCAAGCTGTATGTACTTAAAATGTCTTTTACTTCTTTTGCCTTAGAAAAATCACTTGCAAATAAGCATTTATAATACTTGATTAAAAGTTGGTAGATGAATAACTCTGGTGTTGTAGGTAGTTTAGCTAAAAGATTAAAGGCCTTTTTAGCTTGAGTCTTGTTTTTATTCTGGTAACAAACATACAAATAGTTAATGCAAATACCACCAACTCTGTCTTGGATTAAAAAGTTTTGTTCTTGAATGTTTTCATATCGTTTAAAAATGGAATTCATTAATAAAGAAATTTGATCGAAATCGAATACCAACATTGATTGTTCTAGTAAATGAAGGGTAGTTGTACTTTCGGTCCAATTGTCTCGTTTGATAAATTCGTTTATGATCTGCTTTTTAAGAGCAGGGGTGATTTGTTTTTCTTTTTGTTCTAGATAAATGATTGCAAGATTAGTTCTTAATTTAAGATCTTGAACATTATGCAATTTATTTATTTTATTAAGTAAATTCTTCAGCTGGTCAACATCGTTGTTGTAATATGCTGCCATTACTTTTGTAGCTAAAATGTCTTGCGGTATATTTTCATCGTCATTATTGTAGTCAGGCAGAACTTCATCAATAAATTCAGTTACGTTGATGTGGTTGGCTGTAAGTGGCAATAGTGCAGTAGATAAATTTATTTCTTGTGTTCCATTTTCTATTCTGGAATATTGAGATGGAGAGATGATGTCCTGAATAAATTCCTTTTGTGATAGTGCTAGTTCTTGTCTGTATTTCTTCAGTGCTTCCGAGATCTTCATTTTGTCTCTCCTTTAGGCATTTAAGTTAGTTTAATTTTGAATCAAAGTACAAAAAAGACTCTCATATGAGAGTCTGCTAGTAATTATCTGTGCTAGAATTTCCAAATTAAAAATCCAATAATAAGTAAAACAGCGAGCCAGCCAAGGGCATCTGTAATCATTTCTTTTTTATTATTTTTAGTTACTTCAATTTTTACCGTAGGCTTTTTCACTGTGATAATCTCCGCATTAGGATATACTAAAACCAAGAAGGGAAGGGTAAGTTCCCTTCAAGGGGTTTATTTCCAAACCAAATGGAGTTTAAAGCTGACTACGATCAAGTTAATCTTAAGAGTAATCTTGGTTTTCGTCGGCTTTTTTTATTTTAGGGTATGACATTTATCTAGTCCAATGAAAGTTTGGACCCATGGATAGTTGTCGCCAAATATAGTGAGCTACAAACCGTTAGCAGTGACGCTATGGGTGAAAGAAGTGGCTAGTGAGTTTCCAAAGTCTATGTACAAAAAATCCGGTTAGATCAAATGATAGATGAGACTGTAGATCAAGTTAAAGGCTGGATCAACTCCTTTTGTATTGGTGGCATAAAAGTATTTATGACTCAATTCAGTCAGTGGTTAGGGCATAAGGTTCGGGTAGTAATCATCAAACAATGGAGGCACTCAAGAAAAATATACGCCAAATTGATGCGGATTAACCAAACGTTAAAGCGTAACTTTAGTAATAAAGATATTCATAAAGCCGCTAATATGAGATTAGGTTGGTATAAAAGAAGTACAGGCAATGTCATTAGCTTTCTGCTTAGTCCCAAAGTCTTGGGGATAAAGAAAGCGGATCGACCAGGATTGGTCGATCCGTGGGCATATTATTTAGCTCGTAGATAATTACAAATGTAGCGACGGATACGGAACCGTACGTCCGGTGCAATGAGAGACGAGAGTAATTCTCCCGCTGCTCTATTACAGCTTGAGTTTGTCTGATTAATCTTTTTTCTTAACTAAAACGATTAACTATCATCATGTGTATTTTCTTTTAACTTGAGCATAATTGTGCGTCTACGTCGTACAGCTACAGAATGTGAAGTTGTTTTATTAAAATAAACAATTCCATTTTTTTCATCGTAATTTTGAACGGTTTCTAGATTTATTAAACTTTGACGATCTGCCAAAACCAAGCTAGAGTATCTTTTTTCATAGTCTTTAAGAGTCCCAATGCAATCAAAAATCTTATTCTTTGTGTATACACGCAAGGTTTTATATTTTTTCTGTTGAATGCTGAGATAAAATACTTCATTTAAAGGAATTTTTTCAATAAAGTTTTTTATCTTGGTATAAGTAAAATACTTTGTACGCATCGTAGATTTAAGTGATATGTGATACCTTTTATATGCTGTATCAATGGTATTGTATATTTTTTGCTTAATCTGTTCAGGAGTTGCATCTTTAGTGATGTAATCTAAGGGCTCAACATGGCGTTCAATTGTGAGACGTAGTGCTGTAGCATCTGCGGTAACAAAAACTATTTGGCTAAAAATACCAATATTTCTAATACGACTAGCAACTTCAATTCCATCTAAGTCAGTTTTGAGATCAATATCTAAAAAGGCTAGGAAATTAAAATCTTTATGTTCTGTAATGTAGTTTAAGACACTTTGTGGCTTTCCGGTACTGAGGACAACTTGTGCATCATAAGGATATGGGGTCGAATTTATTTGAATTCTGTTTTCAATCATTTGTTGAATGAGTTTTCTCTCATTAATATTATCTTCTAAGATTATGATCGCTAACATTTAATTATTTTTCCTCCTGAATTATTAGTTCAAATGATATTTCCTCTGCATTTTGTTCAATCTCTAAGGATAAATATGGATCATTATTTACTATTTCATTCACATTATTTAGCCCTAATCCTTCGTGGTTTTGTTTACTTGTTACCATCGGTTTTAATGAGTTAGTAACATCAACAAAATGGGTAATAGTATTTTGAACAGTTAAAGAATAATTATTTCCAGAGTATCTTGTAATTAAGACAGATATTTTTGCATTTTTTTGATTCTGACAAGCTTCAATTGCATTATCGAGAAAGATTCCAACACATCTAATTATGTTGACGATACTTGTAGGAAAGGCATCGATTTGTTTATTAATTTCAACTTTAGTCTGAATACCTTTGTCCTGTGCTTGTTGTAATTTATCGATTATTAAATACTTTAATTCCTTTATCTTTAGATTGGTTAATTCTAAAGTCATTGATTTATTAGCATTTTGTAAACGATTATTATCATTAACTAACTCAATGAGATACTTTTTTGCACCTTCTATGTCATTGGTTGATAAGTAACCATTTAATGAAAGAAGGCTGTTTTTATAATCATGACGAGCTTTTCGTAAGGTAAGATTTGCTTCTTCTAAGCGAGAAGAATATTCCTGAATTTGTTTTATCTCTGCGTTTTGAATACGAGTTTTTATAATTTTTTGGCTTTCTTGAATAGTTTTATACAGATTAAGTAATAGAATTACGATAATAAGCAATACTACTATCATTAATACTAATTCTACGATTGGTTTAATGTTAATTAGTTCAATTATGGTCCAAATGGCGTAAGTGACTATATTAAAAATCCAAATAATCCATACTAATAGATTTAAGAAATTAGGATTATAGCTTATATCAGAATTGATTTTTGATATTTTTATGCTGTAGCGTTTTCTTGTGAAATAAATAAGAATGCAAATTAATATTTCAGGTATAAAACAAATTATATTTAGAATTAAATAATCTAGGAATTTATGTAAAACAAAATGTGAAAATATTTGAATAACCCATCCAAGTAATTCTCCTAAAATGGGATAAAGGATTAGTACAAAATAATAAAAAAATAGTTTCTTCAACAAGTTTACGTTGTATCGTGAAAAAATTTGACAAATGAGTTGAACTACAAGAATGATGGTCAACACATATTGGTAACCAAATAATACAGGAATAAAAAGAATTGGATATAAAAGAAAATCTATTTTGCTTGGCCGAGTAATCGCAAAGGTTAAACATATAGAAAAAATGTATGGATTAAAGGCAAGATTATTTAAAATATCTTTCATTGTTTTAGCTCCCATAAAATATATGTACAAATCATACACCTATTTAAGGTAGATTCTATATATTTGACGCTTAAGTGAATATTTTTAACGCTCAAAATTTATTTTGAAAATATTATTTTAAGAAATGTATAACATTGGTGTAAAGAATTAAGGAGGTATTCAAGTTATGGATACAGAAAAACAAAGTTTTCAACCAGAAAGTAGTAACCCTGCATTAGGGTTACAAGGTATTACTACGAGCCTTTATGCTAAACCAAGTAAAAGAAAACCCCACGGTAGTTATCATAGTAACATTAGTGTCTTATGTGACCATAATTCGTTCTGGTGGTTTGGATAAAGGATTAGATTAAAAGGATCTAATCCTTTTTTATTAGATAGGAAGTGTAGAAAGTATGGAAAACTATATTTTAATGATTGAAAAAGAAATAGTTGATAATTTTGAAAAGCTGAATAAGTCAACAAATGAAAAGTGGAATTGGCAAAAGCCGAACAGCCACATTAGTATCATGTGTCCAAAGAGTCACAACCACTTTATGATAAAATGAAACTTTTGAAGATCACACCACGTTTAATTATTGGTATTCTACTAAGCATAATTGCTAGTTTATTAAATCTTTATATTCCTTTACTTATTCGTCAATTTATTAATCTGAAGAAGTTTATTTGGTCTGGAATCTCAGAAAAAGTTTTAATTCTAGGTCTAGTTATTATAATTTTTAATCTAGTGATAAGTACTACAAGTGATTATTTAATTAGTAGTGAAGGTGATAGACAAGTTTGTCGTATGCGGTTGATGTTGCAGAAAAAAGTGTTTCAGTTACCGCAGCAATATTTTGATCAACAAATCAGTGGGAATTTAACTAGTAGAATTATTAATGACGTAAATATACTAAGAAATTTCTTAGCTACAACCATCCCTACTACAGTTACAGGGATAATTACTATTCTTGGGACAGTAATTATAGCTCTTTTTTTAGATTGGAAATTAACACTCTTAATGTTGTTAGTGTTTCCAATTGATGCAGCGGTGACTATTCCGTTAGGAAAAATTAGCGAAAAAATAGCTAATCAAACACAAAGTAGCTTAGGTGCTTTGACAGGAATAACCAGTGAAGGAATCAAGAATATAAAGACGATTAAATTAAATAAAGCAGAAAACGATTTAGTTAATAAGATTGTGGCTGAAATAAATAATTTGTTTAAGTTGTCACTTAAATCTGATCGAATATCTGCTGTTATTGGCCCACTCCAATCGATGCTTTCTTTTTGTTTAATATTGTTAATCGTACTTTATGGTGCTATTAGAGTTAAAACAGGAGACCTTTCAACAGGTACATTGGGTGCTTTTATGATGTATTTCTTTCAAGTTATTGGTCCAATTAATGAAGTTGCTATGTTTTATTCTGATAAAAAACAAATGATAGGAGCTACTCAAAAGGTAAGGGAAATTATTAATAAGACGCCTGAAGAGATCAGTTCACCACCAAAAACAATTAATGCACTTTATGATTTTAATCAGTTACAACTTAGGAATGTTGATTTTGCATATAATTCAATTCCAATATTGGAAAATATTAACTTAGAAGCGCATAGCAATGAAAAAATAGCTCTAGTTGGTGCGACAGGAGCTGGAAAGAGTACTTTGGTTAATATAATTACTCGCTTGTATCCAATTAATAAAGGGAAAATCAGTCTAAATGATAAGTCCTATTTGGATTTTAGCTTAGAACAATGGAGAGGTTTTTTTAGTGTCGTATTACAAGAAAATTCTATTTTATCTGGTAATATTCGTACCAATTTAACTTTGGGTTTAAATAGAAAAGTTACGGATCAAGAATTATGGGACGCTTTGGCAATAGTTCAATTAAAAGAGTATGTTTTCCAATTACCTAATGGATTAGATAATTCAATTGGTGAGGAAGGCGAACAACTTTCAGGAGGACAACGCCAACGTCTTCAGATTGCCCGTGCCTATTTACGAGATTTTAAATTTTTGATTTTAGATGAAGCAACCTCTAATTTAGATTCAGATACAGAAAAAATAATAATGACGGCATTAGACAAATTAACTCAAACTAAACATTGTGGCATTATCACGATAGCTCATAGATTATCAACTATTGCAAATAGTGACAGAATTTATTTTCTTAAAAATAAGACCATTGTTGCAAGTGGTACGCATGATGAGTTACTTGAAGAAGTACCAGATTATCAGCGTTATGTACATGAGCAGCAACTTAAAGAAAAGAGATAAGTAGAGAATGTTAGAAGAACAGGTAATGTATTTAAATGCAGCCAGAAATAAAAATAGTTTATTTTATACTAATAAGCCAGAAATAAAAAAGTCTTATTTTGTTCTGAAAGAGAAAGTTAATTCTCAATGGATAAATGAAAATACTGAGTATTGGCACTATATGATTTATCAATCTAATAATTTACCAACACAGGGATGGAAAATACATCTTAGTGCGACAATACAGCAAGCCCAGAAAATGCTAGATATTGTTGCTCCATGGTTAATTAAAGAAAAAGTTTCTTTCAAATTTGTATCTAGTCTAGAGCAGTTGGTGTATTCAAACTCCAAATATGCTGATCGTAGTGAAAGTGGAAAATTTATCACTATTTATCCAAGAAATGATGATGAATTTGAATATTTATTACAAATGCTAAAAAAGTTAACTAAGAATTTTGATTTAGGACCTTATATTTTAAGTGATCAAAATTGGCAAGAAAGCAATGTATATTTTCGATATGGTGGTTTTAAACCCATTTATGTTGTATCTAAGGATGGAAAAAGGATACCTGCTATTTATGATCCAAATGGGAAGAAGCATGAAGATAAGAGATTACCATATTATCAAAAACCTAATTTTATCCCAGATCTTCCTTTTTTTAAAAAGAATGTTTTTCCAGATTCCCGTACTTTTTTACCCTTATCGAAGTATAAGATGAAGTCTGCTTTGCATTTTAGTAATGCTGGTGGTGTTTACTTGGCTTTAAAAGATAATAAAAAAGTTGTTTTAAAAGAAGGCCGACAGCAAGCAGGTCTAGATGCTAACCAGAAAGATGGCTTTACAAGAGTAAAGAATGAAGCAACGATTTTAAAAAAATTGAGAGATGTTTCTGCCGTAGTCAATTATTATGCTGATTTTACGTCATGGCGACATCATTTTTTGGTGGAAGAATATATTGAAGGACAAAGTTTAGAAGAGTTATTACCTACGGAGTTTCCATTTATTCTTGGAGATCATGAAAAGATAAATAAATATAAAGTAAAAATTAAAAATATTTTACAGCAGTTAAAGAGGATTGTCGAAGATGTTCATAATCATGGCATTGCTGTCGGTGACCTTTCTTTAAGTAATATCTTAGTTACTAAGAAAGGTGTTGTTAGATTAATTGATCTTGAAAATGCAGGACTGGTTGATCAAAGATATACTCCTGGATTAACTACTGCGGGTTTTGTATCTACGGGAGTAAAGACATTTGGTGAAGCGGATGATTTTGCTTTAATGCGAATAGCATACTATCTCTTTTTACCAATTATTCCGATAGTCGATATAGCTCCAGAAATAATTGTTAAACATAAGAAATGGATTAGTAATTATTTTGGTGAAGACATTATTGATTTTTTGAAAGAATTTAATGTGTGTGTCACTGAACAAGAACCTATTTTTCTTAAGAAGTTTATGACAGTACCTACTAAAAATTTAAATAGACAGACGGTTAATTATTTTAAGTTAGGATTAACCAAGGGTATTTTAAACCATTTAAATTTTAATAAGTTAGAATTAGTTCCAGGATTAGTTGGTAAGCACGATGATCCAATAAATTTATTGAATTTGTCTAAAGGAGCTGCAGGCGTTCTATGGGCTATTGGCAACAAATATGATCAAAGTGAAATACTAAATAAATGGATTAAGAAAAATCAAGATAATATTATTGATATTTCAAAAAAGACTAACGTACTGGGATTATTTAATGGAATTGGTGGATTAGCCCAAGTTTTAGAAAAGCTAAATTATAATGATTTAGCTGATAAATTAATAGATATTATTTCCCAAAAGGTTGATTTAACTCTTGAAGATAATTCGTTGGCCACAGGTCTAAGTGGCCTGGCATTTATATTAAGGAAAAGGTATCCAGAAATAGCTAAGGAAATTATAAATCTTCTATTATCAAGATGGGATAGGGTGAATTTCAGTAATTTTGAAGAAGACGATGTAGGTTTGTTGACAGGCTGGGGAGGTGTTAGTTATTTATTTTGGTGTCTGGGTGAAAAGAAAAGGGCAGAAGAAATAATAATGTGTATTTTACAAAAACATGCTGAGGGTAAAGGTGATTTAGCAATTACTGATAAATCTCGTGGTTTTGAAAGGTTAATACCGTATTTAGAAAATGGTACTTTCGGTTTAGCTTTGCTAATGCACAAGTATGTGAGAGAAGATAAACTATTTAAGAAAAAGTATAAATCTTTGTTTGAAAAGCTGAAAAATACATGTTTTACTTACTGTACATATATGCAGACATTAATATCAGGTTATAGTGGAGTAATCCCTTTAGCTAATGCATTAGCTAAAGATGGTAATTCTACTATGTTAGATTATTCATTAGAGGCTTTAAATCAATATTTGATTTCAAATGAAGAAGAAATTCTGACACCTGGTAAATACGGTTATAAGTTAAGTCTTAATTTTTCTTATGGAAGCACGGGACTGTTAACTCTGCTGAGATCGTTAGATCAATCTGATGAATTTGGCTGGTTGCCATTGGAATAAAAGAAAGGGAATCAAATCATGAATAATATTATATTAGATTTTGAAAAACTACTTGAAAATAGGGCTCATCATTTATCTAGGGAGAAAAAGTATAGGGGCAAAATTACTCCATCTAGTAATATGAGTATTTTTTGTACACATCAATATGTTACTAAGTTTGAATTTGAAGATATAATGCATCAGCTTTTTAAATGAAATTGTGTATCTTTTACGCAATAGCAAAGACAAAAAGAAAAGAATGAATAAAAAGGTGTCTGGGAAAAAACTAATTTCCAGACCATGAAAAAAGCGATGAACTTCATAA
>JAEDHQ010000060.1 GCA_016296945.1 Bacilli bacterium | reverse complement strand
ATAGAAAAAAGAAAGCAATAAAAAAAGAGATTAAAATCAATGTCTTGATTTACTAATCTCTTTACTTCACCTTTAACTTATTATTCAGAAACAACTTCTTTACTTTCTAAACTAGCATCACTATTAGCACTAGTAACAATATTATTTTCATCACTTACATCTACAATTTCAATTTTGTGCTCTAATACTTCTTCTAAAGCAATTCCAATTGCTTTTTTACTATGTGGGTTTGCAATTAATTGCTTTTCAGGATTATTTTTGCGATTTAAAGCTTTAGCACGTTTAGCAGCACCAACAACTAATTTATATTTAGAATGTGTAATTGTAACTAAATGGTCAATTGATGGGTATCTCATTCCATCGTTTTCATTATGCATCATACTATTTTACCTCCAACATTTCTTTGTATTTATGAATTGATCTTTCTGTTTTTGCATGTTCTGCACGAATAATTGCCATAATACGGTCAGCAGCATTATCTACTGTGTCATTAACTACAATGTAATCATATTTATAAGCTAAACCTAATTCTCGTTTAGCTTTTTCAATTCGTGATTGAATTAATTCTTCAGATTCTGTACCACGAGATTTTAATCGATTATATAAAGCATCGATAGTTGGTGGGGCAATAAAGATAAATATCGCATCTTTCATTTTTTCCCGAACTTGTAATGCTCCTTGAATCTCAATTTCAAGTACCACTTCATTGCCATTATCTAATTGTTTTCTAACCTCATCACGCGGTGTACCGTAATAATTACCTACAAATTCCGCATATTCAAGCATCTTCCCCTCACGAATATTTTTTTCAAATTCGTCACGTGATACAAAAAAATACTCACGTCCTTCAACTTCACCAACACGTGGTTTACGGGTTGTCATAGAAACAGAATACACTAAATTATGATCAGGTCTATTAAACAAAGCAGAACGCACTGTGCCTTTACCAACACCAGAAGGTCCCGATAAAACAATAAGTAATCCTTTTTCATCAAGTTTCATAAATAAT
Organism: Bacilli bacterium; assembly: GCA_016296945.1. Classification (GTDB taxonomy): domain Bacteria; phylum Bacillota_I; class Bacilli_A; order ML615J-28; family CAG-698; genus CAG-698. The sequence goes on along the minus strand of JAEDHQ010000060.1, from coordinate 8,900 downwards.
TCCTCAATCAAAAAAACTTTCTAATAGTATAACACAAAATTGTAAAAAAATAAATAGTTTTGTTTTATTTTGTAAAGATAATTTTTTGTATTAATCATTTATTAAAATAAAAATCTATGATATAATTAATTAAACAATATAAGGAGAAATAATAATGTTTGATGGAATTTTTACACATTATTTAATTAAGGAACTACAAAGATTAGAAAATGTTCGCATTAATAAAGTTAATGGCATCACTGCATGTGAATTCTTTTTTACATTATCATCACGAAATAAGCTATTTATTTCTGTAAATAGCAATTCAATGCATTTAAGAATCACCACAATGGACTTAGTAAATAGTCCAATCAAAAGTACATTTTTCCAATCTTTAAAAAAATACTTAGAGTCTAGTATTATCAATAAAATATCACAATTTAATAATGAACGAATCATTATTATGGAAATCTCGCATTTTGATGAATTAGGCTATATCATCCCTGTCAAACTAGTTTTTGAAATGTTTGGGAGAAACAGTAACATTATTTTAATCGATCAAGATAATCTTATAATCGATTGTTATCGTCGCCTATTCGATAACGAAACAACAAGTAATGACAATCGGATTGTTTTACCAAGATATAACTACTTATTTCCAAGAACTGATCGAATAAATCCATATATAGATTCTAATTTCTTCGATTATAACAATAATATATATCAAGGTGTTAGTAATCTTCTTTATTCACAATTAGTAAGAGATAATTCTTTAAAAAGAATTTATAGCGAAGTAAATCCAACAATCATTAAAAATGAAAAAACAAACAAATATTATTATTATTGCTTTGATTTACCATATATAGAAGGACCAAGAGAACATTTTGATTCTCTATCAGAAATGTTAGAATATTTTTATACTTCAATTAAAACTGAAGTATCATTAAATAATGAACAGCTATTTATTAATAGTTATATTAATAAAGAAATAGCAAAAATTAATGAAAAGATTAGAAAACAAGAAGACGAGTTAGCTAATGCTCATAAACATTTATCATATCAAGAAAAAGGAAATTTATTAGCATCAAATCTTCACTTAATTAAAAGAGGAGATAAAAGTGTGATAGTTGAAGATTATTACAATAATAATCAAAAAGTCGAAATTTCTTTAGATCCTTTATTAAGCCCAAAGAAGAATTTAGAAAATATTTTTAATAAATATCAAAAGGCCAAAAGAGCAATCATGCAAATAAATAATCAACTTGAGATTTCTAAAAATGATTTACAATATTATCATTGTTTATTAAATCAATTAAGTATTGCCAAGGCAAATGATATTATAGAAATATTAAAAGAGTTAAATTTAAAACAAGAATACACAAAAAATAAAATAAAAAAACAAAAACCAAGTATTACGATTTATAAAACATCTAATGATGATATTATATATGTTGGAAAGAATAACACCCAAAATAATTATATCACTCATCAATTAGCCAATAATTTTGACTATTTCTTCCATGTTCAAGCAGTACCTGGAAGTCATGTCATCGTAAAAACTAAAAATTTAACAGAAGATCTTAAAAATTTAGCAGCATCTATTGCCGCATATTATTCAACTAGTCGCAACAACACTAACGTTTGTGTCGATTATACTTTAGTAAAAAATATTAAAAAGGTTCCAGGCATAAAAGGGTCATTTGTAATCTATTCAACATATCAAAGCATATTTGTAAAGCCAGATATTGATTATATAAAGAAAAATACTATTAATTAGAGCATCTTTAATGATGCTTTTTTTTGACAAAACAAAAAAAATAGCGTATAATATATTAGTAAATATTATACTAATGTATAGTAATATACTATTATATTATTTTATTTTATTTAATTATTATTTAATATTATAGAAAGGATAAGTTATGGAAAAAGTTGATTTAAGAATTTTAAAATCAAAAACAGCATTGCAAAATGCCTTTATAGAATTATTAAACACTAAGAACTTTAGTAAAATAACAGTTGATGAGTTATGCAAATTAGCTTCTGTCAATCGAATGACTTTTTATAATCATTATCATGATAAGTATGATTTATTTGATGATATTATTAAAAAAATTCGCGAAAGCATCGTCGAGAAGTTTTTAGAATATGCACAAAATGATTTTACTATTGCAAATGCACCTAATCTTATATATAAAATTAGTGAACTAGTTCTTGATGAATGCATAATACATAAAGATATAATCTTATCACTTAAAAACGATGATGAAGCGTCATTAATTCAATTTATAATTAGTAATGCCTTAAGTGATTCTATTACACGAGTCTTACAATTACTAATTACTAAAGAAGATAAAATTAATAAAATTCCATTGTTATCAGTTTTTTTAACTGGTGGTATTTCATCATTAATCATTCATTGGCTAGAAAACGACAAAAATTATAAGCGAGAAGATTTAAATATTTTAATTAAAAACTTAATAACTCATTGCTATCAAATATTAATTTTTTGATTTTGGCTTATAGATAACCATGGCACTATAACAGTAAATTTGTTCTTTTAAATCCATCATTATGGCTAATTGATACTTAATATCAATTACTTCGATATCATTTTTTAAAAACTCATTTACTGCTTCTTCTAAATCAATCTCATGGTTTTCGTCAAACATTTTAATATACATAAAAAACACCTCAATTGATTATATCAAAATGAGGTGTTTTATTTTGTCGAAAATTTGTCACAATTATCCCTAAACGGGCAATTGTTACAATCAGGTCTTTGGGCCTTACACATATAGCGTCCAAAGAATAATAATTTCAAATGTAAATCTTTCCAAATATTTTGATCATAAATCTCCATTAAATCTTTTTCCACATCTAATGGGTTATAACTATTTGATAATTTTAAGATGTTTGCTACTCTTAAAACATGAGTATCTACTGCAATTCTTGGAACATTAAAGACTTCAGCTAGTACAACATTTGCTGTTTTTCTTCCCACTCCTGGTAAGGAAACTAAAATATTAAAATCAGGAATTACATTTCCTTGATATTTTGTAACTAATTCATTTGATAAGGCAATAATATTTTTTGCTTTATTCTTATATAAACCGATTGATTTAATTATTTCCATTACATCAGCTACATTGGCATCTTTTAAGGAATATGGAGTTGGATATTTTTCAAATAAAACTGGTGTCACTTTATTAACGCTAATGTCTGTTGTTTGGGCTGATAAGATTGTAGCTATTAACATTTCAAAAGCATTAGTATAATTTAGTTCACAACACGCATTTGGAAAAATCAAAGAAATAGTTTGATATATCTTAAAAGCTTCTTCTTTTGTAATTTTAGCCATATAACTTCTTAAATAAATCTTTTGCTTTCGAAACATCTTCTTTATCTAATGTTTCTTTTGTACGAGCATATAAACTTCGGTCTATTATACTTACACTTTTCATTTTTCGCTTTAATACCTTATCAATTTCTTCATTTATTAAAGAAGTAGGATATTTATAATCATAGAACCACTTCTTAACAATATTTACTTCTAATGGAGTTAACATTTTAGATAATTGTTTTTCTAAATATTGCATTGTTTGTTTCATTTCAATAGAAATTGCATTATCTTCATCTTTAGTTTCTTGAGCTTCAAAGATATATCCTAATTGATGATAAGCACCATCTAAAAAATATCTTTCCGTATATACTTGATTATCATCTAAATCTAATTTTAACTCTACAAAATTACGACTTACTAATTCACCAATAATTTCTGTAAACTTTTCACTAGAAATTGATAATCTTTTAATAAGATTATCAGTGTTTAAGATGTTATTTTCCTTTGTTTTTTGTTGGTGAAGTCGTAATAACACTAAACATTCAGTTTCTGATAAACCGATTAAATGATAGTTATCAAGTAATGCTTTATCAAATTCAATTAGATTATCCTTAATTAAATCATAATAACTTTTCATATTTAACTCCGTATAGATTATTTCACTAACTTTTCTAATGCTTCCTTGGCTGCTAATTGTTCAGAATCTTTCTTACTTTTACCTATTCCTGTTCCTAGTTTTACACCATCAAAATATACAGCTGTTGTAAATGTTTTATCATGACTTGGTCCTTCTTCTTTTTCTAAAACATAGTTTACACTCTTACGATTCTCAGATTGGATTAATTCCTGTAAACGACTCTTATAATCTTCTAAGTATACTTTGTGAACTTCAATACTTGGAAACACCACACTAACTAATATTTTGCGTACTTCATTTATATCTTTTGAATCTAAGTAAATTGCCCCAAGGAATGCTTCAAATAAATCAGCTAAAACATTTTGACGACTACGCCCACCTTGTTCTTCTTCACCTTTTCCTAATAACAGCAATTTATCTAAACCTAACTTTATCGCATAATTATTATTAGCTTCTGCACAAACATAAATTGCTCTAGTTTTTGTCATTTCACCTTCTGGCATGTCTTTATATGTTTCAAAAATATACTCACCGACCAAAAAGTCCAAAATGGCATCCCCAATAAATTCTAAGCGTTCATTGCTTTCTAAATGATGTTCATTTGAATATGATGTATGGGTAAAAGCATTTTTATAAATTTCAATATCATTATACTTGATTCCTAATTTTTTTGCAAGAATTCTAAATTCATGATAAAATTGTTTTAAAGTTAAGCTCATAATTATCACCACTTAATCTAACATTTCTTTATTATTACGATAATTTTCATCTACGATATCTAGCAATTTCTTATATTCTTGATTATTAAATAATTTCTTACTTGCAATTAATTCATCAGCGAGCTTATTTGCTTTTTCAAGAACATCTTTATCTAAAACAAGGTCAGCCATTTTAAATGGCACCATTCCTTTTTGTTTTTCTCCAAAGAAATCACCAGGGCCACGGATAATCAAATCTTCTTCTGCTAGTACAAAACCATCACTGTTTTCTTCAACTAATTTTAAGCGATCGATTGCTGTTGTTGTTTTTGTATCACTGATTAAGAAGCAATACGCTTGTTCATCACTACGACGAACACGACCACGCATTTGGTGCAATTGAGCAATGCCAAAACGATCCGCATCTAAAATAATTATTGTTGTGGCATTAACAACATTAACACCTACTTCTATAACACTAGTACTGACTAAAATCTGAATTTCATTATTAACAAATTTAGTCATTACTTCATCTTTTTCATTATTTTTAAGTTTACTATGTATTAACCCAACATTACAAATATCACGATAATAATTTTTCATATTTTCATATATTTGTGTTGCATTATGTAAGTCCATTACTTCTGATTCTTCAATCATCGGACAAATCACATAGATTTGATGTCCTTTATTTAGTTCATTTTTTATATGAGCAAACACTTCTTCTCTAGCATTATAACCTAAATATTTTGTAATAGGCTCACATTTATGACCAGGTAATGTCTTAATAATCGAAATATCTGATTCACCTAAAACAGAAATTGCTAATGTTCTTGGAATTGGTGTAGCACTCATTTTTAAATGATCAATTAAATATCCTTTTCCAACAATAGAAACCCTTTGACGAACGCCAAAGCGATGTTCTTCATCAGTTACAACTAACCCCAAATTTTTGAAAATAACATCTTTTTGGAATAAGGCATGTGTTCCTATTAAAATATCAATATCTCCATTTTTTAAATCTTCTAATATATTTACACGATCTTTAGGATTAATGCTTGATGATAAAAGTTTAACATTAACTAGATGACCATTGATCATCGTATTTTTGAATAAATCAATAAACGTTTTATAATGTTGATTAGCAAGAACTTCTGTAGGAACCATTATTGCACCTTGGTATCCAGCAGTTAATACTGCATAAAGGGAAATTGCGGCAACAACAGTTTTACCACTTCCAACTTCGCCTTGCAATAAACGATTCATTTTATAAGGAGCTTTTATATCGAATAATATAGCATCAAGAGAAGTAACTTGATCTGGAGTTAATTTATATGGAAGACTATTAATAAATTCTTCAACTTTCTCTTTATTATAATTAATTGATACTCCTTGAGGATAGTTCTTACGCATATATAACATATATTTAATTTTTAATTGATATGTTAATAATTCTTCAAATTTAATGCGATCTATTGCCCTTCCTACTTCTTGCATATCCTCAGGAATATTAATATATTTTAACGCATCAACATTAGAAATTAAATTATACTCTTCTAACACTTCATTTGGAAGTGTTTCATCAATAATATTTTTATATTTATTAAAAATTTTTTCCTTGAATTCTAAAACTTTATCATCAGGTATTTTTTTAATATTAAAAACAGGGTTTATATTACTACTAAATTCATCAAAATGAATTTCTGATGCAACAAAAGATTTTTTATCTTCCTTTAATTTTCCTGTTAATCTAACATAAACGCCATATGAAATTTTACTCTTCAAGAAATGACGATTAAAAATTGTAACTTTTATTTTTCTACCATTTGCTTCAATATAGAAGTTCATTACTGATAGCTTTGTTCTTGTATTTATAACAATTGCTTTGGATTGAACAATACCAGCAATAGTTACTAATGTTTCGGGAACAACATCTTTCATATTCACAATTGTATAATCATCAAATCGATTAGGGTAACTTAATAATAAATCCTCTACTGTTTCTATATTTTGTTTTTTTAATATTGTTAGATACTTTAAGGGGATATTATCTAGTTCACTTAAAAAAATTTTTTCCATAACTACTACCTATTATAAAAGGGCATAATGGTCTATACTCATTTGCCCTATTTGTTTATTCTAATACGAAAATATAACTATATACGTCTTGATCTCCCTTGATTACATCAACTTCAAGATTATCATAGTTCTTTTCAACATGTCTTTGAATACTACTTACTTCTTTTTCGTTAACATCACTACCATAAATAATTGTTAATGAATCTTTTTCAGCAGCACCACTTTGGCGAAGCAAATCTTTTACTGCATCAGTACGAGAACGACGTGATGTCACAATTTTGCTTTCGCATAAACCAATAAAGTCACCTTTAGAGATTTTTAATCCTGCTAATACTGTATCTCTAACAGAATAAGTAATTTGTGCACTTACAACATTCTTGATTACTTCTTTTAAATATTCAATGATTTCATCAAGTTCTAAGCTTAAATCCATCATAGTTAATGCAGAATAACCTTGAGAAATAGTTTTAGTTTCAATAACTGTAACTTTACTATCAGTATAAATCTTTGCAGCTTGATTAGCAGCTAAAATAATATTCTTATTATTAGGGAATACAATAATATTATCTGCATTAAGTGTATCAAAAGCACGAATAAAATCTTCAGTAGAAGGATTCATACTTTGACCTCCAGAAACAACAACGTCAGTACCTAAAGCTTTAAAGATTTCACATAAACCTTCACCAGTTGCTACAGAAACAATTGCATATTTTTTTCTTTCAACTGGTTTAACAGGAGGAGTAAAATGTTCTTCTCCACAAGGACATTCACCTTCTGCTACATGTTTAGTTTCTTGAGCTTGTGTATGTTGTATTGTCATGTTTTCAATCTTTAATTTAATAAATTCACCATATTGTTGACCAATATTTAAAACAACACCTGGAGTTAATGTATGAACATGAACTTTTATAATATTGTCATCTTTTACAATGGCAATTGAATTTCCAATTGGTTCTAATTGACTAAGAATAACTTTCTCATCAAATTCATCAATACTAATATCTTTATTTAATTCTAAAATAAATTCAGTACAATATCCAAATTCTTGTTCTTCTGAACCAGCTAATTCAAATGCTAATGAGCTAGGTTGTTGATCAGCAACTTTCACAGGTTCAATAACTTCGCCTTCTAAATATTTAAGCATACCTTCAATTATAACTATGAAACCAGCACCACCACTATCTACAACACCTGCTTCTTTTAATACAGGTAAAAGGTCTGGTGTTCTTTGTAATGATTCTTTTAATTCTTGAACATATTCTTTAAAGAATTCATTGATTGTCATTTTTGAGTTAGCAATTAAGCACATCTTTGCAGCACCATCTTTAGCAACTGTAAGAATAGTTCCTTCTACAGGTTTCATAACTGCTTTATATGCTTGATCAACACCTTTTTGTAAGGCATGAGCTAATCTAATTGCATCAACTTGTTCTTTATCCTCAAAACCTTTCGAAATACCACGGAATAATTGTGACAAAATAACTCCTGAGTTACCTCTAGCTCCCATCAACATTCCACGAGATATCTTTTTTGCCATTTCATAAATATTATCTTCATGAACATTATAAACTTCACTAACTCCACCCTCAATAGTCATTCGCATGTTAGTACCAGTATCACCATCAGGAACCGGAAAAACATTTAATGAATCAATATATTGATAGTTAGCACGTAGGTTTTCACAACCATTAATAACTAGCGAACGGTATAACTCACCATTAAGCTTTTTAACTTGCATATGATGCCTCCATTTTAAACTTTATATCTAAGTAAATAAATTTTCTTACTATTTTTTGATATTTTTAATTTTTTATTTTCTTGATTTTTACCCCTCTAAAGGCATAAAATCATTTTATATTATACCACAACTGCCTATTAATTTCAATATTTTTTTAGTGGTTTTTCAAAAATAAAAGGACTTTAATTAGATATTTATATAATATCTTTAAACATTTTCTTTTTTAACTATTTAGTAAAAGATACAATGTAAAAGAAAACAAAATGAAAATTTTGCTTTACTTTTCGATATTATTATGATATAATATTAAAGGTTATTAAGACCAATAAATAAGGAGGGTACTAATATGGCAAGAAAATGTTATGTTACTGCCCGAGTTTTACAGTTGTGTGGCGCAAAAAATGGATTTACTCAGAAATCCACTTT
>JAEDHQ010000059.1 GCA_016296945.1 Bacilli bacterium | reverse complement strand
AGAGTAAGTTAGAAGAAAACGGCTTTAAGCCACTTCCAACTTGGCCAGACGCTATCAGCCGCTACTTAGACATTTTAAAGGCCGACGGCTTCTTTGATGAGTTGGGGAAGTAAAGTTTTTAACTAAATAATACCGAATGAAAGATCAAGCAATTTTTGCTTGGTCTTTTTTGGTGGGAAAATTTTTAAGTATAATCTTACAGAGAAAAATGTTTCAATAGAAACACCTTTCCAAATAAAAAGGTGTTTTTATTGAAACATTTCTATTGAAATTTATGGCAGTAAACTATAAACTATATTTAACAGATCAAGTTTAGAGGCCGTAGGAGCTAGGTTCTAAACTAAAGAAAGTCTTGGTATAATTTTTATATCAAGACTTTTCTTTTGTACTGATTACAATTTGACGAACGCTTATTTGAAATGCGTAATTATTATATAATAGTGAAATAAGCACGTGAATAAAGTGTTTGATTATTCCAACTTGTTGCATTAAAATTATTACAAAAAGATCAATCCCTTCGCTTAATGGATACGTCCTATCGCGAAGGTTTTTTTATCTAAAAAGTATTATAAAATAAACATTTTGGTTTGATATTAGTTAACTATTTAATATCAACTCCAGAAGTGGAAAACATCCCTGTTTTTAAAATAGGGATGTTTTTTTGTATAGGTGGCTCTGAATATAAGACTATTTTTAAATGCAACAATAAACTTAAATTTTTTATCCATTTAAGTTGAAAAACATTTAGTTAGTAGTAAACTAAAAATGTGAGATGGCTTTTTTGATTTAGTTAGTAGTTTTAGATGGTTGTTAGATCAATGAACGCTAGTTAAAAGAGTTACTCACATTATTTTTAAGACTGTAAGAAAGCGCTTTTTAATTTTAAAGGAGGTCCCAAATGACCAAAATTAAAGACGACTACATCGTAGGATTAGATATTGGTACTGATTCATGTGGATGGGTAGCCATGAATTCTAACAACGATATCCTCAAACTACAAGGTAAAACAGCGATTGGATCGCGTTTATTTGAAGGTGGAAAGTCAGCAGCTGAGCGGCGTCTGTTTAGAACAACCCATCGAAGAATAAAAAGAAGAAGATGGCGTTTGAAATTATTAGAGGAATTTTTTGATCCTTATATGGCAGAAGTAGATCCATATTTCTTTGCTAGGTTGAAAGAATCAGGCCTTTCTCCATTAGATAAAAGAAAAACCGTATCTTCAATTGTTTTTCCAACTTCTGCTGAAGATAAGAAATTTTACGATGATTATCCTACTATTTATCATCTTCGGTATAAATTAATGACAGAAGATGAAAAATTTGATTTAAGAGAAGTCTATCTAGCAATTCATCACATTATTAAATATCGTGGGAATTTCTTATATAATACATCGGTAAAAGATTTTAAAGCATCAAAAATTGATGTAAAAAGTAGCATTGAAAAATTGAATGAGTTATATGAAAATTTGGGTTTAGATTTAAATGTTGAGTTTAATATCTCTAATACAGCAGAAATTGAAAAGGTTCTTAAAGATAAACAAATTTTCAAAAGAGATAAGGTTAAGAAGATAGCAGAATTATTTGCTATCAAAACTGATAATAAAGAACAAAGTAAACGTATAAAAGATATTTCTAAACAAGTAGCCAATGCCGTTTTAGGTTATAAAACAAGGTTTGACACTATAGCACTAAAAGAAATTAGTAAAGATGAATTATCAGACTGGAATTTTAAGCTTAGCGATATCGATGCAGATAGTAAATTTGAAGCATTAATGGGTAATCTTGATGAAAATGAACAAGCTATTTTGTTAACTATTAAAGAATTGTTTAATGAGGTTACTCTGAATGGAATTGTTGAAGACGGAAATACTTTGTCTAAATCAATGATTAATAAATATAACGATCATCGTGATGATTTAAAATTGCTAAAGGAAGTTATTGAGAATCATATTGATCGAAAGAAAGCCAAGGAATTAGCATTAGCTTATGATTTATATGTCAATAATCGGCATGGACAATTATTACAAGCAAAGAAAAAACTGGGAAAGATCAAGCCTAGATCAAAAGAAGATTTTTATAAAGTAGTTAATAAAAATTTGGATGATTCTCGAGCATCTAAAGAAATAAAAAAGAAAATAGAACTAGATTCCTTTATGCCAAAACAAAGGACTAATGCTAACGGTGTAATTCCTTATCAATTACAGCAATTAGAACTGGATAAAATTATTGAAAATCAGAGTAAGTATTATCCATTCTTAAAAGAGATTAATCCTGTTTCGTCACATTTGAAAGAAGCACCGTATAAGCTAGATGAGTTAATCAGGTTTAGAGTTCCATATTATGTTGGACCATTGATTTCGCCAAATGAGTCTACCAAAGATATTCAAACAAAGAAAAATCAAAATTTTGCATGGATGATTCGAAAAGAAGAGGGTCGAATAACACCATGGAATTTTGATCAAAAAGTTGATCGTATTGAATCCGCTAATAAGTTTATTAAGCGGATGACAACTAAAGATACTTACTTATTTGGCGAAGATGTCTTGCCTGCTAATAGTCTCCTTTACCAAAAATTTACGGTGTTAAATGAGCTTAATAATATCAGAATTAATGGTAAGCGAATATCAGTTGATTTGAAACAAGAAATATATGAGAACTTGTTTAAGAAACATACCACTGTAACGGTAAAGAAATTAGAAAACTATCTAAAAGAAAATCATAATTTGGTTAAGGTTGAAATTAAAGGATTAGCCGATGAGAAGAAGTTCAATTCTGGGTTAACTACATATAATAGATTTAAAAATTTGAATATTTTTGACAATCAAATTGATGACTTAAAATATCGAAATGATTTTGAAAAGATTATCGAATGGTCAACAATTTTTGAAGATAAATCCATCTATAAAGAAAAGCTGAGATCTATTGACTGGCTGAATGAGAAGCAGATTAATGCTCTAAGTAATATTAGGTTACAGGGATGGGGTAGACTATCTAAAAAATTATTAGCTCAATTGCATGATCATAATGGTCAAACTATTATTGAGCAACTTTGGGATAGTCAAAATAATTTTATGCAGATAGTAACTCAAGCTGACTTTAAAGATGCAATTGCAAAAGCTAATCAAAATTTATTAGTTGCTACTAGTGTAGAAGATATTTTAAATAATGCTTATACTTCACCTGCAAACAAAAAAGCAATTCGTCAAGTAATTAAAGTGGTTGATGACATTGTCAAAGCAGCTTCTGGAAAAGTTCCTAAACAGATTGCAATAGAATTTACTAGAGATGCCGATGAGAATCCTAAGAGAAGTCAAACTAGAGGAAGTAAGCTGCAAAAAGTTTATAAAGATTTGTCAACTGAATTAGCATCTAAGACAATTGCAGAAGAGTTAAATGAAGCTATTAAAGATAAAAAACTTGTGCAAGATAAATATTATCTATATTTTATGCAACTTGGTAGGGATGCCTATACTGGAGAACCAATTAATATTGACGAGATTCAAAAATATGATATTGACCATATTTTGCCACAAAGTTTCATTAAAGATGATGCTTTAGATAATAGAGTTTTGGTTTCTAGAGCAGTAAATAATGGTAAATCGGATAATGTACCAGTAAAATTGTTCGGTAATGAAATGGCTGCTAATTTAGGCATGACTATTAGAAAAATGTGGGAAGAATGGAAGAATATTGGTTTAATTAGTAAGACCAAATATAACAACTTATTGACAGATCCAGATCATATTAATAAATATAAGTCTGCAGGTTTTATTCGACGTCAATTAGTTGAAACAAGTCAAATTATTAAACTAGTTTCAACTATTTTACAGTCTCGCTATCCTAATACTGAGATAATAACCGTGAAAGCCAAATATAATCACTATTTACGAGAAAAGTTCGATCTATACAAGAGTAGAGAGGTAAACGACTATCATCATGCAATAGATGCGTATCTTTCAGCGATTTGTGGCAATCTTTTATATCAAAACTATCCTAATTTACGTCCATTCTTTGTTTATGGTCAATATAAGAAATTTAGCTCTGACCCTGATAAAGAAAAGGCAATTTTTAATAAGACTAGAAAATTCTCTTTTATCTCACAACTTTTGAAAAATAAATCAGAAAATAGTAAAGAAATAGCTAAAAAATTGAAGAGAGCATATCAATTTAAATATATGCTTGTCTCTCGAGAAACAGAAACTAGAGATCAAGAAATGTTTAAGATGACTGTCTATCCACGATTCAGTCATGACGCTGTTAAAGCCCCTCGTAATTTGATTCCTAAGAAGATGGGGATGTCGCCTGATATATATGGTGGATATACAAATAATTCTGATGCTTATATGGTAATTGTGAGAATAGACAAGAAAAAAGGAACAGAATATAAGATTTTAGGAATACCTACCAGAGAATTAGTTAATTTAAAAAAGGCAGAGAAGGAAGATCACTACAAGTCTTATTTAAAAGAAATACTTACACCAAGAATTTTGTATAACAAGAATGGAAAAAGAGATAAAAAGATTACCTCATTTGAAATAGTTAAGTCAAAAATCCCATATAAGCAAGTAATTCAAGATGGAGATAAGAAATTCATGCTTGGTAGCTCGACATATGTATATAATGCTAAACAACTAACATTATCAACTGAGTCAATGAAAGCTATTACGAATAATTTTGATAAAGATAGTGATGAAAATGACGCATTGATCAAGGCTTATGATGAAATACTGGATAAAGTTGATAAATATTTGCCTTTATTTGATATCAATAAATTTAGAGAAAAACTGCATTCAGGAAGGGGAAAATTCATTAAATTATCTCTAGAGGATAAAAAAGATACCATCTTAAAAGTTTTGGAGGGATTGCATGATAATGCAGTAATGACAAAAATCCCAACTATTGGGTTGTCAACACCATTAGGATTTATGCAGTTTCCTAATGGCGTAATACTCTCAGAAAATGCAAAGTTAATTTATCAATCACCAACAGGTTTATTTAAAAAGAGCGTTAAGATTTCAGATTTGTAAAGAAAATAGGGAACCACCAATGTGATTCCCTATTTTTTGTATAAAAAAAGTCCCTCGATAACGTGGGACAAATATTGAAACTTTGCATCAAAAGATGCATTGCTTGATTTTAAATCTAGTTGTTAGATCAATAAAGTTTAGATGTTGGGAGCTACCCAACACAGTAATAGTATCATGAAATGTATTTTTATACAAGGAGGAAGAATATAGGATGGCGGTCTGTGATAATAACACAGCATGCAAAATTAACTTATTCAATGAATATGATGATTGTTCAAACAAGAGATGGGGTGAATCAGATTCCAATTGATGATATAAATTTGGTCTTAATTTCTACTTCTCAGGCAGTAATTACTAGTGCACTGATCAGTAAACTGGCTGAAAAACAATCTAAGGTAATATTTGTAGATGATAAGTATCAACCAATTAGTGAGACGGTTGACTATTATCCCGGAAGCAGAAATTTGGCTAAATTAGAAAATCAATTTCGGTGGAATGAGAAACGTAAAGAATTATTATGGACAAAAATTGTCACTAGAAAAATTCAAAATCAAATTGCAGTATTGCAGAATTATAAATTGGATGGGGAAGACATTCAGGAGGAGCTCGATCGAATTGAAATTAATGACTCAACTAATCGGGAAGCCTTAGCAGCTAGAAAATATTTTATGAAAATGTTTGGAAAAGATTTTATTAGGAGAAATTCGGATGTAATTAATGCAGCCCTAGATTATGGGTATGCAATTTTACTCTCTGCTTTTGATCGAGAAATTGCAGTCAATGGATATTTATCTTATTTAGGTATTCATCATCATTCTCAAGAAAATCAATTTAATCTCGGCTCTGATCTAATGGAACCATTTAGACCGGTTGTAGACTACTGGGTAAAAGCACATGAAAATATTAGTGAATTTACTCCTGATATTAAATTTGGTTTAGTAGAACTATTAAGTTTAGAAATAAAATTTAATAGAAAAAGAACAATTTTATCTAATGCAATCACGGTTTATGTAAGAGATTGTTTAAGATTTTTAAGTGGTGAAATTGATAAAGTAAAAATAGAAATGGAGCTAATTCATGAGGTACCGAATGATGCGATTAATGATAATGTTTGATTTACCTGTCGATACGGCTGATGAGAGAAGAGAGTACAGACAATTTCGTAAGCGACTAATTAATGAAGGATTTTTAATGATTCAATATTCTATCTATGAGAGAGTATGTGTGAGTCGGAAAACAGCTACATTTTTAGAAAATAGAATAAAAAGTTTCTTACCAACTAGTGGGGTTGTTCAATCTTTAATGGTTACAGAAAAGCAATACAATGATATGCATTTCTTAGTCGGCGATCCAGTTAGAGATGTAAGAAATAGTTCAGATAGGACAGTGATTTTATGATTTTTTCATATTTATCGCATAAAAAAATGAGTTTAAATGGCTATGGTATGCAGATAATCGCAACCTCTAGTCCAATAGCGTATCAGGATATTACGCAAAGTTTTCAGAATGAGAAGCAAATGATTTTGATTTCTGATGATGAATATAATCAACTAGATATTAATAAAAATTTTGATTTTATTGGAGACCTTCTACTAACTAAAAATATTTTAGATAAATATATGCTTCTGATTGTAAAAAAATATATCGAAAATTTAGATGAAGATAATCGAAATAAGATAATAAAAGCATATTATAATTTAGAATCTTTAGTTCAGGATTCATTATTTTTAGAAGATTTACCGCTAGAACTTGATTTTAGTGAGGATTTAAAGAAGTTTCTAAAATTAGAGAATTTGCATTTAGATTCTAAGTTTTTAAAAGAGCCCTATGCTATAATTGAATCGATCTTAAGAATCCATCAAACATGTAATTTGAAGACTGTGCCAGTTGTTTGTAATGTCGCTCATTATTTAGATAGTACACAGTTAAACATGTTGAACAATTTGCTAAAGTCAATGAAATTGAAAATGATTTTAATAGAATTCACATCTAAGGATATTCTGGTTTATCCGAAAGATGCTGATTATTTCTACATTGATCAGGACCTTGTTGATTGGTACTGACAGCTATCATTAAAAGATAATTATAAATTGTCGGTTTTAGATGGTTGTTAGATCAATAAGGTTTAGATCGAGCGTTTTGACTATTTCGTTGATTATGAAGTTTTAGATGGTTGTTAGATCAATAAGGTTTAGATCACATGCTACTTATCCTCATACATAACTAATGTTTTAGATGGTTGTTAGATCAATAAGGTTTAGATCGTTCTGCTAATAGAACACGTTGGTTAGCTGGTTTTAGATGGTTGTTAGATCAATAAGGTTTAGATCTTACACACAATTTGTTCATCATTTGAGCAAGTTTTAGATGGTTGTTAGATCAATAAGGTTTAGATCGTTTTGCCGTTTAAAAATCGAGCAAAATCGGTTTTAGATGGTTGTTAGATCAATAAGGTTTAGATCAAAAATATTAAATTAATGCTTATACTGTAGGTTTTAGATGGTTGTTAGATCAATAAGGTTTAGATCTTTTATTCAATTTTGCTGGTTGTTCCGTCTGTTTTAGATGGTTGTTAGATCAATAAGGTTTAGATCCATAAGGAAAAATAGTTTTATTAAGTTGATGTTTTAGATGGTTGTTAGATCAATAAGGTTTAGATCAAATAGTTAGAGGATTTAAAACGGTAGTCAGTTTTAGATGGTTGTTAGATCAATAAGGTTTAGATCGATACAATTAAAAACCTGTACGGTATTGATGTTTTAGATGGTTGTTAGATCAATAAGGTTTAGATCCTATGGATGATGTTGAAGATAAAGCAAAAGGTTTTAGATGGTTATTAGATGAATAAAGTTTAGATCAAAAATATAATTATACAAGAGGATTATAACGTTTTAGATGGTTGTTAGATCAAATATGGTACTCTTTATAAAGGTCATTAGTATTAATTAAAAATATTGATATTAATGACTTTTTGCTTTGTTGAATTTGGGGATCTTATCTAAATTACCATTTTCTTTTACCTTTAAGAAATTAAAATATTCTTCAGAGAACTTAACGTCTGTTAACCAGACTATGTTTTCGTTTCTTTTGGTTTTATTTTTGGTCAAAAGACACACCTTCAATAATTTAACTATTATTAATTAAAATCTCTGGTTTTAAAAGGACAATAGAACAGAAAAATGAGAAATCTAAGATTTAAAAAGGATGATTTTCTATTCATTAGAACAACATATCCTAGTTTGTTTATTAAATTTAAGAATAGTTATGAAGAAAATGGAATTGTTAATGTACCTATGCAAAATGAAAGGGATTATGATTATTACTTTGATATAGTTGGGGATTATATAGCTACCTCATTGAATGAAGCGGGGGAATTAAATGAGGACGGTCTAAGACTTGAGGCTGCGTGGGATTATGCAGACTGGTCGAAGGAGTAAATGGGTTCAGGTTTATTCAGATAAAAACAAGGATGAATAAGCAGTATAAATAATTCCATATAATTTCATGAAAGATCAAAAAATATAGAAGTAAAATTTTAGCCCCAACCTTTTGATGCTATTGGAGGATATTTATTTAGTTCAATACATCGCTTAACTAATCTATACGCTTGGATTTCATATGAATTAGTAAATTTTTCTTTATCTTTTAATTTATAAGATAAATCAGCCTTATTGACCGTTATTTGTCCCTTATAATTATTATTACCATCTAAAAATTTATAGATAACTTCTTTATTTGAATTTGATACTAATATAATTGTTACCATACTTAGCCTTTATGTGGTTGAAAAAAATCATCTTCATATCTGCAACATGTTTTATCAGATAGGAGTTCAGTTATGAAATCGGCATAGATTATTTTTTGCGTGTTATTTGCGCCTTTCTTCAATATTGGTACAGGTTTATCTTTAGGAAAAGTTAGCATATTATTTAACTCTTTAGGTATTGCTATCATATTGACCACCTCACACTATATTTTATCTATAATCCTGCATTGAATGCACTTAAATTAATAACTATCTTAATAAACTTTAATATAAAACTGATGCCTTTAGGAGTACCTATATGAGGATTGGGTGGACTGAAAACATGCATAATTGATAATTTAAAGTGTTGTTTATATGAAATAGTAAGGTGTGGAATATTTTCTCTATTTTAGATAGTTATGAGGTAGTTATGTATTTTCATCTTGTTGGATGAGTCATAGTTTTGCTTGCTCTATTAATCATGTAGAAAAGATAATAAAGATAAACCAATGATATTATTAAAATCATAGAATTTAGGCATATCCTTTTTGTAGAATATAAGTATAGAAAAAAATAAACCGTATTTCAAAGAACTGGCAAACTAAACCTAAAATTATTCAAGAGAAAGAGTAAATGTAATGAGTATGTACAGGAATGATGATGTTTTAATTACAGATTTGATGGATCGAATTAGTAATTTGGAAAATCAAATGACTGAATTGAAAAAGATATACTATAAACAATCTGGAGAAAGTCATAGTACGTTTCTATATGGATGTGAGGTACGTGGCTCGGACTATTTGCATTTAGAAGATAAAATAGTTCCTCGCTTAAAGGAAAACGACCCAGTTTTACTAATACGTGAAGCAGATAATAAATACGATAAGAATGCAATTTCTGTTACTACGCCTTCTGGCCTAAAACTGGGCTATGTTCCACACGAACATAATTTGATATTTAGTCGCCTAATTGATGCGGGAAATCTTCTATTTGGTCGTGTAAAAACTTTTCATTGGGATGGTAAAAATTTAGAGTTAGTAATTAAGGTTTATTTGGCAGGTTAATGTACGTAGTTGGAATTTTATTATTTCCTCATCTGCGAGAGTGTAGACTAAAAAAACAAAATAATAAGAATAAATGTGCCTATTAACTTGTTTTTAAAAGAGGTAAAATAATTCTGAATAGTACTTGGAGTGAAAAGAATGCTTTATAAA
>JAEDHQ010000013.1 GCA_016296945.1 Bacilli bacterium | reverse complement strand
TAAAAGAAAGGAGAAAAATTATGTATCGAATAACTGAAGAAGAGTTTGAAGAAAAATATAATTTGTATTCACAAGAACTCATGAATATAAGTTATGGCTATACTAAAAATCGTGATGATTCTTTAGATGTTATTCAAATAGTTTTCTATAAGTTCTATAAATTCAATAAGTCATTTCCAACACAACAAGAAGAAAAATATTGGTTGATTAGAGTGACAATCAACGAAAGCATTGATTTATTACGTAAAAAATCAAGAATAGTACTTTTAGATAAAGATATTGTTAATTCAATATCCTTTAAAGAAGAAGCTGATGATAAAATAATAAATTTACAAGAACTATCAGAAAAAGTAAAAAAACTACCAGAAAAATATCGTGTAGTAATAATTTTACATTACTATGATTCTTTACCAGTAAAAGAAATTACAGAGATTTTAAAAATATCAGAAAGTGCTGTTAAGAAACGCTTAGAACGAGCAAGAAATATGCTTAGAAAAGAAATGGAGAAATAACCTATGTTTGATGAAATAAATAGAATAATTCCTAAAATGGATGACAATGATAAAAAGTTAATATATCATAATATTATAAACAAAAGTGAAGAAAAAAATAATTTATATATTTTTAAAAATAAATACTTTTATGCAGTTTGCTTACTTATTATTTTTTTAATATTCCCAGTTATATATATCTTAAGTATAAATGGTGGATCTATCAAAGAAGATAAGAGTACCAATAATTCTGAACAAAATAATAATTCGAATGGTGAGTATGAAGAAAATCCTGGTGATGACTCACAAATCAATGATGAAAATATAGAAAACCAAATAAGCATTGGTAATGGGTTGGCATATGTTATGCATCGGGGTTGTTATTATACAAATGAAAATTATATTTTATTAATCAAGATAACTAATTTAAATGCTGATAAAATATATATTAAAGAATTCGATGAAGATAATTCAATAAGTAATGTTATAGTAAATGATAATAAAGATATTATCACATATGAAAATTCGGTATATATAATTGAAATGAAAGACTTACAGAATATAGAAATTGAAATTCATTATCAAAAGCAAATATATGATGAGAACCAAGTGGTTAGCTCAAATAATTTAAAGTATTTTATTTCTGCAAGCAACAATTCTCATGCTATCTATGACTATCAAATAAATGAATACGTTATAGAAAATGATAATATAAAAGAAAGGAATAAAGGATTAAAATGAAAAGAATATTGTTAATTTTTTTAATCTCTTTTTCAATTTTTACAATAGGTTGTAATACTAAATTACCCAATCCTAATACAAATTTAGAATATTGGATTTGTGATAATGTCGATAATGTTAATTGGGAAAATCATCAAGAAAAATATGGATTGTTTGGTGGATCTGAATATTATGGATTAGGTTATACACCAACAATAGGCAAAGACAATGAACAGATAGATCCAGAATATTGTGTTATTTATACAGTAACAAAATATCCTGATTATTCAAGTAAGAATAGTCATATTACAAGAATAGTAATAACTGATCCAAATATTGAATTTTATGGAATATCTCTTAATTCATCTTTTGAAGAAATAAAAGATGTAATGAAAGATATAGGCTTTGAGATTGAAGAAAACGAAAACATCATTAGAGCATCAAAAGGTAAATTTCTATTTGTGTTTACCAACACAAGAATAATAATTAGTGTTGGAGTGACAAATAAATTAGGAATTATATTTTAAGAAATTGATAATAAGCAAACTCACTTTTGTGAGTTTTTTATTTGAATTATTAGAAAATAATAAATGAAAATTTCCGTTTTTTAATAATTATTAGTAATTATTTATAAAATTGTTAATAAAATATAAACGTAATGAATAATTTTTTTATAAAAAAGTAATAGAAAACTAAATAATTGTTGCAAAAGATGATAAAATGTGATAAAATGAAATCCCTTAGGATGCTTATTTATAATAATTAAGATAAAATCAAAATAGATATTTATTCAAAAGAAAGGAATTTAAAATATGAAAAGAAAAGCTTTTCCAATTTTATTATGTTTTTTAATTTGTTTATCACTAGTAGGCGTAGGTTTTGCAGGATGGGTTATTACAGCTCCTGATACAAAGAGTGCAGAAGGACAAATCGTCGTAGAAGAAGTAACTGAGAATAATTATGCTATTGAACCTCTTGCTAGTCCTTGGTCAGACGGAAAATCTTCATTTAATTTTGTTGGACCAACAACAAGCTCATCAAAAGACGGTGATTGGCTAACATATAGCGGACTTCAAGCCGAAAATTTAACTGTTACTTATCAATTTAAAGTAAAAAGAGGTACTACTTATTTGACAGAAAATAATGGTGTAGTTACAGCAAAAGCAGTATTAGGAGAAAAAGTTAATACTGCAATTACTAATACTTATATCAAATTAGTTGATGGAATTGATGTAAACTCCTTAACGGTTAGTGTTTCTGGTGATGTATTCTCAGTTACTTTAACATTTGCATGGGGAACAAAATTCGGAGGAAATAATCCATACAATTATTATAATGCACAAACTTATAGTAGTACAATTAAAGAAGATGCTATTACTTCTTTAGGCGCATTAAAAGAATTAACTGGTGAAAAAATCACTATCACAATTACTGCAAAATAATTTAGGAAAATAATTACTTATGACAACAAGAAATTCATTTAAAAGAAAAGTTATATTTTTTGGATTAGTATTATTCATTTCTATTTCTCTTATCTCTACAGGTTTTGCTGCATGGGTTATGACTAGTAGAGGAGAAAGTGAAAGTGAAGGCAATGTTTCTGTAGGAGTAGTAGAAGGTGCACAAATTAAGATTGATTCTGTTACATTAATCACTACTAATATAATTTTTGATACATTAGCAGATGATAACTCAGGACGTGTACGCCATAAAGAAGGAACTCCTGGAGCATCAATGAAAGTGAAAATTGACTTTACAATTAATCAATCAAAATTTGTTGGTAATGTTATTGTAAGATTTGTTGTTCCAGCTCAAATTCAAGCTGCAATTGAAGGTAATTATATTGCTGTAGAAGCTGAAAGTGATAGCGCAAAATTATTAACATATGACAAAACAAGTGGTGGTTTAACATTTAATTTAAGTGATGAAGAAAGATTAGGGACATATACTAAATCAGTTACATTTGAATTTAAATGGGGAACTAAATTTAATAGCCAAAACCCTGGTGTATATTATGATACTGATGAAGATGGTTTAGCAGTTAGTGATGCAGATGTTATGAAAACTTTAGAAACTTTCAGAGCTATTGTTTATGGATATGAAACAGAATTAGCTAATAAATATGCTGCTATTGAAGAAGCAGTAGGTGATAGTGCTAAAGAAGCTGCAATTAATGCTAAAAACGAATTAATCGCTTCTAAAACAGAATTACCTAAATTTGTTGTTTATATCATTGCAAACCCAATGTAAAAAATTAAATATTGAAAAGAACATATCCGAAGTGAAAATACTATCAAATGTATTAACATCACTTCGGATGTTTCATTAAAATATCAATTTTTTGATATCTTAATGAAGCATTTGTTTATTAGAAGGGATGGTCGTATGAACACTTCAGAGATTATAAGTATTATTATTACTTTTGTTGGTGTTGCTTCGTTCGCTATAGTTTTTACGATTCTTTATAATAGTTATACAAAATCTCAAATTTCTGAAATCAAGTCTGGGAAGAATGATATAGTATTAATTGATGAAGTGATATATGAAGGCCAAGAAAAAATAATTCAAAGAAGAAGAATAACAAGAATCATTAAAAATATTATTTTTACTATAGCAATGATTATCATTATTCCTCTTTTTGCTTTTTCCATTATTAATAAAATAACAAATAGTAATATTATTTTAGGCAATCACTCTTTAATGGCAGTTGCCTCTGGTAGTATGAGTGAAAAACATGCTGATAATGATTATTTATTTACAAATAATTTAGACAATCAATTTGCAAAATATGATATTATTGTTTTAGAAAAAGTAAAACAAGGTGATTTAAAACTATATGATGTTATTGCTTATAAAAATGATAAAGGAACTAACATTATTCACCGTATTGTTCGTATTAATAGTGATGGAACGTTTGTTACAAAAGGGGATGCCTCTGGCAGTGGCAAAGAAGATGCATATAATCCTAGTTATGATGATATTATTGGTAGATATACCAGTAAAAAAATCGGAGGAATCGGAATTATAATTCAATTCTTTCAATCATACGCTGGCTTTATCACGATAGTTTCTTTAGTTTACTGCTTATTTATCATTGATTACTTGACAAATAAGATTACAAAAGCCCAAGAAGAAAGAACTAAGAAACTATCAGAAGTCATTGATTATAATAAAGATATAAATTCAGAAGCATTAAAAGCAGAATATATAGAAAAACTTTATTATAAAGGATTTATTTATTATTTTGATGAAAATGGATTTTTAAAAAAAGAAGAGGATTTACAAAATAATCTTGATAATAAGATTATTAAAGAGATAGAAAATAAAGAAAGTAAGGAAATAACGAAAGAAGTAATAATTATAGATACTGAGGAGGATAAAAAACAAGATGAAAAATAAGGAAAATACAAAAAATAAGAAAAATTATTTTACACGAAGAAATCTAATATGGATTGCTTTAGTAGTATTCTATTCATTTTTGATAGTGTTTGTTGGTGCTTGTATTGATAGTAAACATAGCATTATTTACAAGAAAAATCCAATTGCTTTAATTGCAACAGCCTTAAATTTCCAAGAAATAAGTGCAGGAATCTCTGGAGGAGTTTTACTTATTTTAATTGCTTTTTATATAACAGTATGTTTTGTTGCTTTAACATATGAATCACGTTATGCTACAGTAAATAATATTAAAAAGTTTTCCCCAAAAATGATTGTTATTTATTTATTAACAATAATATCATGTGTTGTTTTATCAGTTGGTGTTGGTGTTATTATTCAAGGACCATTAGATTTAGAAAACTTAAATTTTGCATTCACATTTGTTTGGCAATCTATTATCTTAGCAACTATTCTTTATGTTGGTGGATTCTTACTAATTGGTTCTGTTGTAATGCTAGTTACAAACTATTTATTAATTGATAAACCATTTAAATCAGTTCATGAAAACGACATTCCTGATTTTAAAGATGATGAATTTGTAGAAAAAGATATAACTAATAATTTTGATTGTGCTGATGGTATTAATGCAAATGGTCAAATTAATTCTTTAACTAGTGAAGGAGTTGCTACAAGCGTTGCTGGTGGTGGTACAACATTAAAGACTGAAGAACTTGATGACCGTGAAAAAGTATTTCCAGCATTATCAAGAATGGATGTTGAATATGAAGGATATGAGCAAGATAAACTAGAAGAAGTAGATATCACATTAAATGATTTATGTGAAAGATTTAGAAATTATTTAGCAAAAGAAGAAAAATTATATTTTGATATTGATACAATTAGATTTTTTATTAGCGGATTTGCTGCAAGCCATTTTATGATTCTTGAAGGTTTAAGTGGAACAGGGAAATCAAGCTTACCTCGTTACTTCGCAAAATTTGTTAATGCTAATTTGTTGTTTATTGCTGTACAAGCAACATGGCGCGATAAAACTAATTTGATTGGTTATTTTAATAACTTCTCAAATAATTATCAAGAAACAGAATTTTTAGAATCTTTATATCATGCAAATTATAATCCAGATATGATACATATCTTTGTATTAGATGAAATGAATATTTCACGTGTTGAATATTATTTTGCAGATTTCTTATCAGTATTAGAATACCCAGAAGAACAATGGAAAATTAAAATTATGCAACTTCCATTTAACTTTATTCCACCTGCAAAATTAGATAATGGTATTATTACAATTCCTGCTAATTCTTATTTTGTAGGTACTGCTAATAAGGATGATTCTACATTTACAATTACAGATAAAGTATATGACCGCGCTATTACTATTGATTTTGATGATCGTAATGATGCTTTTGTTGTTGATGGAAACGCTGAAGATATTCAATTAAGTCAAACAACATTTAATAAGTTGTTAACAGAAGCTAAAAATAATCCAAAATATCAATTAGTAGAAGAAGATTATGAAAAATTCCATCATATAACAGATTATATCAATGAACAATTTGATATTACATTTGGTAACCGTATTTTACATCAAATCGAACAAGTTGTTCCAACATTTGTTGCTTGTGGTGGCAAGAAAGAAGATGCCCTTGACTTCTTACTATCTCGTAAAATCATCGCTAAAATTGAAGGAAGATTTGAAGAATATGTAAAAGATGCTTTAAAAGGATTAAGCAAATTACTTGAAAAAGAATATGGAGCTAATGTTTTTAAGCGTAGTGAAAGTGTCATAAGAAAATTAATTAAGAGATTATAGTAGTAGGTAGTTTATGAGAATAATCGAAGAACAAATTTTGAAATCATCAATTGTTCAATTTAATAAATATTATAAAGGCAATGAAGATGTAAAAAATTTCTATAAAAATATCAATACTTTAGATATAAAATCTTTGCAAAAGAGTTCTATCAATCGTGATGAAAAGTTTTTCAAAGAAGTATCATTTATAATGAGTGTTATTTATTCGATTATTGCTCATCCACATAAATCGAATAAAGGCGAGGAAATAATTTTAAGAAGTGTTAAAGCTAATAACATTTCTGAAGAAGATTTTCAGAAGACATTGAAAGATCCAATGCTTTGGAAACAACAAAATTATAAAATGATTCCTGAATTTGTTCATCATCATCAATATACAGATGAGTTAAATATCTATGAGAATGCTTTTATTGTGTTGCTTATTGATTTACTGGATAAAGAATTAACTCAGTATACTAATTACTATGTTAATTTATTGCCATCAATTGCTTTAGAGGCAACAGAAATAATTGATGATGAGCAAGTGTTAAGATTATTGAAAAAAGTAAATATGTTATCAACAAGATTTCAATTTATCAAAAATACTCAATTTTATAAAGAAATTCATCGTCATCCTAAAATTTCAAAAGCAATTAAACCTACAAATATTTTATTAAAAGATAGATTATATAATTACTGCTTTAAATTCTATCGTAAGTTTATTCAATATGAAGATATTTTTGAAATATCAAAAGACTTTAGAATATATTATTCCTTATTAATATTAAAGGAATTAAAAAATCAAGGTTTTAAGTTAACAACTTTAAAATCTAATCAAATAAATCTAAAGGAAAATGTGTTTAATATTAAATTAATAAAAGATGAATTTAATCTAATTATGTATTTTGATAAAATGAATCAAATCATTTTTGATTGCAGCATCAAAGGCAGTGATAAACATTTTATTCATCGTATAATATGCAATCCAAATGAAAAGAATGAAGAAGAGTTTAAAAAAGAATTAGAAGTTGTTGATAATAAAGTAATAACAATTTGGAATGTTTATAATGAAAATAATGAATTAATAAATAAAAATGTATTAAAAGAAAGCGAATTAGCAAAGATTATTATTGATGACTTATTTATAGAAGTTGTAGCTAATAAAGAAGTATATAGTCAATATTGTCCAATTTGTAAGAGCAAGAATCTTGATGAAGATCATTCATATTACCGATGTTTGGATTGTATGGCTTTATATACATTTAAGAAAAGTTTAAATAAGGATAAAATTTGGCTAATTAATGCAAGGAGGTAGTGGTTATGGAAAATACCGTTTCCCAAGTCAACACAATGATTTCTATTAAAAATTTACATAAATCATATGGCCCCAAAGTAGTTTTAAAAGGACTAAACTTGGATGTCTATGAAGGGGAATTATTCGGTTTTATTGGTCGTAATGGAATCGGTAAGTCAACTACTATTGACTGTATGATTGGTTCAAAACGATTCTCGAAAGGATTAATTACATTATCTGGTTATGATATTACTCTTGATCCAATTCAAGCTAAGAAAACTTTCGGATATGTTTCAAGTGAACCAACATGTTATGAAGAAATGACTGGTTATGAATTTTTAGAATTTATCGCTAGTATCTATCAAATAAGCGAAGGAGACTTCCGACGTAATGCCGAGTATTTATGTAATCGTCTCCAATTGAATCTTGATGAATTATCTAATCAAATTGCAAATTATTCGCATGGGATGAAACAAAAGTTATGTTTGGTTGCTAGTTTATTACATAGTCCAAAAATTTGGATTTTAGATGAACCAACAGTAGGACTAGATATTATGGCAGTTGAAGAATTGAAAAAAATGATGCGTGAATATGCAAACCATGGCAATACAGTTTTAGTTACAAGTCACAACATTGACTTAGTAGCAAAACTATGTGATCGTGTTGCTATCATAAATGATGGGGTTGTAGCTTCATTATTTGATTTAAATAAAAATCCTAACAAAAGGCTACAGTTATCTAAGATATTCATTGAAACATATGGAGGAAAATAATGTTAGGATTGTTGGCAAAAGATTTCAAACTCTTGTTTGGAAATGAAAAAAGCATTGCCAAAACTTTATTAAAGGTTCTTTCATTAATCATATGTTTAGGGTGTTTTATTGCTATTGAAGTGTTTTTATTCACACAAATATTAAATAAAATAAGCAAGATTAATAATGCAAGTAATGCTTTTTTATGTTTATTCTTATCAATAGTTTCGATTTTGATAATTGCTTCTAATTTAAGTAGATCATCAAAATTATTTTTTGATGAAAAAGATATTGAACAATTATCTAATAAACCAGTTTCAAATAGTAAAATCATTACATCAAAAATGATTTTTCTATTTTTAAATCATTATGTAACTAGTGCTGTTTTTGTTTTTCCATTACTAATTGCATATGGAAAAAAGTTTGGTCAATCATTGATGTTTTATTATACAGGAATCTTTTATCCAATGTTTTCGTTTCTAAGTGAAATGGGTATTGCTTTGATTCTTGTTTATCCATATTATATCTTAAAAAAATATTTGAAAAAGAATATTATTTTAAGATATGTGCTTACTTTTGGTATTCTTTTTGTTGGCAGTTATTTGTACTCAAAAATATTGGGATTATTTGTAAGTATGGTAGCTTCTAATAGTATTAATACCTTATTTACGACAGAGAATATAAGTTTTATTATTGGTTTAAGGAGATACCAATTTCCAACAAACCTCTTAACAAGTGTGTTTGTAGAAAAGAATAAGATTGCTTTACTACCATTACTATTAATATCAACAGGAATCTTTGCTTTTGGTTGTAGTATTACTATTTTCGCATATCGTTATGTATGTAATTTTACAATTAATTTTAAAAATAAAACAAAAGTGAATAAATTTAAAGTATCTTCAGTTACACTTTCATTAATTAAGAAAGAATTGACTGTTCTTACAAAAAATACTAATTATTCACTTTCGTTTGTTGGTTTGTTGGTAGTACAACCATTTTTAGCTTATCTTGTTATTAATGCAATTAATACAACATTTACTAATGGAGTATTAGGTTATTATCTTACTTTGTTTCCTAATTTTATTCCTCTCCTTGATATTCTTTTGTTAATGCTTTTTACAAGCATTATTGGTCAAGGAGCTTCCCAATATATAACGATGGAAAAAAAGACAATCAAAGTAATTAAAACAATTCCTGTGGATTGTAAAAAACAAATGAAAATAAAATTGTGGATTCCATTAATCTTATCATTTGTTTCTTTTGTAATAACTATTTTAGTTTTATTAATAGGTAAAATAATCACATTTACTACATTTATCTTTGGTTTTATTTTAGTTACAATACTATTAGTTACTTATTGTTATGTGTCTTTAATTGAAGAACTTTCTATTAGACATCATAAACATCGTTCTACAATAAAATCCACATTAGTTGCTTATGCACTACCTTTGTTGTATTTTGTGATTGTTGTTGGTTTGTCATATTTTAATATGAACATTTATCTTGTTCATTTAATTGGAATAGTATTTGTTAGCGCAGGGGGAATATATCCAATTATTTATTGTATTAAACATGAAAGGGATCTATTCTTAGATTTAGATACGGTGAATTAAAGCAATGAAAAGAAATTTAATTATCTTACTATTAATTCCTTTTTTGCTAACTTTACTGGGAATTGTAACTATTAATACTACTTTCAATTATATTAGTAATGATATTATTGATATTAATTGGAAGTATGATGATATTGAAGCATTTGAATTACAAGGCGGCAGATATTTGTTAGAAGCAACTGGTGTAAGTGAAAAAGATTATCCAGCTAGTGCTGGAAATGACCTTGTTTGGAGCATCCAAAATAAGGATGGCTCTGAAGAAAATATTGCGATTATTGAACAAGAAGGAAGTAGATTTTATCTTAAAGCCTTAGGAATAGGGGAAGTGATAGTAACTTGCTCTAATCAAAAAGGTAATATTAGTCGTTCTTTTACTGCTTTAATTATTGATGGTACTTATGTTTTAATCAAAGCAGAAATCAATTCTTCTCAAAATAATATTGATCCAAAAATTTATTATGGTAGTTATGATTTAAAAGAAAGCGAAAAGGTTGATGCAACAGTAAAATTTAAAATTGATACTAATAACGCTACAGTCTTCGAAGACTTATATGTAAAAGAACAAACTGATGGTATTGAAGTAGATTTAGAAAACTTATCAGTAAAGATTAAACAAAATTCTAATTCTCTTGAAAGCTTTACATTAGATAGTAAAGGAAATGAAATAACAAATAATCCTACTTTCAAAATGAATATTATTAATGGCGGAGTTAATGTTTATACATATCAAGATTTACTTGATTGTACAAACAATTCCGAAAACGGTGAAATTGTAGTATTAAGAAAATCATTTGAATCATTAAATAATTACAGGATTAGTACTAATAATAATGTAGAATTATTTGGTGTTGCAAAGAATTCAAAATTTGATTTTTCCAATGATGTTTATCGTTTTAAAACAACAATGTGTACTGATTATATTGATAATTGGAATAAAAATAGTAACCAAAAGATATCTTCAGATATCATATGTGGGTTACATGTTCAAAAAGACTTCTATGGAAATGGGTATACAATTAATCTCCATAATTTAACATATCCAACTGCTGTAACTGAAGTAATCAGTCAAACTGGTGAAATTGTGAAAGTGCCAACACTTGCAAGTAGTGACTTATTTAGAGGGCCATTACCAATCTATACATTAGGTAATCATAATAATACACCATTAATTGAAGCTTTTGGACAAGATAATATCGGAATGTATGTTAACGGAAATGATATATTAATAAATGACCTTAATCTTAAAAATTGTGATTTTGGTAATATTTTATCTAATCTACGTTATACTGGTACAGTATTAGAAACATATGGAGAAAATATTACGATAAAAAATTCGAAGATATCTAATGGTAAGAATGTAGTTCGTAGTTATTCTTCAATGAATGCGGTGATTAAAAATTGTATGGTAAGCAATGCTTTTAATTTCTTAGTATCAGTTGGTTGTAATGAATACATAAGTATTGATGATGAAAAAGAATATGATTTTATAGACTTGGATGGTAATGTTAATAGAAGCAAAGTTAAAAATTATCTTCAAAAAGAAGCAATTGGTGATGAGATTTTAAATAATTTTATTATTGAACAATTTTCTGATAAAGAAAAGATGCGACAAAGTTTAATTTCAATTCAAAAAGCATTAAATGAAGAGACATTAATTGCTAACAAATTTAAAGGAACATTAGAAGTTGTTGATACCATGTTCTATCGTAGTGGAATTGCTTCGATTTCAATCGATACAATGTTTAATGGTCCATTTATTTATGGTGGTGTTCCTTCATATGTAGCACAATTGTTAGAATTATTAAATGTTAGTTATATTCCAAATCATATTGGGGGTTTATCATATCCGGTAAAAGTTGATATAAAAGGGACAACAAAGTTTTATGATTATAAAACTAGTAACGAATTAGATATTTCTGGTTTAATTAACGAAAATATTTCCGTGTTTGCTAGTGAAGCTGGAGATCAAATAGGAATGGATTATAATGGAGCAATTACAATTGATACAATTTTCCCTTTAAAGAGTTATTTAATGGCTAATTGTCCACAATACAAAGTGTTAGATAAAACATATGTTAATATTCCTGTTGCTTTTTATGGAGGATCTCTTAATATGTCTGTTGTTAATGTTGATACATTAGAGATGAAAGAGTCTTTATCGGCAGAAATATATGTTGATTTACTTGATGAATATTTAGATTTGAAATCTAATAATACTTATGGCACTCTTAAAAATGCCATGATGAAATGTGTTACTATCGTAACAGGATTTGAACCATTTAAGTTCATTTGTACTGATGATAGTGGATACTTGTTTGGACAAACTCCACAAGTATCAGAATTAGTCGAAAATGCAAAAAAGGAGAGTTCAAAATGAAACGAATAACTAAATTTTGTTCTTTATTGCTTTTAACCATTATAGGTTTTCTTAGTGGATGTGGATTTACGAATACATCAACAGGTAGAGTTATCGCTTCTATTGAAAGAATAGAAGAAGGTGACGTTGTAAAAATGGTTATTAAATACGAAGATGAAGAATATCCAGATGATGTGTTTATATTACCAAACGGTCCACAAGGAACAGGTATTGAAACTATTGCCGTTAAGGATAATGATGAAGGAAGTGGTAGAGTAGTTACAATTTACCTAACTGACCGCTCTGATCCTGCTTCATTTGAGATTAAAGATGGTGTATCAATTACTGGAATCGAAAGTGAGATTGATGAAGAAGGTAATCAATATATTTGGGTTGTATATAGTAATCAAACAACTTCTGAAAAATTATTAATTCCAAAAGGTGAAAAAGGTGATCAAGGCGTTGGCTTTTCAGGATATGATTACACAGCAAATCCTGATGGTAGTCAAAAATTTGTCTTCAAGTTTTCTGATGGCAGTAAAGTTGATGTCGATATTCCTGCTCCAAATGATGGTAAAGATGGAATCGGAATCAAAAATATTGTAAGTGGTGAAACTGCAAAAGAATATATTCTTACAATTACATATACGGATAATACTTTTGAACAAATAAAATTTAATAAGCCTGCAGATCCAAATCAATGGTTATCAGGAAGTAGTCAACCTATTAATGATGAAGGAAAAAATGGAGATTATTACTATGATAAATATCATCAAGTAATTTACTTTAAAGAAAATAATGTTTGGACAGAAGTAATTGCGTTTGGTGTTAGTCAAGTTAAATATACAATTACATTTAATTTAAATGATACAGATGATTTAGATAATCCAGCTAGTATGCCAGCTGGAAGTTTAATCAGTTATAAAGTTGCGAAAGGCACATATTTCCAAGATTCAACTAATGGCATTGGGGAAATCCCAATTCCATATCGTAATGGATATCGCTTTGTTGGTTGGTATCGAACAAAGATAATAAATGCTAATAGTTCTAAATTTACAGATTTAACACCTGTTTATTCTGATTTAGTGCTATATGCGCAATGGGAACCAACAACATAAATAATATTAGATTAAAAAGAAAGGAGAGCCTACATTTATGAAACATAGACGTAGCAATTATTTTATAATTACATTGTTGATGTGCCTATCACTTGTAAGTGTAGGCTTTGCTTCATGGAACGTCTCAAGTGGTGTAGTAACTGACACAGCTAATCCTAGTGTAGTAACAGACATTGTTGTTAACAGTAGTGATTATGTTTATTTAGATACAACAAAAGGTACTGATGGTATTACTTGTTTTAATTATACAAACACGGGATATTTAAACAGTAGTGGAGTAGTTGTTGATACAGGTTATATTGACACTTATTACATAATTAACCAAAAGAAATGTGCAGAAATCTTTAGTGGTTTTAATTCTGTAAAATTAACAATAAAATTACAATATGATTCTTCTACTCCTAGTTCAACTAATATTTTTGCTTCTCATAATGATAGCAATGGATATCGAAGTATTAGTCATAATATAACTACTGCTTTGGGTTATACTTCAAATAAGATTGATACTACAGAAGTATGTTATAAAATTGAGATTATCTTTACTAATATAATAAGCAATTATAGTTCATCTAATTCTAGTGAAACAGTAACATTTACATTAAGATACGCATTATTTGCAACTACTGGAGATTATTTTAAGAATAATATTTATCCTTGTTTATATAGCGATAATGTAACATTTAAAACTATTGTTACAATATCAGGAATAAATGTGTAGATAGGAAGTGACTATTATGAAAATAAAAAGCAAACTTCTATCTATAATGTTAATAGTTTTTCCGTTATTAATAACGGTTGGTTTTTCTGCGTGGATTATAATCTATGAGTTTAGTTTTAAACCAATTTATAATAGTACAACACTTCCATTATCTGATTATTTTGATGTAGAACAATCAACTACATATAATGGATCTGAACAAGTTCCATCACCTAAAGATGGAACAACAATTGATTTAACTGGTATTGCTTATAAGTATAAATTAGAAACAAATTCTAATTATACTGTTGGTAAACCAATTAATGCCGGTGTTTATGATGTTGTTATATCTTTAGATGGTTATTCCGACTGTCAAGTAAAATATACAATCAATAAAAAGAAAGTTAGACCAGCCAATAGCACAATTAATTTAGATTATAATTCTAGCTATACATCATGGGATGCTTTTCAAACAGCAATTTATGGTAAAGTAACATATGTTGATAATAATGATGTTGTCGCATCTGAATTAAGTATGGCTAACTGTTTCATTAATGGAATTCATAATGGATTATATTATTATGGAACAGTTGATAAACAAGCAAGCTATACTTTAGGAACTAGTATTGGTACAAATATGATTATTGGTAGCACTTACCAAGCAAATATTACAATGGCTGATAACATAAAAGATAATTACGAATGGATTAATAATCGATTAATAATTAAGTATAAAACAGCTAAAGTTGGTAGCACTTATTTTACAATCGAAGATGCAATAAATAATACAAGTGGTACCATTACTTTTGAAGGTAATTTATCAAATACTAGTTTTGTAGCTACGTCATTTTGTAACTTAACAAAAGCAGAAGGTAGTCCTTATTCATCAACTACTTTTAATTTATCAAACAGAACATTAATTGTTCCATACACAAATACAACTACTGACCATGAAGTAAATACTAATAATACTACGTCTGGAAATGTTTATTCTTCATTAATTATTCCTAGTACTATAACATTAAATGTACAAAGTGGTTCAACTTTAACCGCCGCTGCTTTTATTGGCGGTCAAACACCGAAACTCACTATTGCATGTAATCGAGGAATAATAATAAACTATGGTACAATTATTGTAAAATCAGGAGGTAAAGTAAATGCTTATGGATATATTAAAGGAAGTGGTTCATTAACATTAGAAAATGGATCAAGTGCACTTGACTGCATGACAAATTATGACTGGCCAGGCGGAAACGCTGGGAGAGATATGTATAATGATGTTATGCCTACAAATGCGTGGAGTTTACATAATATATCATGTGATACATATATTTATGCAGGAGCAACTTATAGTGGTTATTTACATGTGACATTAAGTGTGAGTAGTGTCAAAAACGCATTTGAAACAACTTCAGTTATTATTGGAACTAGTTCTACTACAAATTGTATTTTTAAAATAGCTAGTGGTTATATAAAAAAATCTACAATAAAAGCAGATGCATGGGCAGATAATCATGCTAGTGCTGAAGCCTTAAAAACAATAGTTGGCTCTAATCAAATAGCAGGTCAACGGGATATTATCGAATTATACGGAACTTGCGAGGATGGAACATTAAATGTGTCAATATCATTTTTGTTCATTACAGTTGATATGAAATCTTCTACTTCCATTCCTGCGCCTATTAGTTTTATGGATGTATATATAAAAAGTGGATCAAAAATTACGCTAGCTAAATCAGATTATATGTTTTTGCCTGGTTCTAAATTAGTAGTTGAAGAAGGCTCTGAATTAATAATTGGATCAAATGTTGACATTTCCATAGTTAGTATGAATGATTTTTCAGGTGTTACTGGGGCAAGAACTTTTACCACAAATTACTGTGTTGATAAAGTTGATGCAATATGTATTATAAATGGAAAACTTGAAGTAACAGGTGGTTTATTAGGTGGATTAATTCAAACAACTAGTGAAGGAGCAATCCTTAATCTTGGTAGTGTTTCTGGTTTAGAAAGTACATTTAAATCAATGAATGACACAAATAGTCCATACTATTTTTCTAAAGCATGTCGAGTAAATGGAAATATTAATGGTACAAATGGAAACTTTGAACAAAAAATGTATATCTCATCTGAAGTATCAACAGGAGTATATGGTTGGAATGTTAGTGACAATGTAACAACATTTACATTGAATTTCTATGATTTCGATAGTAAGACATTATTACAAACAACAAAGATATATGTGTTAAATGATGCGAGTGGTAATGCGACATATACAGTAAATGGTAATGAATACGCACCAACAAAACTTCATTATGATTTTATTGGATGGTCAGATTCTAGTGGAAATATATTAACAACTTCATTAAATAATGGATCAATTGTTTTATCTAGTACTGGTACTAAAGAGTATTCATTATATGCTAATTGGACAGAACATGTTTATTCATTAGCCTATACTGCGGGGTATAAAGAAACAGAAGATAGCGAATTTGAAGAAGTTACAAGAGATACAGATTTTCTTAATGTATTAGATAGTTTTACGATAAGTAGTTTTAATTCTGAAGGTGTTTTATTAATTCCAACAACTGCTAAATATAATAATTATAAGTTTTATGGATGGTATGTTGGCATTAGTAGTCAATATATTGATAAGCAAATAGATAGTATAACAGTATCACAATTAGAAACATTTGTTAACTCATATGGAGATACAATTCCCCTTTTCTGTTATTTTTCTAATATTGTTACTTATGAAATAACATTTGTAGATAATAATAATGAAATAACAGATGCATCAGTAGTTAATATTGTGCAAGGAAACACTATACCACTTCCAAATGATGGTAATCAAGAATATACAGATTATGATAATGATACAACTAAAAGGACTTATTTTGATGGATGGTATACAGATGATACATATCAAACAAAGATTGACCCGAGTACAAATGTAGAAAGTTATGATCCTGATGGGGATGCGAAAATAACTTTATATGGAAAATGGTCTTCTAAGCAGATTATAAAGTTTTCATATAAAAATATAGATGGAAATGGATTGCAAACAATTAATGAAGAAAAATATCTTAAAATAGGTCAAACATTATACATGCTTGAAGGTATAGATTTTTCCATTTCTAGTACTGATATAGGTTCTTTCAATCAAGATTACCAATTTTCTAATTGGTATTTAAATGGAGAGGTATATAATTCAAGTAGTTATTTAGTGACTGAAAGTAGTGCAACTTTTATAGCAAGATATAATATAAGACATTATTCATATATTTACTTTAATATATCTAATGCCTCTGCTACAATAGATGGGAAAACATACAGTTCAACAGGATCTACTCACGAAGTTACTTTTTCTAATCAAACAAATGTTGAATCTGCAACAACACCTACAAACACAGTTAGCATAACAATGTCTTTATCAACAAGTAAAAGAGGAATAGATATAACTTGGGATACTGGAGGAACTTCTTATGATAAATCCGAAAGTAATAAATCAAGTATAACATATACAATGTTAGGATATTCCCAATTAACTCTATCGGGAACTTGCCTAGTTGAAGGAACAATGATTACTTTATTTGATGGCACAAAGAAAAAAGTAGAAGATATTAATCAAGGAGATAAGCTATTAGTCTTTAATCATGAAATAGGTGATTATGATGTTGCTGAAGTATTATTTAATGATTCTGAACCATTAAAAAAATATCCAATAATTAGATTGGAATTTAGTAATAATTCAGTAGTTAGAATTGTATATGAACATGGATTTTTTGATTATGACTTAATGAAATATGTTTACATTGATTCTAATAATTATTCAAATTATATTGGACATAGGTTTGTTGCTACAAAAATTATAGACGATAGAAGAGAAGATACTTTAGTAACGCTTGATAATGCATATATTACAGAGGAATATGTAAAATTATATAGTCCAATTACAAATTATCATCTAAATTATTATACTGAAGATATCTTATCTATGCCAGGGGGAATAGAAGGATTGTTTAATATTTTTGATTATACTGAAAATTTGAAATATGATGAAGAAAAAATGAATGCAGATATAGAAAAATATGGTATTTTAGAATATGAAGCATTTAAAGGAATTGTTTCATATGAAATGTATGCATCATTTCCAACAAAATATTTTAATGTAGCAATAGAAAAAGGAATTTTATCCTGGGAAAAAATTATGTATTACATTGAAAGATATGGTGTCTTTTTCCAATAATAAAAACAATTTATAAAATACTATGAGGTGTATTTATACACCTCATATTTTCTTTATAATAACAATTTATAACAATTTATTATTTATATTAATTGAAGAATCAAATTGATTTAAACATAAATATTAACCTTAAAATTGTAAAATGTATGTTGTATTACCTAAAATACAAAAAAATATTATTTATTAAATACGAAATAATAACAAAATAAAAAAATGGTAATTATCCACCATTCTTTTATAATAATGATTTTTTTGAAAGTATCATTATTATGAAGAAGTGATTTTTGTTCTTGTATTAATTTTTCATCGCAATCTATATGTTTGGAATTGATTAATTGGTTTAAATAAAAGTCTCTTTTGATAATGATAACACTTCCTCATAAGTTATTTCATGGGTTCACCCGCAACGTTGTCAATGATATATACTATAAGAGTTTATGAAAAGCAATAGAAAAATAAAAATTCATAAGATATTTTAAGGGTCCACCTATAAAATAATCAGTCATTATGTATATTTACATAACTTATTAATAAATGAAAATGATATATCTATATATTATTTGTCTAAAAATATTAATATAAGATAATGCATATAATGTATTAGGTGGTTTTTATGAAATATTATTTAGTTGGTATTAAAGGTGCTGGAATGAGCGCTTTAGCTTTATACTTAAAGAGTAAAGGATATGATGTTGTTGGTAGTGATATAAGCAAATACTTTTTTACAGAAGATAAACTAATAGAAAATAATATAAATATTTTAGAATATGATTCTAATAATATTACAAATGAATATATTTATATTATTGGTTTATCAATAAATGAAGAAAATCTCGAGTTTAAAAAGATAAAGGATTTGGGGTTAATATATTATTACTATAATGATTATATTAAAAGATTTGTAAAAGAGAGATTAATTGCAGTAAGTGGGACACATGGTAAAACAACTACAAGTTATTTAATCAAACAAATGGCCGATATTTCTTATATTATTGGTTGTGGAGAAGGAGAATTTAAAAATAGTACACATTTAGTATTAGAAGCATGTGAATATCAAAATCATTTTTTAAGTTATAATCCAAGATTACTTATTATTCAAAGTTTAGATTATGATCATCCTGATTTCTTTAAAAATAAAGAAGAGTTAATTAATAGTTATCAAAAAATGGCAAGTAATAGCGAGATGGTTTTAATAAATGGGGATGATCCGAATAGTAAAAAGATTAAGCATTCAAACATAATTAGATATGGAATAAATAACGATAATGATTTTATAATTAAAAATATTGAAATCAAGAATAATAAATATGAATTCAATTTAGAAGGATTTGGAATAAATATTAAATTATATTGTAATATCTTAGGATTACATAACTTAAGAAATTATGTGGCAGCATATTTATCTTTATATTTACTAAATATTGATGTAATTAAAAAAGATGATTTTATTCTTCCAAAAAGAAGAATGACAAGATATCAATATAATAAAAACATTTTAATTGATGATTATGCTCATCATCCAAATGAAATTATAAGTTTATATGAAAGTATTAGATTGTTATATCCTCATAATATTTATAAATATAAGGTAATTTTTCAAAGTCATACATATTCACGAACATATAAATTTAAAAAAAGTTTTAAAAAAGTATTAAAGGTCTTTGATGAAGTATATATAAAAGATATTTTTTCTTCTTCGCGAGAAAAAGAAAACAAAAGGCTTCAAAAGAAATTAGATTTATATTTTAATGAATATAAAAAATATACAAACGAATGTTTATTACAAATCGACGGAAGCAAAGACGAAGTGTGGATATTCTTAGGAGCAGGAGATACAAACTTACTAATTGATGAACTAAGAAAAAATAATAATAAGATAATAAAGCTATAGAAAAAAATAATACTAAATATCTATTAATGTCTAATAATGAAAATATTTTCAGAAAATTATTGAAAATATTTCATTGTTGTGGTATAATAAAAAATGTGGAAGGAGGGAATCACATGGATCAAATAAAAATCTATGATATTGCAGGTGCAGCTGGAGTTAGCTTAGCTACTGTTTCAAGAGTTTTAAATCACCCTGACAAAGTAAAAGAAGTGACTAGAAATAAGGTTCTAAAAATTATAAATGATAAAGGATATAAGCCTAATGCAAATGCACGTGGCTTAGCTAGTCGTCGTTCTACAACTGTTGCCGTTGTTATTCCTGAAATTTCACGTGCTAGTGTTGCGGAAATGATTCAAGGAATTGATGACGCTGCTAAGAAATATGGTTATACTATTCGTTTATTTATAAATAAAGACTTAGGGCAAGAAAAAGATTTATGGGGTGAAGTAATTGCTTCTAGTGTTGATGGCATTTTATTTATGAATGATGAAATGACAAAAGAGATTTATCAATTAGTTGAATATGCACCTGTTCCTGTTGTGTTTGTTAATGCTTTATCTAAGAAAGATACAATTGGTAGTGTTTGTGTAGATTATGAAGAATGTACATATGATATTACAAAGAAGATGATTGATAAAGGAAACAAGAATATTGTTTTTGTAGGAACAGAACATAAATATACTCTTAATGAAATGAAACAAAAAGGTTATCTTCGTGCAATGTCTGAAGCTGGATTAGAATCTAAAGTATATTATTCTGTTGGTGATATTACAAAAAATGAACCATACTTTGAAAAAGTATTAGATGAAAATGTTCCTGATGTTGCAATCGTTGTTCGTGACTCAATTGCAATTTCATTAATGAATGTTGCAAATAAACGAGGTATTAAAGTTCCTGATTCTTTACAAGTAATCGGCTTACAAAATACTCGATATGCAAAATTATCAAATCCAAAGTTAACTTGTGCAGAAATTCCAATTTATGAAATGGGTGCTAATGCGATGAGTTATTTAACTAAGTTAATGAAAGAAGAATACGTAAAGAATAAGAAAGCTGAAAAAATTTTATTGCCTTATGATATCGTATGGCGTGAATCAACTAAATAGGTGCAATGATTAAGAAGAAGTACTACTTTTTAAAAGAAATGCTAGAGATTTATAGAATGGTGAAACTATAAACTTTTAAATTGATAGGAATTACACTTATGAGCATTATCTTTTAAAGAGCCAAAAGATAAATACAATTTTTTAGAAATGATCTTTTGGAATTAAGGTGGTACCGCGGAAACTTTCGTCCTTAAAATTATTTTTTAAGGACTTTTTATTTTATTTAAAATTAAAAAAATTATTAGGAGTGTGAAAAAAATGAATTTATTTGAAGAATTACAATGGCGTGGTTTAGTACATAGCATTACTGATGATTCAGTCATCGACAAATTAAACAATGGCAAGGTAACATTTTATTTAGGAACTGACCCAACTGGAGATAGCCTACATGTTGGACATTTATTAGTATTTATTCTTGCGAAAAGATTAGAAAAATATGGTCACCATCCAATTTTACTAATTGGTGGAGCAACTGGTTTTATTGGTGATCCAAAGCCAACTGCAGAGCGTAAAATGTTAACAAAAGAACAAATTGATCATAATGCGGAATGCTTATATAAACAAGTTAAAACTTTGTTTAATTGTGAAATGGTTAATAACTATGATTGGATTTCGAAACTAGATTTAATAACTTTCTTAAGAAAATATGGTAAGTTATTTAATGTTAATTATATGATTAACAAAGAAACAGTTAAATCACGTTTAGATAGTGGTATATCTTATACTGAATTCTCATACCAAATTTTACAAGCCCTTGACTTTGAGCATTTATGGGAAGAAAAAAGATGTGAAATGCAAATTGGTGGCCAAGACCAATGGGGAAATATTACAAGTGGATTAGAATTAATCCGCAAACTTCATGGCAGTGAAGCATGGGGCGGTGGATTTACTGCACCATTATTTACAAAATCTGATGGAACAAAATTCGGTAAATCAGAAAGTGGTTCTGTTTGGTTAGATCCAGCAAAAACTTCGCCATATGCTTTCTATCAATTCTGGTTAAATACACCTGATGCTGATGTTATCAAAGAATTAAAACAATTTACTTTCTTAACTAAAGAAGAAATTGAGGCATTAGAGAAATCATTTAATGAAGCTCCTCACTTAAGAGAAGCTCAAAAAGCTTTAGCAAAAGAATTAACAGTGATGATTCATGGTGAAGACGCATATAACCAAGCAATTCGTTTAAGCCAAGCATTATTCAGTGGGAAAATTAATGAATTAACAAAAGAAGAAATTGCAATGGGATTTGAAGGCCTACCTCAAGTAGAAATCTCTAACGCAATTGGCTTAATCGATGCTTTAGTTTTAACACAAGCAGCACAATCAAAACGTGAAGCACGTGATTTTATTAATGGTGGTGGTGTGAGTGTTAATGGTGAAGTAATCAAAGATTTAGAATTTGTAATTAATAAAGAAAAGACAATAGGTGATAAATATACAATTATTCGTCGTGGCAAAAAGAAATATTACGTAATTACACATAAATAAGAAATATCAGAAAGTGCAATTATGGCAAAAAGATTTGTTTATGGATTTAGATTCTGACATTGAAGATCTATATAATGATAGAACACAACAAGTATTATCTAAAAAACATTGAAAAGACTAATTTAATAAGTTGAAACTGATCATATTGAATAATAGATTAAAGAAATAGAAGATAAAAGAATAAACCCATTAAGAATTGAAATTGTATTAATCATTGGTGCAGTTATAGGAACATATTTATTACAAATAATTAATAATAAAAAAGGCGTTTCACATAATGAAAACGCCTTTTTAAATTGTTATTTAATTATTTTTAATATCTACCTAAACCTAATTTATGATAGATTTTCTTTAGTTTTCTTTGTGCAAAGACTTTTGCTTTATCGCGACCTTTATTTAAAAGTTCATCTAATTCTTTAGTGTTGATATAGTAATTATATTTTTCTTGAATTTTACTAACTTCATCACCTACAATTTCTGCTAAATCTGATTTGAAATCACCATAGCCTTTACCTGCATATTTAGCTTCAATTTCATCATAACTCATTTCCGTAATAGCACTATAAATAGTCATTAAATTACTAACACCAGGTTGGTTTTCTACATCATAATGAACTTTCGCAAAGTTATCTGTTACTGCACTTTTAATTTTTTTCTTTACAACATTAATTGGATCAAGTAAATAAATACAACCTTTATCACCATCAACACTTTTACTCATTTTCTTAGTTGGATTTTGTAAGTCCATAATTCGTGCTCCGGTCTTTGTAATGATTCCTTCGGGAACTGTAAAAGTTTCTCCAAAACGATTATTAAATCTAACTGCTAGGTCACGTGCTAGTTCTAAATGTTGTTTTTGGTCATCACCAATTGGAACATACTTAGCATCATATAAAAGAATATCTGCTGCCATTAAAGCAGGATATGTAAATAATGCAGAAGTGATTGATGTTTCTTGTTTAGCCATTTTATCTTTAAATTGGGTCATACGTTCAAGTTCACCCATATAACATAAAGATTGCATAACATAACCTAATTCTAAATGTTCTGAGATTTCAGATTGTAAGAATAGCGTTAAGTTCTCAGGGCTTAATCCACAAGCTAAATATAAGGCGGCAACATTTTTAATGTTCTTGCGCAATTCTTGTGGATTTTGGGGAACTGTTATTGCATGCATATCAGCTACAAACATAAAGATTTCATAATCAGACATTTCTTTTTGCATTTTCGCAAAACTCTTAAATGCTCCTAAATAATTGCCTAGTGTTGGAATTCCTGTAGGCTTTACTCCAGATAAAATAATATTCATAACATACCTCCTAAAATAAAAAACCTTAAATATGACTAATAATAGTAATATTTAAGGACTAGT
The DNA here is from genome assembly GCA_016296945.1 of Bacilli bacterium. Taxonomy (GTDB): domain Bacteria; phylum Bacillota_I; class Bacilli_A; order ML615J-28; family CAG-698; genus CAG-698. The sequence goes on along the minus strand of JAEDHQ010000013.1, from coordinate 15,277 downwards.
TACAGCGGTGCCACCTTAATTCCAAAGATATAAAATAATAAATATATATCTTTTGACGCTTAATAGTTATAACGGGACAACCGACATTGCATTTCCTCAATGTGTACTAGAAAACCCATTCATGTATTATTAATAACTTATCGCACCTTCCTAAGTCTCTCTTAAAAATAATAGATACATTACTATTTTTTCATTATCATACTATTTAATTATTTATTTAACTAATTTTATCACATCAAAAAATAAATGTAAATATTTTATTGTTTATTTATGATAAATTTGATAGAATAATAAAAAAATAAATGTGAGAGATAAAGATGATAACAGCAGAAAAGAAAGCTAGATTTAACGAAATAATAGGAAATATTTACAAAACAAATATCACAAAAGGAATTGGCACATACCAAGAAAAAACACTCCATAAAGTAATTAAAAACTTTTATGAAGCAAAAGAAGAATATCAAGAAGTCAAAATAAATGGATATGTTGCGGATATTTTTAAAGATAATAGGATTATTGAGATTCAAACACGTTCATTTAATAAACTAAGAGATAAATTAGAAGTCTTTTTAAAAGATTATAATGTTAATATTATTTATCCAATTGCCTATAAAAAGTATATTTCTTGGCTTGATTTAGAAACAGGTGAGGAAAAGGATTTTCGAAAAAGTCCAAAAACTGGTTCAATTTATGATTGTATTTTCGAACTATATAAAATAAAAAAATATTTAAATCATCCTAATTTAAAGATTACACTACTATTTATTGATTTAAAAGAACAAAGATTATTAAATGGATGGAATCAAACAAAGAAAAAAGGAGCCGAAAGATTTAATCAAATTCCTCTTGAGTTAATTGATGAGATTGAAATTAATAACTATAATATTTTTATTCCATTTAAAAATCAAGAATTTACATCAATAGATTATCAAAAAGCAATCAAAAGAAATTTGCATTGTGCACAGGTATCCTTAACAATCTTAAATTATTTAGATGTAATAGAAGTGGTACGCAAAGAAAAAAGAAGAAATGTTTATAGATTAAAAAAACTAAATAGTTAAAAATAAAAAAAGAAGCGTCTTGCTTCTTTTTGTCATCTTAAATCATAGTTTTTAAAGCATTATATGCTCTTTTAATTTTCTTTTCAGTTTTCTTGTATTTAATATTTAAATCACTTAATAATTGAATGAATTCTTTTTTTCCATCATGTTGATTTTTAGCTTCATATTGAAGTTCATAATCAGTGATGCCTAAGTATTTAGATTCATCAATAAAAATAATTCCATTACCATAGACTAAAGCTAAACGTTTTGTTGATAAACTCATAAAATTAACAACTTTTTGTGTGCCAATTAAAGACATAACTTCATTTTTAATGCTGCCTTCTGGTAAGTAACCAGTGTTTTTAATTTCTTCAAAAATATCATCATCAATTGAAAGAGTAAAATCTTGAATGGTATAGCTTTTTTTACGCTTTAATGTTAATTCTAACGTATCTCTTTCGCGAACACGTAAAGAAGTATCGCTTGCTTTTAAGGAGAATCGACTAGTATCAAAGTAGTGATTTGTCTGATAATCTATACGATTGCCTTTAAATTTATCCATTAATCGAGTATATTCTTCTTTTGATAATAGAGTTTTAAATTCAGCTTGCGTTGCAGATTGCATTTTAGTCCCTCCTTGAGTGTGTCATAAATATATCATATCAATAATAAAAAAGCAACAGAAAATGATTAAAATGTAAAAAAATGTAAAAGTTATGGATAATAGGTAATAAATTATTTCTTTGTAGTAATGATTTCATCAATTAGACCATATTCTAAAGCATCTAAAGAAAACATATAATTATCACGTTCTGTGTCTTGACAAATCTTCTCATATGGTTGATTACAATTTTTTGCTAAAATAGTGTTCAAACGATGGCGAATGTTTAAAATATGTTTAGCAACAATTTCAACTTCTGTGGCTTGACCTTGCACACCACCTAAAGGTTGGTGAATCATGATTTCACTATTCGGTAAAGCAAATCTTTTACCTTTAGTACCAGCTGCTAATAAAAAAGCCCCCATACTTGCAGCTCTACCAATGCAGATTGTAGAAACTGCTGGTTTAATGAAATTCATTGTATCATAAATAGCCATTCCGGCAGAAACAGATCCTCCAGGAGAGTTAATGTATAAGAAGATATCTTTTTCACTATCTTCAGCTGCTAGAAATAAAAGTTGGGCAATGATACTACTAGCTACTGCATCGTTAATTTCGCCACAAAGCAAAACAATACGATCCTTCAACAAGCGTGAATAGATATCATAAGATCTTTCACCACTTGAGGATTTTTCAATAACATAAGGAATATTCATAAATACCTCCATTAATAATGATTAAAATTCTTAAGGTGTTTTAATTTTATCATAATAAAAAAATATGTAAAGAAAAAAATAAAAAACTCTTACTAATCTATAATAGACAGGAGCACATTACAAAATACCTAAATAACATATATTAATATTAGGAGGTGAGAAAATGAACGGAACATTTAATAACATGAATACATTTCCAAACTTTACAAATACTAACACAAACGTTAATCAAGTTAATTGTCCTCAAAATGTAGTTGTTAATCGTCCAATAGTTACTCGCGAAGTAAATGTAGTTAATCGATATTGTATTATTGAACAACCACATATTCATGAAGTAGAAACACAATATGTAAATCACTTCATTACAAGACACCAATATATTAAGCGTCCAATTTGTAATGAAACAAATGTATATTCAGAGGAAAATGACTGTGGATGTAACTAAAAAAATGTGATGGGTACTAGTTACCCATCTTTTTCTTGAAAATATACAAAATTAGTGGTATAATAATACGAATTATAGGTGAGAATGATGAATGTAATTGAAATTAAGGATTTAAAATTTGGTTATTCTTCAAAAAGAAAAATCTTAAATGGTTTAAACATAACTGTAAAAGAAGGAGAATATATTACATTATTAGGTCATAATGGCAGTGGCAAGAGTACACTTGCAAAATTATTAATTGGCCTTTTAGAAAAAAATAGCGGTTCTATAATTGTAAATGGTTTAGAACTTAATGAAGAAAATGTTAATCAAATAAGAGAACATGTTGGAATTGTTTTCCAAAACCCAGATAATCAATTTGTCGGAGTTACTGTTAAAGATGATATTGCTTTTGGCTTAGAAAATCGAAGAATACCTTCTCAAGAAATCAAAGAAGAAGTATTTAAATATTCAAAGTTAGTAGGAATGGAAGAATTTTTAGATCGTAATCCAGAAGACTTATCTGGAGGTCAAAAACAAAGAGTTGCAATTGCCAGTGTTTTAGCTTTTAAACCTAATATTATTATCTTTGATGAAGCAACATCAATGTTAGATCCATTAGGAGTAAAAGAAGTAATGGATACAATTAGATCATTAGTTGGCAAGAAAACAATTATTTCAATTACACATAATTTAAATGAAGCAAAACTAGCTGATCGTGTTATTGTCTTAAACAAAGGAGAAATTGTTTTAGATGGTACTCCGCAAGATGTCTTTAAAGAAAAAGAAATCTTAAAGAAAGCTAATTTAGATATTACTGATTCAATGAAATTAATTGAACTAGTTAAGAATAATAATGATTTGCATCAAGAATTTAGAGATAAAGTGGAGGAAGCATTATGGGAATTAACTTTTCAAAAGTAGCTTTTACATATAATCCACAAAGAAAGACAGAAAATAATAGATATGTTATAAGTGATGTTGATTTACAAATCAATGATTCTAATGAATTTATTTGTATATTAGGACATACAGGATCAGGAAAATCAACATTAGTGCAAATGATGAATGCTTTATTAGTTCCTACAAAAGGAGAAATTGATATTGATGGTAATGTTATTACACCAAAAAAACAAGAGAATTTAAAAAGTGTTCGCAAAAAAGTAGGATTAGTATTTCAATTTCCTGAATATCAATTGTTTGAAGAAACAGTATTAAGAGATGTTAGTTTTGGCCCTAAGAATTTCAGAATAGAAAATCCTGAAGAAAAAGCTAAAGAAGCGATGAATTTATTCAAATTAGATAATTCATTTTATGATAAGAATCCATTCTTATTATCTGGTGGGGAAATGAGAAAAGTTGCCATTAGTGGTATTCTTGCAAGTGATCCGGAAGTTCTAATTTTAGATGAACCAACAGTTGGTCTAGATCCCTTAACAAAGCAAGAGTTAATTGATTTATTGAAAAGGATTAATCAAGAAAATAAGAAAACAGTTATTATTGTAACTCATGATATGGATGTTGTATGGCAAGTAGCAACACGTGTTGTAGTTATTGATGATAATAAAATTGTTTATGATGGTAATAAATATGATTTATTTAAAAATGAACAATTAATTAGACAACATAGCTTAGATGTTCCGGAAATTATTAAGATTTTAAAAGAATTAAACGACAAATTAAAGATTAATATAGATGTATATCAAGACAATTTAGAGAGTGCTTATAAGGCAATAGTGGAGGCATATAAACATGAATAGTAAAATTGTTTTTGGCCAATATTATAATTCTAATTCTTGGGTGCATCGTCTAGATCCACGTGTTAAAATTCTTTCATTGATTTTATTAATGGTTGTTATTTTTTTGATTGATAATATCTTCTTTTTATTAGGATTTTTTGGACTTACAATTTTAGTAATCCTTTCCACAAGAATTCCTTTTACAAAGTTTTTAAAGAGCTTAAAGATGATAACATTTTTGTTGCTCTTTATGTTTATCTTCCAAGTATTATTTAGAAGAACTGGTGAATTATTATTTACATTAGATTTTACACTTACTATTTGGAATTTAATTACAATTGTTATTCTTTTAGTTTTTTATTTTTTATTGGGTAAAGTATTTAAAAAGTTTAGATTTGTCCAATTATTATTAATTTTAATCTTAGCATTTGTGCTCCAATATTATTGGGTTAATGGCAAAGAAATTGTGAATTATCAAATAAGTGTTTATGAAGATAGCTTATTAACAGCGTCATTTGTTTTTGTTCGAATCGTTAATATTTTGTTTTTATCTTCATTATTAACTTTAACAACCAAGCCTATGGAATTAAACCAAGGATTAGAAAGTTTGTTAAAGCCATTAAGAGCACTAAAAGTTAATCCATCAATTTTTACCATGATGATAGCAATTGCTTTACGCTTTATTCCAACATTGATTAATGAGGCTAATAAAATATTAAAGGCTCAAGCATCACGTGGTGTTGATTTTAAGGAAGCAAAATTAAAAGAAAAGATTACGCAAGTTGTTTCTTTAATCGTTCCAATGTTTGTAATTGCATATCGTAGAGCAATCGATTTATCAGATGCAATGGAAGCGAGAGGATATGATCCTGATGCTACACGTACATCAATGGAAGTACTAAAATTTAAGATGGCAGATATTATAAGTTTATCTACAATTTGTCTTCTTTGTGTTGCAATTATTGTTTTAAAAATTGTCTTTTAAAAAATTAGGAGAAAATATATGCGTTATAAGTGCACAGTGTGTTATGATGGTAGTCAATTTCATGGTTTTCAAACACAAAGTGATTTAAGAACTGTCCAAATAGAAATTGAAGCAGCTTTAGAAATTATTCATAAAAGAAAAGTAAATATTTTTGCTTGTAGTCGCACTGATGCAGGCGTTCATGCTTATGGACAAATATTTCACTTTGACAGTGAAATAAAAATGCCAGAATGGAATATGCAAAATGCGATTAATTCCCGACTTCCTAATGATATTTATATTAAAAAAGTTGAAATAGTAAGTGAAGATTTTCATGCGCGTTATCAAGTTTCTAAAAAAGAATATCATTATTTAATTGATGTTGGTGAATACGATCCTTTAAAGCGTAATTATCGTTATTATCCCAAATATCATAAAACAAATATTGAAGCAATGGAAGCAGCAAGTAAAGTATTTATAGGAGTCCATGATTTTAAGAGCTTTACGAAAAACCATGAAATAAAAAATACTGTTCGCGAAATATATGACATCGAGTTTATTCGTGAAGGATCTTTAGTTACAATTAAATTTATAGGAAATGGATTTTTACATAATATGATTCGAATCATTGTTGCAATGCTTTTAGAAGTAGGTTGGGGAAACTTATCAAAAGATGATTTAGAGTACATCTTAAAGCAAAAAAATCGCAAACTTGCTCCAAAGTTAGCACCAGCTAATGGATTGTATTTATATAAAATCTATTATAATGAAAAAAACTAGCTATTAAGGCTAGTTTTTATATATGATTTGAAGAAATAATTAAAATCATATTTGATTCAAATTTTGGTTTTCTTCTTTTTTGAAATATCTTTTTCGAATTGTCTTTATTGCAATTATTACAACATAAATGATTAGATTAATAATTATAATAATAGGTCCAGTAGACAAATCTGTATGATAACTAATAATAAATCCAAAAATAACAGATATTTCACTAAATGAGATTGAAAGAATAACAGTATTTAAAAATGATTTGCCAATTAAAATAGCAGCGGCAATTGGTAAAATCATTAGTGATGATATTAAAAGTACACCAATAACATTTAAAAATAGAGAAATAACAAGAGATAAGACAATCGTAATTGCGAGTTGTAACAATCTTACCTTTAACCCAGAGATACGTGCATATGTTTCATCAAAACATAAAGTAATAATCGGTTTATAAAAAAGAAAAGCAAAAATAATAATAGATGCGGAAACTACTAAAATAATAATAAGGTTTGCTAGAGAAACACTATAGATTGAGCCATATAAAAGACCAGTTGTATATTGTAGACTAATTTGTGGGCTTAAATTGATTAATAAACCACTTAAGGCTAGACCTAGACTCATAACAATTGGCATCGATATTTCTTTATAGTTTTTATAAAAGTGTCTTACTACTTCAATTAGTAATGTTCCAATAACACTAAAGATAACTCCCATTACAACAGGATCTATTTTTTCAAAGATGATTACTCGTGATAAAATAACACCTAGACAAACACCAGCTAGTGAGAAGTGGCTGATTGTATCAGCAATGAATGATAAGCGGCGAATAACAACAACAGAACCAATCATTGGTGCTAATACACCAACTAAAATACCGGCAATTAATGCATAAAGGATAAAATCATACTTTATTAATGCTTCGAAAAAACTAGTTAGTATCATCTTGATCTCCTGGCTTTGTAAACTTATATTCACAATTATCTAATAGTGTTAAAGTATATGTAGCAATATCAGCACAAAAATGTGTATCATGACTAATTAAAATAATTGTGATATCTTGTTCTTTAAGGTTTGTAAGGATTTGATGTAACGCATTAACGTTTTCCACATCAACTCCGACTGTTGGTTCATCCATAATCAATAGTTTTGGTTTCGATAATAAGGCTCGAGCAATAAAGACTCTTTGTAGTTGTCCACCACTTAAGTTATTAATGTTTTCTGTATAAAAACTACAAACATCTAAAGAATTAACAATTGAATTAAAGAAATCATCTTTCTTTTTGCGATAAGCACAAGTTAAGATTTCTGATACTGTGATTGGAAACTCATAGTTAAAATCTGTTTTTTGAGGAACAAAACCAATATTATAAAATCTTTTGATGTTATTAATATCAATATCATCAAGGAAGATTGTATTGTTTGCAACTTTGTTAATTTTTAAAAGGCATTTAATTAATGTTGATTTTCCAGTTCCATTTCTTCCATGGACTAAAAGAAAATCACCACTTTTTAAATTAAAAGATAAGTCTTTTAAAATTATTTTATTAAAATATGCAAATGTGAGATTGTTAACAGTTACTCGCATAATTTTTCGACTCCATTTAAACAATTATTTACGAAGTTTATTTTATCATATTTGTATATTTAAAACAATAAGTAATAAAAATTAAGAATAATAAATGACAGAATCTAAATGAATAGATCATTTCAAAACAAAAAATAAATCTTTATTTTTTTTGTATTTATGATATAATAAATAAGGTGAGAGATATGAAAGCAAGATTTATTACAATAGAAGGCTGCGAGGGAAGCGGCAAAACAACAATTTTAAAAAAACTATGTGCTGAATTTAAAGAAAAGAATATTAAATTTTTTGCAACTCGTGAACCTGGTGGAAGTAAAATTTCTGAACAAATTAGAAATGTTATCTTAAATGTAGAAAATACGAAGATGGATTATATGACAGAAGCTTTATTATATGCTGCTAGTCGTCGTCAACATTTAGAAGAAATTGTAAAACCAGCATTAAATGATGGTGCCATTGTTCTTTGTGATCGCTACCTAGATTCATCACTTGCTTATCAAGGATATGCACGCGGTTTAGGTATTGATGAAGTCTATGCTATTAATATGTATGCAACATCTGGTTTCTTACCAGAATTAACAATATATATCGATATTCCTGTTGAAGTGGGATTAGAGCGTATTACAAGTAATAATCGTGATGTTAATCGTCTTGATTTAGAAAAAGTATCTTTCCATTCAAAAGTCAGAGAAGGATATTTAGAAATTGCAAAAAAGTATTCAGATCGCATTGTCACTATTGATGGTGTGGGAACACCTGATGAAGTATACGAAAGAGTTAAGAAAGTAATATTTGAAAGGTTATAATAAATATTTATGGATTTTAATTTTCTTTTTAAGACACAACCTAAAGTCGTAAAATTAATCAATAATAGTTTGAAAAAAAATCGTGTTGCCCAAGTATATTTATTTGATGGTGTTAAAGGAACACCTAAATATCAAGCTGCCATGTATTTAGCTTCATTACTATTATGTGAAAATAAAAGTGGCTGTGGTAAATGTTTAGATTGTCGTCGTTTAGAAGAAAATGTCCATCCGCGCTTATTTGTTGTCGAACCAACAAAAAATGAACTTAGTAGTGCTAATGCTACAATTAAGAAAGAACAACTTGAACAATTAGAAAAAGAATTTATGTTGTCAAATGTTGAAGTGGGAACAAGAGTCTTTATTATCAGTGATATAGATAAAGCAACAATATCAGCTGCAAATTCTCTTTTGAAATTTTTAGAAGAAATGCCTGATGGTTGTTATGGTATTTTATTAACAGAGAATTTAAGTAGTGTTCTAAATACAATTAAATCACGAAGTCAAATTGTCACTTTTGAAAAGATTGATAAGGAAACATTAAAAAATATATATTTAAGCAAGGGAATAGATGAAGAAACCGCAAGAATTATTTGTACATTAACAAATAATTCTTTAGAAGGAATTGAGTTTTCAAAAAGTGAAACAATTAAAAGTATTATTACTTTAGTTAAAAAGATTAATCAATCTTTCTTTGACGAAACAAATCCATTATTAGTGATGCAAGAAGAAGGTAAGTTCTTATTAGGATTAACGGATAAAATTTATCATCAGATTTTTTTAAATCTCTTAATTACAATCACTAATGATCGAATGTATTATATTTTAGGGAAAACTGATGAAATGATTTTTCAAGAAACTATAGAAGATATGAATCAATATGGTTTTGATCTTCATCAAATAAACTATAACGATACTTTCAAACAAGTTGAGGTTATGTTAGAATATAAAGAGAGATTAAATTATAATGTTAATTTAGAATTAATGTACATGGATATGTTAATCCGTTGTGAGGTGTAAGATGGCAAAAATTGTTGGAATTGAATTTAAAGAAGTAGGGAAAATATATTGGTTTAGTCCAGATCCATTTAAATTAAAAAAAGGTGATAAAGTAGTTGTAGAAACAATTAGAGGCGTTGAGTTAGGAACAGTTGCAGTTGAGACTCGAATTGTTGATGATAGTATCCTAGAACATGAACTTAAACCTGTGGTGAGAATTGCTAATAAATACGATTTAAAGAGTTATAAATATAATCAAGAAAAAGCGGAAAAAGATTTAGTTACTTGTGCAAAAATTATTGCTAAGAACAAATTAGATATGAAATTACTTGCTTGTGAATATACTCTTGATCGTCAAAAGATTATAATTTATTATAATGCTGATGGTAGAGTGGATTTTCGTGAGTTATTAAAAGATTTAGCTGCAGAATTCAAAGTACGCATTGAACTTCGTCAAGTTGGTCCTCGTGAAGGAACAAAAATAATAGGTGGTATTGGTCTATGTGGACGCGAAGTTTGTTGCAAAGCACATTTAAGAGAATTTGATTTAGTTACAATGAAAATGGCAAAAGATCAAAATATGAGTTTAAATGCTTCAAAAATTGCCGGCTTATGTGGAAAATTAATGTGTTGTATCGGTTATGAAAATGAATTATATGAAGAAATCAGAGCACGTATCCCTCTAACAGGAGATATCGTTAATACTCCTAAATGCAAAGGATGTAAAGTTGTTAGTGCTGATATCTTGCGTGAAAGAATCAAAACAATTGATAAAGATGAAAATATCGAAGAGTGGGATGCTAAAGATTTAGTGAAAGTAAAATCACATCGTGAAAAAGTTACTGCTGAAGATTTAACTGATGATATTAAAGATGAATAAAAATATAAAAGAAAATGAAAACATTCATGAATTATTAGGCTATGAAAGAATCAAAATAATTCAACGTGATGAAATGTTTAGTTTCTCTTTAGACTCAATGCTACTAGCTAATTTTATCGATGTAACTAACGCAAAAAGAATTATTGATTTAGGAACAGGTAATGCACCAATTCCTTTGTTTTTGACCTTAAAAACAAAAGCTTTGATTTATGGAGTTGAGATTCAAGAAGATGTCTATGATCTTGCAAAACGAAGTGTCGAACTTAATGGTTTTGATGAACAAATAAAGATTTTAAACCGTGATTTGAAAAATGTTTATCAAGAATTAGGCCCTAATTCTTTTGATGTTGTTTCCTCAAATCCACCATATTTTAAATACCAAGAGAATTCATTGATTAATAAAAATGATTATCTGACGATTGCTCGTCATGAAGTTAAAGCATCATTAGAAGATATCATTATCGAAGCAAAAAGATTATTAATTGATGGTGGAAGGTTTTATATGGTACATCGTGTTAGTCGGATGAGTGAAATATTTAGATGTTTAGAAGATAATCATTTTGGAATTAAAAAGGTCCAATTGATATATCCAAAAACAACTAAAGAAGCAATGATGTTTTTAGTTGAAGCAAGGAAAAACAAAGCTAGTGATATTAAGTTTTTAGAACCAATTTATGTATATGATGGTAATCAATATACTGAACAGGTATTAAAGATATTTAATTTTTCAAAAAATAATTAATAATAGATTTATTAATTTATAAAATAATAAGGAGGTAATTATGTTATTAAACCAATTATCAAAAGAAGAAAAGTATTATTTTCTTGATTTGCTTTCAAAAGTAATCAATGCTGATGGACCTGCTACTGATTATGATAAGATTGTATTTGAAATGTTTAAATCTGAAATGGGCGAAGATATTAATCGTTACAAGAAGAGTAACCAAACTACTGAAAAATTAATTGAATATTTTTCAAATAAATCAAAAGCAATTAAAAATGTTGTCTATTACAATATTTTATGGACTACTTTATCTGATGAGTTTTATACTGTAGAAGAACATTTAATTTTAGAAGAAATCATACATGAGTTTGGAATTACAAATCGTAAAAAAGCTGAGTTATTTAAAGCGTGTTGCGCAGAAAGAGATTTAAAAGAAAAGATTAAGAGGTTAGTAATCGAATGATTTCATTATATCTTGTTCCTACACCAATTGGGAACATTGATGATATGACATTCAGAAGTGTTAAAGTATTAAATGAAGTAGATATTATTTTTTGTGAAGATACAAGAAATACAAAAGTCTTATTAGCACATTATAATATTACAACACCACTCAAAAGTTATCATATTTTTAATGAAGACAAACGTGTTGATGAAATCATTGATTTATTAAAAGAAGGTAAAGTAATTGCTTTAGTAAGTGATGCTGGTTACCCTGGAATCAGCGATCCTGGTTACTTGGTTTGTAAAAAGGCGATTGAAAATGGGTTTGATGTTACTACATTACCAGGAGCAACAGCTTCATTAACAGCTTTAGTAACATCGGGACTACCATGTGATAAGTTTTATTTTCATGGTTTTCTAAGCCATACAAAATCACAAAAGATTAAAGAATTAGAAGAATTAATTGATTATGATAAAACAATGATTTTTTATGAATCTCCACATCGAATAAAAGAAACAATATATACGATGAAAGAAGTATTTAAAAATCGTAATGTTTGTATTGCTCGGGAGTTGACAAAAAAATATGAAGAATATCTTCGTTTTAATTTAGAAGATTGTGATAATTATGATCTAGATTTAAAAGGAGAAATGGTAATTATTTGTGAAGGGGCAAAAAGTAAAAGTATTGCTCTTGAATTGAATAATTTAAGTGTTGAAGAACATTATGAATATTATTTGCAACAAAACATAGCTTCGATGGATGCTATGAAAAAAGTTGCTAAGGATCGTAAAATTTCTAAAAGTGTTATCTATAAACAATTACAAAAATAAATTGTAATTGTTAATGATATATAAATATAGGAGGAATATAATATGGAATTAAAAGGTTCAAGAACAGAACAAAATTTAATGACAGCTTTTGCTGGTGAATCTCAAGCAAGAAATAAGTATACTTATTTCGCAAGTGTTGCAAAAAAAGAAGGTTATGAACAAATCGCTGCTATTTTTGAAGCAACAGCAAATAATGAAAAAGAACATGCAAAAATGTGGTTTAAAGCATTAAATGGTATTGGATCTACTGCTGAAAATTTATTAGCAGCAGCTGAAGGTGAAAATTATGAATGGACTGATATGTATGCAGAATTTGCAAAAGTTGCTGAAGAAGAAGGATTTACAAAATTAGCATATCAATTCAAAGAAGTTGCAAAAATTGAAAAAGCTCATGAAGAAAGATATCGTAAGCTATTAAATAATGTTGATATGAAAGCAGTATTTGAAAAAGCTGAAGAAACAATGTGGGAATGCCGTAACTGTGGACATCTAGTAATTGGTAAAAAAGCTCCGATGGTTTGTCCAGTTTGTGCTCATCCTCAAAGCTATTTCGAAGTAAGAAAAGAAAATTACTAGAAAAATAAATGACTAAAGAAAAAACACTTGTAATCGTGTTTAGACTTTAGTCTTTTTTTTATTTATTAGAATCTTAAATATTATATACACAGTTATGCAATCTCTAAATATTGGAGATTATCTTGATAATATTTATTGTGTATGATATAATAAAACATCTAATAAATAACATTTTTGGAGATAGAAATGACTATTAGTAAGAAAAAAAATGTGTAAAGAAAATCTACACTTGAAAGTAGGAATTACTACAATTGCAATGGCAAAACAGGGGGAGTAATGAGGCAGTACACCTGGATATTCTACTAAATATTAATGCCCTTGAATGTGGTTTAGACGATATATTAGAAATTGTAAATAACAACAAGGGAGGACAAAGATGATTAAAACATCGATTAGATTTTTTGAAAATGTTTTAGTTCGTTCTATTTGGGATAAAGAAACTTCACGATGGTGGATGTGCGCTGTTGATATAATAGAAGCACTTTCCCTAAGTTCTTCTCCAAGAATATACTGGGCAACTATAAAACGGAGAAATCCGCAGTTGATTGCAATTTGCAAACAACTGAAATTAAAAGCTAAAGATGGTAAGAGATATTTAACAGATGTTATTGATGAAGATGGGCTAAATTTACTTGTGTCAATTCTTCCAGGTAAAAAGTCAGATGTGTTCTTAAGATGGGTTAAAACAAAGGGAACATCTATTGATGAACAAAGTAAAAAGAAAGCATATGAAATTTTTGAAAGCGGACTTATTAATGATATTGAAGTAGGAACAATAAATGGCTTGAAACAAATTCACGCCTATCTTTTCGGTGGATTATATGATTTTGCGGGGCAAATTAGAAAACAAAATATTTCAAAAGGTGGTTTTGTATTTGCAAGTGCAAGATGCTTAGATGAAGCTTTGGCTACTATTGAAAAAATGCCCGAAACAAACATTGAAGAAATCGTTATAAAATACGTGGAAATGAATGTTGCTCACCCTTTTATGGAAGGAAATGGAAGAGCAACAAGAATTTGGTTAGACCTAATATTTAAGAAAAATCTTTCTAAATGCGTTGACTGGAGTAAGATTGATAAAACAGAATATTTAGAAGCAATGAAATTAAGCGTTATTGATTACAAAGATATATTAGTGCTTATTAATAACGCCTTAACTGATAAGATAGATGACCGTGAAATCTTTATGAATGGTATAGATTATTCTTACTATTACGAAGAAGAAAATTGATAAAGCTAACGAAACAATGTGGAAATGCCGTAACTGTGGGCATCTGGTAATTGGTAAAAAAGCTCCGATGGTTTGTAAAGTTTGTGCTCATCCTCAAAGCTATTTCGAAGTAAGAAAAGAAAATTACTAGAAAAATAAATGACTAAAGAAAAAACACTTGTAATCGTGTTTAGACTTTAGTCTTTTTTTCTTTTTTTATTGCTTAGAATAAAAAATTGTAGTAGAATATATTCGTTAGGTGTTTAGAGATAAACATAAAAAGGAATCAAGTAAAATCTTGAACTGTCCCAGCAACTGTGATGTTGACGAAATCATTAATCCATTGGGAAACTGAGAAGGAATGAAAGTAGGATGAAACTAAGTCAGGAGACTTACCTAATAAATTAAAAGAAGGAGAGAATATCTTTTTATAATTTTATAGCTGGTGACTATAGTGTTATATTAATGATATAATTTGATTATGAATAAGAAAACACTTATTCGCATAATTATTAGCGCTATTGCTGTCTTAGTTCTTGGCGTTTGCATTTATTTCGTTTCAACAGGTTTTGCATCTAAAGGAGATGGAACAATTACTGTTGTTTATGCTGATTTGGAAGGACAAACTATTAAGAAGGAAGATATTGTTTTTGAAGAAGGAGATAAGTTAGTTGATTTAATCGGTAAAAAATTTGATAACTTTGTTGTTACTGATGGTATGGTTATGTCAATTGAAGATTTTAATACTCCATCTGATTGGAGTCAATATATTTGCATTTATGTAGATGGTGAAATGAGTATGGTAGGAATTCTTGATATCGTCTTTACAGATGGCACTGTAATAACATTCCAAATTACTGAATACATTCCATATTAATAAAAATAAACCCGTAGAATTTTCTACGGGTGTTTTAAGTGTGACGGGCATGGTTAATATCTAGAGAGTGAAAGTCTCTTGTGCGAG